>CAZDYJ010000016.1:0-18629 GCA_964509735.1 uncultured Gammaproteobacteria bacterium
CAAGCGATAAACCAGGCTAATGGTAAAAAAATAAATGATTTCCGGTTTTTTTCTGAGGATGGTTTTTCTTCTCGTAAAGTAGAATTAACTTTACAAGGTGATAGAGTTGTTGAGGCTCTATTTGATTTTGTCTCAACCGAAGATAAACCTATGATTATTGCTTTATTTTCTGATATATCTGATCGAAAAAAAAGGGAACAAGAAACTGAAGTTCAAAAAAATAAACTAGAAAAATTAAACACTTTAATGGTTGATAGAGAGCTTAAAATGTTAGAGCTTAAAAACGAGATTGATCGTTTAAAAAAATCCTAAACCTTTAAAGTAAAAACCCCTTCGTAATAATATAAAAGCTATCCTACTGGATAGCTTTTATTGTAAAGAGTTTTCTTATTTTTTAAAACATATTTTTTTGAAAGAATATATTTTTTGTGTGTTTGAAGTTAAATTAATTATTCTGGTTTTTCAAGATAAGTATTGATATCGCTTATTATCTTGTCCAGTCGGCAATCAGATTTTACATAATATTTATTTACTCCAAAATTAATATAACTTTGAACTTTGTCAGGACTGGCTGTGTTTGAAACGACGAAAATAGGCACATGCTTATACTTTTCATCACCTTTTACGCGAGCGACTATATCCAAGCCACTATCCTTGCCTAATAAATAATGATCAAGCCATAAAACTTTTATATCTAAATCTTCTAAATAGGCATAAGCCTGTTCCGCGGTGCGAGCCGTTACCACTTCAAAGCCGTTAAGGCTTAATTTTGTTTTAATAGCATCAAGCAATGGCAACTCATCTTCAACTACTAAAATATTTACTTTTTTTGTATCCATATTTTTTTTATTTAAATTATTCACCTAAAGTTTTTGTTCCTTCTTTTTTCTTCATCCCTTTGATAGGTAGGCGAACAAAGAAGCTTGTGCCTTTATTTTCTTCTGATTCAAAGCTTATATCTCCGCCAGAACTATCGATAATTGATTTTATAATGTATAAGCCAAGGCCAGTTCCTTCAGTGTCAGTGCTTTTTACATTGTCAGCTCGGAAAAGTTTTTCAAAGGTCCTATTTTGTTGATTAGCAGGTATACCATAGCCAGTATCAGAAACAGTAATAAGAATAAACTTTTCATTATCTTTTTTAATTTCCACTTTAACACTTCCTCCTTCGGGCGTGTATTTCACGGCATTAGAAATAAGATTTTGAAAAATAATACGACTTAATTTAGGATCAGCTTTTATTTTTGGAATATCCCCGGCACAGTTAAATGTTACTTTTAATTTCTTTTGTTGAATGCCAGGCTTCAACTCATTAATAACACTTTTCGCTGGGTCGCAAATATCCATTATTTCAGGGGCAACAGTGAAGGTGCCTAATTCTAAGCGTGAAACATCTAAAAGGGAATTAACCAAGGAAACCATGCGTTTATTGCCTTTTGAAATCTCTTCTATGAAACTTTTTTGATCATCCGTTAGAGCACCCGCATCTCCCGCTAAAAGCATCTCGGCATACCAGTTAATACTTGAAAGAGGGGTTCTGAGCTGATGTGAAGCTAAAGAAACGAATTCTGTCTTAGCTTTATCAACTTCTTTTTCTTTAGTTTTATCGTAAGAGATACTAATTAAAAATTCAACCTCACCAGCTTCGTTTAAAATTGGGGAAATAGTTTTGTGCTCAAAGTATTCCTTGCCATTTTTATGACGACATTTAAATTCTCCACTATAAGATTTTTTTTGATTAAAAACCCTACTCCAAACTTTTTCTTCTTGTTTCTGGTCTTCTACCACTCTCCATAATTCTGCAGTTGTTTTGCCAATTACTTCTTTAATTTTATAACCAGTTAAAGCTTCCATACCCTTATTAGCATAAAGAATCCGAGCACTGGTATCAGCGATTAAAACTTGTTCACTCGTATTATCAAGGGCTAATTTGAATTTTTTTAAATCATTAGCTAAAAATTCAACTTTACTTTTTTCTTTTTCAATATCTTCCATGATATTTAACATGGCTTGATTAGTTCTCTCGGCCTGTTCATTCTTTTTTTCGATTTCAGATGTTCTAGTTCTAACTTTTTCTTCCATTTCATCATAGGCAGATTTTAATTGATTGGCTGTGTTTAAAATAACATTTTCAAGTTCATCTAATTCGTCGCCGCTTTCTATTTTTTTATCTTGATTGAAAACTCCTAGGCCGATTGAGATGGCTGTCTTTTTTAAGGAATCTATTGGTTTAAGGAGATTTGAGATAAGAAAATATATAAAAATAATAATTATGAAAATAGTTAAAATAGTTGGAATGAAAGTTGTCACGCCTGTTTTTAAAGCTAAAATATTAGCTTCTTCTAAATCGGTTTCCATTAGCTCAAATAAACGACTGCTGCCAATAGGACTAATGGTTATTATTTTTTCTCTATTATTTTGAAAAACTTTTTCATTAATTGTGCTGGTTAATCCTGAGGCAATTAAATTTTGTAAATTTTGATAGCCAAGGCTGCTAATATTTTTACCAGGAAATCTTTGTTCTTCTATTATTTTTCTGGAAATACTCGGATTTAAATCCCCTAAACTTTTATATAAATAATTCTCATCAGATGAGCAGGTAATTACCCCATTTTCATCTATTATAAAACTGTTTTGTCTTTCTTCTAATCCGCTTTGAACAAGGCTCATTATTTCTTCATGGCCAATCCTAATAACTACTACACCGATTATTTGATTATTTCTGTTTCTGATTGCTTCAGAGAAAAAATAAGAAGTCTTTCCTTCTTCAGGGTAAAATAAAGAATTAATAGTTGAATAACCGGCGATTGATCTTTTAAAATAAGAACTATAAGAAATATTCTCATTGATTTTTTCAATATTTCGAGAAGAAATCACTCGACCAAAATTATCGACTATTTTTATATCTTCGTAGCCATTTTTTAAATTATAAACACTTATTAACTCATTTATTTCTTTATTTATAAGAGAAATATCACTATTTGAGTTTAAATTATTTAAAATGTTTATTATTTTTTCATTTTTAGATAAAGATTCGGCAACCGAACTGTGATTATTAAATAATACGTTTATTTTTTCCGAACTAAGTTCCGATTTTAAAATTAATTTTTCTTGAAAATTATCAACCTCTCTTTGATATGACAAAAAACCCATGCCTAAAGCGGTTAAAAAACCTCCTAAAAAAATAATCAAGGAAGTGTTTAAAATTATCTTAGTGCGAATGCTTTTTGAAGCCATTTTTATAAAATATTTTGTAAATTTGATAAATAAATCGGCTCCTTGAAATTATTCCCGAGGAGCCGATTTTCTATCAATTCAGTTTTTTATCAAGTTATCTAGTTGCCTTAATTGTTCCGGTAGAAGCGTTCATAGCCTCAACAGTGATACGATTATTAGCTGTTTTTACAATTTCATAACCAGTTCCATTCTCGTTTGTGCTTGAATCAACTGGAATAGAAACTAAGTATTTTTCATTTTCTGTTAAAACACTTAAATCAATTAAGCCAGTACAAGTTCCACCAGTCATACAGATTTCTGTTGTAGTTGAACTGATTGTAGCTGGAATAGCGCCATTATTATCAATAGCGTACTGGTAAACTGCATTTAAAATAGTGTTTACATCAGCTCGACGAGCAGCGTCTTTTGTGTCTCCTAATTGTTTTGATGGATTAATAGCAAGAATTACGATACCAGCTAAGATTGCGATAGCAGCTACTACCAACAAGATTTCGAGTAAGGTAAAACCTTTTTTTTCATTTTTCATAGTTTTTTTGTCTCGATTTTAAAATCAAGCACTAATTAGTTAATTTTTTTATTAAAAATTTATAAATTAATTATAGCATATTTTATAAAAAGCTGCCAATACCTGTATTAGTTCATCTTAATATTGGACTAAAGGATAGCTTGTTAATAAATAATTAATTTAAAAATTAGCTACCTTCTGCCACTTATTTAAAATAATTTTTGGTTCAGTCTGCGATGTTTCAACAAGTAGTCGGCTAAGACTTTCACCACTTAAACCGGTTGATCTAATAATAAAATGAGAGTCAGAATTTTTTAAGACACTCGCCGAACAATTAGCATTGCTTAAACTTAAATTAAAAGAGCTGTTATAATTTTTATCATTTCTTATTCTTTCTAAAGCTTCTTCAGCACAAGCTTCGGCTGCCACTTCGCTTTGGCTTAAATTATTTAAGCTTAGTCCTATTTTAGCCGCACCGACACTACTAAATATTAAAGAAATAACCACCGCGATTGAAACGGCGCTAATTGTGATAACAGTTACTATGGTGATATAAGCTTTTTTCATATTTTAAAAACGACGACTAGCATTTATTTTAAAATCTCTTTGATAAGCAAATTCTGCTCTATCATTTACATTTCCAAATCTCAAAGAAAACGAAGCACTAATATTTCCTGGAGTATTTAAAAGACTATTATTTTCGAAAATTAAATTTTCGGCGATTAGTGAGCCCGTATTTAGCTCTTGAGCTGGATTGCCGGCTTTAGTCATAATTATTTTTCCATTGCTTAGAGAAAATATTGTTGGACTTCTAAGAGGATCATTAAAGCTTAAAGACAGGAAAGATGAATTACCGGACACGGGAGTATTTAAATAATCTGATTCAATAATATTTTTTTGTATTAAACTGCTTATATACTCGCCCTGTCTTTCAACTTCTAAGATTATTCTATTTTTTGCTTTAGCCGATATAACTGTATCCATAAAAGCAGACATAGCTACAAGACAAATAGATAAGACAGCGGTATAGAGAATTATTTCTACCAGAGTAAAGGCTGACTTTGTTTTTAATAAGTTAATCATTTTTATCGCTTTATATTTAAGGCATTTTTTTAATAGAAAAAATATGCCAGTTACCGCGGACATTGGTATTTGTTAAAATTCGATTTATAACATTACCACTTGGTCCAGGTGTTTCTATTGTTTTATAAGCTGAGCTTATAGAACTAGCTGTTCTTGTATTTCGATATTGAGAATTGCCGATATTTGCCCAGTCTAAGCTTTGCAGTCCCCAGGTGCTTGATTTTTCTGAAGCCCAAAAAGCTAAAGTCATGGCTCCATTAGAGTTGGTGTTTAGGCTGTTTATTTCAACATTATAAGGATTAGAATTAGCATTAAAATTTCCTGAAGTTTCCCAGGTATCTATTGCCCACCAGGGATCGGTATAGCGAAAAAAATGAGCCACGACGCTTAAAGCAGCTGTTCCTGAGCCGACGCTTACACTAGGATTTCCTTGCCAAGTACCGTTATAAATCGCAAAGAATATTCTTGTTCTTAAAGCATTCGATCTATTTAATTGATTAAAAGCTTGCCAATCTTGTCCACCAGTGTTTAAAATATTTAAATTAGCATTACCGCGATACATAGCAAACATAACAATAAAGTCACCGACTTGTAAGTCGCTTGGTGGGACTATTTCAGTTGTTGGACCTTGCTTATTGCCATTGTCAGCTGGATTGGAAACTGTTGCTAAGATTGTTATTGGTCTTGATGGCCTGTTAGCACAAAAATTAAAGGTATAAGGATTTGTAGCGGATATTGTTTTACTCCAATCCGGACCAGAAACCGTTAGAATTGGAGCGTTAAAACTCCAAGTACCTGACCAAAGAGAATCAACTGTGCCGTTTAAAGGTTCATTACTTAAATCTATTTGCACTTCCCATTCTATTTCTTCCTCGCTTTCTGTTTCAACTAATACCTCAGCACAATAGCCAGTCATCCAGTCGTTATAAATATTTACAGAATAAGTTGCCTCGCCTGGTTCTTGTGGCATTTCTTTAGAAAAATTAGTGAGAATTGTTTCTAAAATAATTTCTCCATTTCTTTGCATGTTTTGCGGCCAAGTAACTCGCGATTTAACTAAGCGTCTATTTTCATCAATATTTTCAATCGTAATTCTTCTCGTAAGTTCTCCATCTGTATCAGATGAGCCACTTAAAATCCAGCCGTTTATGGTTTTATTTAAACCAAAAGTGCCAATTGATAAATTATTAAAGTTGTTATCTCGAATATTTCGCACTGCCTCTAATCCGGCTAAAGAAAAATCAGCCGCTCGTTGTCTTTTTCCTTCCAGCATAGCCGATTCCTGACCGTATAAAAAAGCGGGCACAGTAAAAATAACAATAATAGAGAAAAGAGCCGCTCCTAAAATCACATCAACGAGAGCAAAAGCTTTTTTCTTTTTTTGTAAAAAATTATTATTCATTAGTTTATTAAGCCACTTGGAGAAATGACTATTTCTTTACTTAGCCCAGCATCACTAATTATTATTGTACCGCTTACACTCGGCAGACCACTTGATTTATTAAAAACAACTTCTGTTAAACCGCTAAAATTAGGACTGCCAGCTAATTTTTCTAAGAAATCATAACTGGAATCTCGAGTTGCATAACTCGATCCAGAAAATAAAATAAGATTCCCATTATTTAAATAAATACCCCAATTAGAATCATTTTCTGAAGCACGAGCAGAGGCCTGAGCACGGTATAATTCGGTTTTTATTGCCTCCTTAGCTGAGTCCAGGTTATTTCTAAAAAATAGTCGACTGAAAGCCGGCATAAATATACCCAGTAAAATAGCAATAATCGCTACAACTAAAACCATTTCAGTTAAGCTGAAAGCGGACTGATTTTTTGGTCCAAGATTATTCATTATTTTAATTAAAGTTTCCTACCAAACTATAAATAGGTAAGATTATTGATAGAGCCACAAAAACAACCGCTATCCACACAATAATTAACATTAAAGGCTCTAAAGCGGTCATTAAATTTTTTGTCGTTGCGTCCACCTTATCTTCGTAATTACCACTTATCTTTAAAAGTATTTCTGATAATTTTCCAGACTGCTCGGCGGCGACAATCATCTGCTGTACTGAGCGAGGAAATAATTTATCTATTCTTTTATAAGAAGATAAACTTTTTTGAAAAGAATTTCCTTCTTCCACGTTAGCTTTTAAATGAAGATAAAATTTTTGATAAGCTTTTAAGCCAGAATCACCACTTGATATTAAAGATTCTAAAGCATTTCCGACTGGCAGTCCGGCGTCAAGAAGTGTTCCAAGTAAAAAAGTAAAACGGGTAATTTCCAGCTCTCTAATTAATTTTTTTATTCCCGGTAAAGACAGCATTATTGCTTGTCCAATATGCTTACTTTTTTTTCTAATAAATATGAAGTAAGCCGATAAAAGCAGGATAAATACAAAAATTGGCACTACTATAATTCCATATTCTCCTAAAAATGAACCCAAATCTATCATTCCTTTGGTTATAACTGGTAGTTCTATATTCATATTATTGAATATACCCGCTAAGCTAGGAAGAATAAACCAAGCAATGCCAATACCAATTACTAAAGCTAAAACTAAAACAAAAATCGGATACATTAAAGCCGATTTTAGCTTGGAGCGAAAGTTTTTATTTTTAGAGCTTTGTTTGGCAACTATTTTTAGATTTTCCGCTAAGCGACCGCTTTCTTCGCCAATTTTTATAAGAGATACAATTGAATCATCAAAAATACCAGATCCACCTAAAGCTTTCCAGAGAGGAAAACCTTCCTCAATATCGCTATTTATTTTAGAAACAATTTTTTTTAAACGCTTTGATTTTATTTCTTCCTCAATTGATCTAAGTGTGGCGGAGGTATTTAGCCCAGAAGAAAGAAGCATGGTTAAATTTTCAATAAAAGCTTCTTTTTCTTTAGCGATGCCAAAATTAGGACCGAGAAAAGACTTCCTTTCTTTTTTTATTTTTTCTGGCATATTTTTTTATTTTTTTACAGCCTCTTTTTTTAAGGTTTTTTTTGGAATCTCTTTTTCAACCTTCTTTGTTTTTTCTATAATTTCTTTTTTTGACTTAAATTCTTTACTATTTATTTCTTTATTTTGAACTTGGCATATTTCTTCTAGTCAGGTTTTTTCTTCCGTTGGTGGCTTGGCGATACGTAAAAGTTCTTCAATAGTAGTGACACCACTTTTAACTTTTTCCAAACCATCTTCAAATAAAGAAAGAGCCCCTTCTTTTCTAGCTAATGTCCAAATTTCTTGACTGGAAGGATTTTTTATTATTAAAGCTTGCATATTTGGACTTACTTTTATAAATTCAAAAATACCTAATCGCCCCTTAAAACCGGTGCCTGAGCAAGCCGGACAACCATGTCCCTCATAAAGAGTTATTTCTTCTTCGGGAAAATATAATTTTGCTTCTGGTAATATTTTTTCTATTTGAGAGCGTGGTACTTTTTTAGAAAATCGACATGAATCACAAATAACTCTTACTAAACGTTGAGCAATAATTAATTCTAAAGTAGAGGCTAGTAAAAATGGTTCAATACCCATATCAACTAAACGAGGGATAGAGGTGGCAGCGTCATTGGCGTGAAAAGTTGATAGTAATAAATGTCCAGTTAAGGCTGCATTAACACTAATTTCCGCTGTTTCTCGGTCACGAATTTCTCCAACTAAAATAATATCAGGATCCTGACGAACTATAGAGCGTAAACCTTTGGCAAAAGTTAAACCAGTTTGAGTGTTTACCTGAATTTGGTTTGTGCCTTGAATTTTAAATTCAACCGGATCTTCAATAGTAGTTATATTTATTTGAGGATTATTAATTGATTTTAAAATAGCATATAGAGTTGTAGTTTTTCCGCTACCAGTCGGACCAGTAACTAAAATCATTCCAAAAGGCTTAGAAGAAGACTGTTCTAATATTTTTTGATTGCTTGGTAGAAGACCTAAATCACTTAAGGCAAAACCACGCATATAATCAGCTAAAAGACGAAGAACAATTGTTTCTCCGTCTAAAGTTGGAACTAGTGATAAACGAGCATCTATTTTTCTTTCATTATGTCTAAAACGAATAGCACCATCTTGAGCAGAAAAATGATCATCAATTCTTAAATGAGCTTGAATTTTTAAACGGTTTACAATATTTTCGTAATATTCTTTAGGTATTCTTCCGGCCTCCTGTAGTACGCCATCAACTCTAAAACGAATAATTACTTCTTTTTCCTGAGGCTCAAAGTGGATATCGGAAGTTTTAAAATTTACCGCATCAGCTAAAATTTCTTCAATAATTTCTGGGGCGACTCTTTTTTGTTGAGCGATGATTTTACTAAATCTTGTTTCAAGGGCCTTTCTATAATGTAGAAGACAATTATTAATATCGGCACTTAGAGAAAAGGCAAAATTTATTTTTTTATTAGGGAAGAGAACTTCAATTTTTTCTTGAGATTTTTTTATATCACTTACATCACTAGTAATAGTTACTTCTTCGTCATTTTCGGAAAATAAAACCAATCTTTCCTCTTTGGCTAAATTTTCTGGTATTTTTAAAACCTGCTCCCTTGAGGGGATAAGAGAATTTAGGTCAGCATAGGGAAGGCCATATGATTCGGCAATCGCCTGGCCGATTAAATCATTAGTTAAAAAATCACTTTCAACCAAATAATCATAAAGTGACATTTTTTCTTTTTCGGCTTTTTTTAGAGCCTCTAAGGCGACTGCTTCTTCTAAGTAGCTACCTTCGATCAAGCTTTTTGCAAGATCTTGATTGTTTATTTTCATGTTACTAAGCTAATATTTTTTTAATATTGGCAACTATGTCTATTAAGGGAGTATTTGATTTAACAAAATAATCAACAGCACCAAGCTCTTTAGTTCTTTTCATATCACCTTCTTGGCTAAGGTTTGATAGGATTATAACTGGGGTTTTTATACCTTTAGTTTTTGATTCTTCTAAAAAAGAAAAACCGTCTTTTTTCGGCATCATTAAATCTAATAAAACAATATCGAAAGTATTTTTTTCTACTTCCGTCATCGCATCTTCACCGTTTTCTACAACCACAACTTCAAAACCGGAGTTCTTTAATTTAAGCTCCAAAGCTTTAGCAATCGGTTTATCGTCTTCGGCTATTAAAACTCTTTTCATGGTTTTTGTTTAAAATATAAAAATAGATTTTTGGAAAAACCTTTATTTGTTATTTTCTTGAAAATAATCTATCATTTACAAATATAGCATAATTTTAATTTACATACAACTATATGAAAGATATTTATGAAGAGTCCTTGGAGCTCCATTTTAATAATAAAGGTAAAATAGAATTAGCCCTTAAAGTGCCTTTAAAAAATAAAAAAGATTTATCCCTGGCTTACACTCCGGGCGTAGCTGAGGTTTGTCGTTTTATAGCTCGGGATAAGAAAAACGCTCTTACTCATACTTTAAAAGGAAATACGATTGCTGTTTTAAGTGATGGTAGTGCTATTTTAGGTTTAGGAAATTTAGGTCCTGAAGCCGCTATTCCGGTTATGGAAGGGAAATGCGCCTTGTTTAAAGAATTTGCTGGCGTTGATGCTTTTCCGATTTGCCTTGACACTCAAGACACAGAAGAAATAATTAAAACCGCTAAACAGTTAGCACCGGTTTTTGGTGGCATAAATTTAGAAGATATTTCTGCGCCTCGTTGTTTTGAAATAGAGAAAAGATTAAAGCAAGAGCTCGACATTCCAGTTATGCACGATGACCAACACGGAACAGCCACAGTCGTTTTAGCGGCTTTAATAAACGCCCTTCGTTTAGCTGATAAAGAAATAGACAAAGTACGTTTAGTTATAAATGGTGCTGGGGCGGCTGGCGATGCCATTACTCGTTTGCTTTTAAAATATGGTTTTAAAAATATTATTGTACTAGATAGCTTAGGAATAATTTATAAAAGTAGAAAAGATATTACTCCAGCTAAATTAGAATTAGCTAATTTAACTAATTTAGAAAATTTAAAAGGCAACTTAGAAGACACCTTAGTTGGTGCCGATGTTTTTATTGGTGTTTCTTCGCCGGGAATTTTAAACAGTGAAATGATAAAAAAAATGGCAACTAAGTCAATTATTTTTGCCTTAGCTAATCCGGTGCCAGAAATAATGCCAGAGGAAGCTTTAGAGGCCGGAGCTTTTATTGTTGCCTCAGGTAGAAGTGATTATCCTAATCAAATTAATAATGTTTTAGCTTTTCCGGGAATTTTTCGCGGTGCTTTAGATAATAAAGTAAGAGATATTAGCGATGAGATGTTAGTTAAAGCGGCTGAGAATTTAGCTGCTACGGTAAGCGACTTAAGTAGGGAAAAAATATTACCAGATCCTTTTGATAAAAAAGTGGTAGAAGCAGTCGCTCGGGCGATTAAGTAGGTTTTGTTTATATACAATATATATGAGCATGTCAAAAAATAAGTGGCCTGCATAGCGTTGCACTTACTTATTGAACTTAGCCCCCGTTTGCTTGACTTTTTGTAAAAAGTGTGATATAATATATATGTGCGAATTTAAAAGCGAATATTTAAAAATTTTCGCTTTTTTATTTGTCTAAAAAATAAATAGTTGTTTAACAAAAAAAATAAAAAATGGAAAGAAAAAAAACCGTTAACGATTTGTATCAAATTAGAAATGTTTTTGTTCATGCTGTTTGTTCAGAGGGCTTAGATGTTTTAATAAAATCTTTGCCGAGTGTTAACTTTATAAGCACTATTAGTAGCCGTCAAGCAGTTATGAATTCCCTGGATAAACAGGGTATATTTAACCGTCTGATTGATCTCGAGCAGTACAACATGGACAAGGGAAGTGATGGTTTTAAAGCTTTTTCCAAAAGAGCTTTTACAGGGGTTTTGTCTGAGGAGTATTCCTCAAATGACCAATTTCTACTAAATAAGACAAGGGTTAAGGCAATTGACTTAGTTATTGTCAATTTTGGTGATAAAAAAATCCTTGATTTTAATCATGATGATTTAAGTGCACTTTTTATGCTTATCGCCGGAATTAACAATTATGCTCGTGTGGCAGTTTTAAGTGACAAGGATGATTATCAAAAATTTTTGGAACTTTTATCAAATAACGAAAACATGTTGCTTGAAAAAATTGCCTCTGAGAAAACAACCTCATCCTCATCAAATAGTAGAAAAGGGTCTGATGCTATAAAAAAAACACAAAACATCTCGCCTTGCCTTAAGATTTCTGAAAGATTTCATTTGGCGAAGAGGTCAGCTAGCTACCTGAAAGATTTGTTTGGCAATTCTTTTCTTTCTTTAAACTTTTCCTTGGAGAAAGATAAGTTTGAGCTTTTTAATCGCTCCGATATCCTCGAGAAAGAGTTAATTGCTAACTAAGTTTTAGTTTGGCAAAAAAACTTAGCCGCTTGTTGAAAAATGAGCGGTTTTTTTAAATCTTTAGAAAGCCCCATATGAGCATTCTTTGGGATAGTATTTTTGAGCACGGGTCTGGGATGGGCCTTGATCAAGTTTTGTTTAGGGGTTTAGTTAAAAATCCCGAAAAAATAGATAAGTATAAGAGTTTGGCGTTATTTTATGTATAAATTAATAAATAAGATACGGCTTGCTTAATTTAGTTATTTTTAAAATTATAGCTATTTTTACTCCCTTTCTATCTTAATACAAGCTCCGGGCTTGACTAAATATAAGAAAAAAGCTAATCTTTATTCTAGGCTTAAATGAAATTACGCCCAGAGCGTGATTTTTTTTGTGTTAAAAAACTAAATAAACTAAATATCTATATGGAAATTAGAAATATCGCCATCATCGCTCACGTTGATCACGGAAAAACAACCCTAACAGACGCTTTAATGCGCCAAACAGGCATCGAAATCGGGGCTGATGTTAGCATGGATTCAAATGACTTAGAAAGAGAAAGAGGTATTACAATTTACTCAAAAAACACCTCAGTCTTTTATAAGGACACAAAAATAAATATCGTTGACACGCCAGGGCACGCTGACTTTTCTTCAGAAGTTGAGCGTATTTTGCGTTCTATTGACTGCGTTTTATTATTAGTTGATGCTCAAGAAGGGCCAATGCCACAAACAAAATTCGTTTTAAAAAAATCTCTTGAATTAGGCATTAAACCGATTGTTGTTATTAATAAGATCGACAAACCAGCTGCTCGTCCTGATGAGGTTAGTGAAATGGTTTATGAACTTTTTCTTGATTTAGGTGCTAATGATGAACAACTTGATTTTCCGGTTATCTATGCTGCGGCTAAAAATGGTTTCGCAAAAAGAAAATTAGAAGATGAATCAAATAATTTTAATCCGCTTTTAGATTTAATTTTAGAACATGTAAAAGCTGCGTCTGATTCTGAATTAGAAAATAAAAATCTGTTAGCTCAGCCTTTTAACTTGGCTTACGATAATTTTCTTGGTCGTTTGGCTATTTGTCGCGTTTATGAAGGTTGTTTAAAAGCTGGCGCTTCAGTTGTTATAAAAAATTCTAAAGGTGAAGCAAGAACAGGAAAAATTACTAAATTATTTACTTTTTCTGGAATATCTCGTCAAGAATCTACTGAAGTTAGAGCGGGGGATATTGTTATGGTCGCCGGATTACCTAATATTTATATCGGAGAAACTATTTGCGAACTTCCAGAACAAGAATCTCTACCAGCTATCTCTATTGATGAGCCGACTATTTCTTTAAATTTCTTAGTTAATAACTCACCATTTGCCGGTCGTGAGGGGAAGTTTGTTACTAATCGTCAAATAAAAGAACGTTTAGAAAAAGAATTAGAAGTTAACGTTGGCTTGCGTATTGATTTTGCTGATGCTAATTCTTATAAAGTTTACGGACGTGGCGAATTACATATCGCGATTTTACTAGAAAATCTACGTCGAGAAAATTACGAATTACAAGTATCTCAACCCCAGGTTATTTTTAAAGAAGAAAATGGTGAGAAGCTTGAGCCTTACGAAGAATTAACAATCGACATCCCAGAAGAAATGTCCGGCGTTGTGATTGAAAAAATTTCTAAAAGAAAAGGACGAATGACTGATATGAAAAATCATAACGGCCAATCACGTTTAATTTTTGAAATTCCTACCCGCGGCTTACTTGGTTATCGTAATGAATTTATAGTTGATACAAGAGGTGAGGGAATTCTTTGTGCTCATTTTTTAGGTTTTAGAAAACATGCTGGGGAAATAGAAAAGAATCGTTTTGGAGCGATGATTTCTATGGCTAATGGTAAAGCTTTAGCTTTTTCTCTTTGGAATTTACAAGATCGTGGCACTCTTTACATTTTACCAAACACTGAAGTTTACGAAGGCATGGTTATTGGCAATGTGGCTAAAGGCAATGATTTAGTTGTTAATCCGATTAAAGGTAAGCAGCTCACAAACGTTCGAGCTTCTGGCTCTGATGATGCTATTATTTTAACTCCACCTATGGATTTAAACTTAGAACGAGCTATGGGAGTTATGAATGATGATGAATATTTAGAAATTACGCCTCACAATATTCGTTTACGAAAACAATTTTTAACAGAAACAGAAAGATCTCGAAATAAAGTTAAAAGAAGTTAAATATTTTAAAACCCGGCTTTTCAGTCGGTTTTTTTGTAATATAAAAAAGACTATCTACAAGATAGTCTTTCTAAAACATTTGAAGAAGCTTATTTTTTTTGTTTTTTATTAATAAGTTCTTAAGGATGGCGAAATTTTTTAAATTCTTTTTGAATTTCGATATCTTTTTTCACCGCCTTGGTTTTTTCTTTAATGAAGTTAATAAATTCGCCTAAATTTTCTTCACTCGGTTTTTCGACTTGATCGAGAAAAAAATCATTAAGACTATTTTCGATTTTTTTTAAAATTTCCATGTGATAGCGAAAATCTTCAGTCTTGTCGATAACCGCTGCTTTGATGTAGGGAAATTTGGCGAAGACATAACTCATTTCCTCCTCCGGAGCTTTTAACTTAATTAAATCCGTTAAGATGTCGAGAACATTCTTGATATTATTATCATTGTTTCGACCGACGTTTATTAACTCTATTAGGTGGTTCAAAAATTCTTTTATTATAGCCACACCATCCTCGGCTATTTTTTGTCCATTTTTTCTCATCGCTTACAATTTTTATTGGTTAATATAATTTATTATTTTTTTAAAGATCTTTTTATTATCGAAAAATGTTAACATTTGGACTATGTTTTGTCAATTGTAATTTTTATGCTATAATTTCTTAATAAACAATAAAGATGTTAGACATTACTATTTTAGCTATAGGGAAAGTTAAGGATCGTCATTTAGCGTCTCTTGCTGAAGAATATTTAAAAAGAATAAAACCTTTTGCTCGCTTAAAAATTCAAGAATTAAAAGCCATTCCTTTTTCAGAAAATAATCAGGAAGCGGCAAAAAGATTTGAGGGTGAAAAGATTTTGGAATTTTTAAAAAAAGAAGAGTTAAAACCTGGCGGAGCTAGTGTCTGGCTTTTGGCAGAAAGAGGGATAAATTTTAAATCATCACCAGAATTTTCCCATTGGCTAGCTAAGAAATCTCCTTTAATTTTAGTTCTCGGTGGTGCTTTAGGTTTTTCTGATGAATTATACGATAGTTATCCGCAGATATCACTGTCTCCTCTAACTTTTCCTCATGAACTGGCTCGGGTAATTCTTTTTGAGCAACTTTATCGGGCTAGTACAATTAATCAAGGAAAAAAATATCATTACTAATAATATATATGGAAAAAAAAGACATTAAAAAGGCGACTGTAAAAGCTAAAAAAGCTGTGTCGTCTAAAAAAAGCTCTGTTTTAAAAAGCAAGAATCTAAAAACACCTTTGAGCCCGAAAAAAACTTCCGTTTATGCTTTAGTCAAAAGAAGCAACCCTTCTAACCTTGTTTTGGAAAAAAAGACTTCAGCTAAAATTAGTTTTATAGATGATCCAGAGATGAAAGTTAGAAAAGAATTTTTACGAGGTGGTTTGGTAGTTTTTTCTTCGGTTCTTTTGCTTTTTGTTTTTTTAAGTTCATTTTTTCTTGGTTTGGTAGAAACTGCTTTTGATTTTTATGCAGCGAAAGATAATCAAATAAATTCTCAAAATATAAAAAGTAGAGCTATTATTTTATCACCAGCTGATAAAAAATATTTAAATGGTGTAACTTTTTTTGATGAAAATCAGAAATATTTATCCGAAGATGTTGTTTTAACAAGTAGCAGCTTTTCTTTGTTGGCAGATAACGAAATTAGCTTGTCAGCTTTAAATTTCTTAAATTCAGCTGACGGTAAGAATTTTGCTTACGTAATAACAAAAGACAATAAATCAGCTGTGGTTTTAAATGGTCAAACTGGACCTTTTTATGATGCTATTTCCTTTATGGTTTTTAGTCCAAATAGTAGCCATTTTGCTTATGGTGTAAGAGATGGAGATAGGGAAATGGTGGTTATCGATGGAAAAGAAGGGAAGCTTTATGACTGGGTCTTTTTACCTCGTTTCTTTACCCCTGATTCGCGATTTTTCGTTTATAAAGCTAGAACTCTCGAAGGTGATTTATTAGTTTTCAACGAAACAGAAAGCGAGCTTTATGAGCAGATTTATACGCCCTTTGTAACAAGTGATAAAAAGGAATTGGTTTTTTACGCACGAAATGGGGAGGAAATATTTAAGAATTCTTTATCTTTAGAAAAATATGAAGAGTAAAACTACAATTAAAAAGACAAAAAAGGCAACTGATTTAATAAATCATTTAGAGCTTTTGGCTAAAAAAAATAATGCCAAAAAAGATAATCGTCAGATTTTGCAGAAATTCTTTAAAACTGGCAAAGGGCAGTATGGCGAAGGAGATGTTTTTTTGGGACTGGGAGTGCCACTTGTTCGAAAAGAAGCTAAAAAGTATAAAGATTTAACGGACGCAGAGATAAAAAAACTTTTACATAATAAATTTCACGAAATTCGTTTAGCGGGGCTTTTAATTCTAGTTGCTAAGTATGAGAGCAGTAAAAGCCGAGCCGAGAAGAAGGCGATAGTCGGATTTTATTTAGCAAATAGTGAAAAGATAAATAATTGGGACTTGGTTGATTTATCAGTTTATAAAATTTTGGGTGATTTTTTACTTGACGAAGCGCCAAAAAAAGCTCAAGCTATTTTAAACAAGCTCGCTTCTTCTAAGAATTTATGGGAGAGACGCATGGCCATGGTTTCGACTTATTCTTTTATAAAAGCGGGTCGAAAAGAAGAGGTTATTTTAATTGCCAAAAAACTTCTTCGCGATGGCGAGGATTTAATTCATAAAGCTAGCGGTTGGATGCTTAGAGAAATGGGAAAGAAGATTGGCGAAGATGAGCTTAAGAAATTTTTAGATGAAAATCAGAAATTTATGCCTCGAGTTGCTCTTCGTTATGCGATTGAAAAGTTAGATGAAAAAACAAGAAAATTATATTTAAAAATTAAATAATAATAAAAAATATGTCTGAAGAATTAAAAAAGGATTCTTGCTGCGGTGACGATTCTTGCTGCGGCGATGACTGTGAATGTGGGGATGATTGTGAGTGTGGTGATGACTGTGAGTGCGGGGAAGGTGCTTGTGAGTGCGAAGACGACGATTGTTGTTCTCATATGGCTTGCTGTGCGAGCCCTGAGACAGGAAGAAGAAAATGTCTTTTTTCCTCACCTCGCTTTGTTTTAGCTTTAATCGGTATTTTAGCTTTAACCGCGATTATTTCTTTATCGATTTTAAGAGATCGTTTTGTTAATCGTCAGTTTAGATCAGTTACTGTTAGCGGACAAGGACGAGTAGCTTATAATCCAGATTTAGCTGTTTTAACACTTGGCGTGCAGATTGATAAAGCTGGAACTGCTGAAGAGGCTTTAACTGAATTAAACACAAAAATGACCGAGATTATAAAAGCAGTTAAAAGTGTTGGTGTAGGGGACAATGAAATAAAAACTCAGAACTATTCCTTGTATCCTCAGTATGATTATAAGGAAAATTCATCCTTTGTATCTGGTTATAGCTCTAATCAACAACTAGTAATTAAAGTTTTAAATTATAATAATGAGCCAGAAAAGTTAAGCCAAATTATCACTGCCGCTTCGAAGGCTGGCGCTAATCAGGTTAGTAGCTTAAGCTTTGACGCTTCTAATTTAAATGATTTAAAACAAGAAGCAAAAATTAAAGCTATTTTAGACGCTGAAAATAAGGGGGCTAAATTAGCTGAGGCAGCTGGAGTTGAGTTAAAAGAGATTACCGGTTGGTATGAAAATTATATTGAACCAAATCCTTATAATGATTATTACGGTAAAGGGGCTATGGGTATGGGTGGTGATGCTGAGGCAAGTATAGGAGCTGATATTCCAAGCGGTAGCCACGAAGTTATAATTGAAATGAATGTTTCCTATAGCTTAAAATAGAAAAAACAATATTATCTTTAAAGAAGTCTGGGTTAATTACCCAGGCTTTTTTAGAATCTAAAAAGATAAGGCCTTAGACATTAATTTTGTCATTTAGTCACTTTTCCCCAGTTATTATTGGCAGATTTTTATAGCTGTGCTATAATATACTTGTAAACATTAATAATTATAAATGGCCTTAATTATTAAGCCCGTAAAAACAGGTTTATATTTAAGCCCCATGCAAAAAACTATGTCAAAAATGACAAAAACTCAAATGGTTTCTGCTCTTGCTGAAACAAGTGGAATGAGTAAAAAAGACGTTGCTTCTTTCTTGGAAGCAATCTCAGAAATGGTTTATAAAGAAGTAAAAAAGACTGGTGAATGCATTGTTCCTGGTTTCGGTAAATTAGTAAAAGCTAAAAGAAAAGCTAGAGAAGGAAGAAATCCAGCAACTG
>CAZDYJ010000017.1:0-15262 GCA_964509735.1 uncultured Gammaproteobacteria bacterium
CTCTTTTTATACTATAATGAGCTTATGGAAAAACTTAATTTCTCTTGGCCGAAAATCGGCAATGAAAAGGCAATTAGCTTTTTAGATAAAGTGGCGGCTAATCGTGATTTAGCCTCGACTTATATTTTTGTTGGACCAGAAGACCTCGGAAAGTCGACTTTAGCCTTAGCTTTTGCCCGTAATTTGCAGATTTCCTCCGGAGCTATAAAAAGCGATAGCGAGGAAAGTTTTAATAGTGATTTATATATCTTGCAAACCGAAGAAGAAAAAAAGACTATTTCCATTGAAGCTGTTAGAGAATTTATTCGCTCTTTAAATTTAAGTTCTTTTGCTGGTGGTTTTAAAATTGGCTTAATAAAAGAAGCTGAGCTTTTAAGCGAAGAGGCTAAAAGTGCTTTACTTAAAACCTTGGAAGAACCTCGAGACGGTGTAGTTATTGTTTTGCTAGTTAAAGATTTAGATAGCCTGCCGGCAACTATTGTTTCAAGAGCTCAGATTATAAGATTTCAGCCGGTTGATACTTCAACTATTTATGATTATTTACTAGAAAATCATGGTGTTAGTCGTTCTTTGGCAAAAGATTTAGCTCATCTTTCTCTAGGCAGACCTTTAAGTGCGATTCGTTTTTTAGAAAATCCAGAAAATTATAAAGAATATTTAAGAAAGGCCGAGCTTTGGCTTAAAAATAATTTAAATACTAACGTTAATGAGCGTTTAAAGATTCTTGATGAATTATTTAAGGATAAAACTTGGAGTAAAGAAGCTGTTTTAGGGGCAAATAATATTTTAGATATGGCCGAGAGCATAGAAAGAGATATTTTACTCGTTTCTTTTGCACAAAAAGAAATAATCCGTCATAATGCTTTAAGGGAAAAAATGGAAAATATTGTTAGCGATAAGTCTCCGGAAGTTTCTCAAAAAGACGCTTTAAGACATTTAAAATTTATCTCTGAAGCTCGAAAATATTTAGCGGCCAATGTTAATCCTCGTCTTACTTTAGAACAAATACTTATAAATTATTAATTTATATGAAAAAATTTAAAAAAATTTATCTTTTCAGCATCCTGGGCCTAGGTGTTTTATTTTTATCCGCTTGTTCAGTTAGCACAAAAGGCGGTACCAATATGCCGACTGGTAATATTTTCTTTTCAACTGATAAAGGTTCGACTTGGCGAGAAGTAAATGTTATCCCAACAGTCAGCGGTCAACCGGAGCGAATCTCTGGTGTAAATGTTGTGGCTTTTAATTCCGATCCTTCTGATAATTTAGCGGTTTATTTAGCTACTGAAAGCCAGGGTTTATTCTATACTTATAGCGTCGGAAAAGGTTGGCAGAAGGCTGGCTTAAAGGAAACATATGTTAGAACAGTGGCTGTTGACCCGAATAATAAATGCCTGATTTATGCCGCAGCTGCTAATCGTTTATATAAATCAAAAGATTGTGCCAGAAGTTTTGAGTCTATTTATAATGATAATAATGCTAATGTTTATGTCACTTCTTTAGTGATAGATCATTATAATCCGAAAAATCTCTATATCAGTACTTCAAGAGGGGAGATAATTAAAAGTATTGATGGCGGTAGCTCTTGGCGAACTATTTGGCGTTTGGAAGAAAATATCGCTCGTTTAGTAATCAGCCCTTTAGATAGTCGTCGTATTTTCGTTGCTACTGAGACTAATAAAGTTTTTAGCTTTTTCTCAAATACTGACACCAATCCGGCTACTTCCGGGGATATTGATAAAAATTTCCGCGTTGATAGCTTTAAAGATTTAAATGCTGTTTTAAAAGACTTAGATTTAGGAAAAACTTTTGCTGACTTAGTTATTGCAAATGACGGAACTCTATTTTTAGCTACTACTAATATGATTCTGCGTTCAGTAGATGATGGTGTTACTTGGGAAAAATTATCACTTATTCAGCCAGAAAAAGAAGCCGGCATTAAAACCATGACCGTTAATCCCCAGAACGCTAAAGAAATTTATTATGCGACTGCTTTAAACTTCTTTAGGTCAGGTGATGGCGGAGCGACTTGGAATAGCAAACGTTTACCGACTGGCTGGGAAGCTTCTGATATTATGATTGACTCTAAAGACGCTAATTATATTTATTTAGGTGCTAAAGAACCACTAAAAGAAAAAACAGGTCTATTTTAAAAATTAAAAAATTATTTACATAAATTTATGAACGATTATTTACAAAATAAACAAGGTGACTTTGCTTCCGCTTTAGATTTCTTTAAAAAAGATATTGCGACTTTAAGAACCGGTCAAGCTAATCCAAACGTTTTAGATTCAGTCCAGGTTTTAGCTTATGGTGTTTTAAATCCGGTTAATGCGGTCGGAAATATTGCCGTTTCTGATAGCCATAGTATTACTATTTCTCCTTGGGATAAAGGTGTTATTAAAGCGATTGAAAAGGCAATTATCGAAGCTAATTTAGGCTTAGGGGTCGTAAATGAAGGCGATAAAATTCGTTTAAGCGTGCCGCCTTTAACCGAAGAAAATCGTCGTGATTTAGTGAAGCGTTTGAATGAAAAGATGGAGAAGACGCGTATTATTTTACGAGGAGTAAGAGATGATATTAAAAATGATATTGAAGAAGCTTTTGAAGCGAAAGAAATGAGTGAGGATGATAAATTCCGTTTCATGAAAGAACTTGATGAATTTACCGCTAAGAAAAACGAAGAACTTAAAAATTTACGCGATAATAAAGAGAAGGCAATAATGGAAATTTAATCTATGTTTACAATAATAATTTTTATCCTAGTTCTATCAATACTAGTTTTTGCTCATGAACTGGGACATTTTTCGACCGCTCGTTTCTTTAAAATAAAAGTTGACGAGTTTGGTTTAGGTTTTCCGCCAAGAGCAATTGGCTGGTATAGAAATAAAAAAGGAAAGCGCCTGCAGCTTAATGGAAATATCGATATAGAAAAAATAACGAATCACGAAGACGAAGATAAGCGACCCGCTAAAGGGGCAACTGTCTATTCTTTAAACTGGTTGCCGATTGGTGGTTTTGTAAAAATAAAAGGAGAAAACGGCGATGATCGTCAGGATTCAGATAGTTTTGGGGCTAAGCCTATTTGGCAAAGAGCTATTGTTTTAGCAGCGGGTGTTATTATGAACATTGTTTTAGCTTGGTTTGTCTTTTCTATTGGTTATATGATTGGCTTGCCTCAGTCAGCTGATGCAGAAAATTTAAGTAAAAGAGCGATTGTTAGTGATCAGGCAGTAGCTTTAATGGATATTTTACCAGATTCAGTAGCTGAGAGAGCAGAGCTTAAGGCAGGTGATGTTATTTTATCAGTAGCTGGCGTAGAGGTTAAAAGCGACGTAGCTCTTCAAAGAGAAATATCTCTTCGTGGCGGAGAAGAAACGGAAATCGTTTATGAGCGCGAAGGAGAAGTAAAAAGTTTAGTTTTAGTGCCAGAGATAAAAGGCGATAGTGCTGTTATTGGTGTGGCTATTTTTACAACTGGCTCAGTACGCTATCCTTTCTTTGATGCTTTGATAGAGGGAGCTAAGATAACCGGCTGGATGTTAAAAGAAATTGTTTTAGCTTTTGGTAATTTATTTGGTGATATGTTTGCGGGTAAAAAAGTTGGTGATCAGTTTGCTGGACCAATTGGCATAGCTAATATTACCGGTCAGGCCGCTAGTTTAGGCTTCGTTTATCTACTGCAGTTTATTGGTATACTGTCTCTTAATTTAGCGATTATAAACATTTTACCATTTCCAGCTCTTGATGGTGGACGATTATTATTTCTACTGATAGAAAAAATTAAAGGCCATCCGATAAAAAAAGAAATTGAAAATGCTTTTAACAATATTGGTTTCATGATTTTAATTGCTTTAATTATTTTCGTTACCTTTAAAGACGTGATGAAGCTTTTTTAAGAGTTTAGTTTATTATTAAATTTAAATATATGAACATTAGAATCAAATCAACAAAACTAGAATTAACTGAAGCTATCCGCGATTATTTTCAATTAAAAATGGATATGCTGGAAAAATATTTAGGCGATGTTCAAGTTTTAAATTGTGATTGTGAAATAGAAAAAGTTGGCGGGGATCAGAAAAGTGGTAAAGTTTTTCGGGCGGAAGTAAATTTAGAAGTGCCAGGTGAATTACTACGCGTTGAAAAAGAAGCTGAGGATTTATATAAAGCGATTGATAAAGTAAAAGATCATTTAGAAGAAATTATCAAAAAATATAAAGAGAAAAGAAAATAAGTTTAGAAAAAAATAAAGCCCGGCTGTAAAAGCTGGGCTTTTTTGGTTTAGACTTTACACCAGATTTAAGATTAAATTTTAAAGATTTTGTGTTAAATGTGTTACTGCTTTAGAATGAGCTAAATAAAAATTTTATCATTTCTTTAAAAAAATTTAATTGTTCATATGTTATCTTTTAGCTTATTTATTTAAGTGTTATAATATGAACAAGGAAAATTTTTTAAAACAGGCGAGCTATTGGTTAACTTTAGCTAAAAGGGACAAGGAAACCATGTCCGGATTGTTTAAGTTGAAACGTTATCCAGATGCCCTATTTTATGGTCATTTGGTTTTAGAGAAAATGTTAAAATCTCTCTTTGTTATTTATAATGAAAAAAGTGCACCGCTTATCCATGATTTAGGTTATTTATCAAGAAGCTTTAAAAATGATTTTTCTGAAAAAGATTTATATTTTTTAGAAAAAGTTAATAAATTTAACATAAAAACAAGGTATCCGGATGAGAGGTTTAGTTTTTATAAACTTTGTGATAAAAAATATACTCTAGATAATTTAAAAAAAATAAACATTATTTATAATAAAATATGTCTCGACGAGAAGTTGAAAAAATTGCTATAAAGTTTAGTGAATTGCTTAAGGAAAAAAAATTTCCCTTATCTTCTGTTTATCTTTTTGGCTCTTATGTGAAAGGAAATAATCATCGAGATAGTGACATCGATTTAGCAATAGTTTCTAAATTAAAAAGAAAAACTGAAAAAAGGGAAGACGAATTAATGCTTTGGCGTCATGAAATAAATAGTAAGATTGAGCCTCATTATTTTAGCTCTACTGAGTTTAAAAATAAGTCTCTAATTCTTGTAAATGAAATAAAAAAAACTGGCCTTAAAATAATTTAAATAGAAAAAAAGCCCGGCTGTAAAAGCTGGGCTTTTTTGGTTTAGACTCTTAGAGCTTAAACTTTTTTTACTTAATTTTTTCCGCCTTCAACCAGAATTCAATCCAGATTTTGGCTAAAATATACACGACCATTGTGGTTGCCGGTAGAAAAACTGGGCGCATTCCCATTCCCCAAACTTCCGCCAAACCAGCCATTAGAAAGATTAAGAAAGCAAAAATAACTTCGTCTTTGAACCTTGTTTCTTTGTTAACAAGTAGGGTTGAGAGCAGCGCTATTACCAGCGCTAAAAACATCAGAAAAATTCCTCGAAGTGAAAAAATCACCTCACTCGCCTGACTAAAAACATTTTCGTCGTTAATTGATAAAATGCCAATCCAGGCCAGGCCACAAACAATTACAAGTAGGCTACGCCAAAAAAATGGCTTTGCCAAAAGGAGTTTTTTACTCTTAGCGGATGATCTTACCACCCTTAAATGAGATCTGTTGTCAAAATACGCTGTCATCTTATATTTATTTAGTTTTGTTTTGAAAGAACTGATATTTAAAGATAGCACAAAGAAGTAAATAAGTCAATATTTATCTTTTTAGGGTTTTATACTATACTAATAATGCAAGAAAGCTTAAAAAACAAGCTTTTTTGATATTTTTGTATGTAAAAAATAATTATTTCTATAAATAAAAAAATATGGGTATTTTTAGTAAATTGTTTCCTGATGCTAATGAAAAGGTAATTAAGAATATGCAGCCGATTCTTGATGAAATAAATTCTTTAGAAGATGCTTTAAAAAATTTAAGTGATGAAGAGTTAAAAAATAAAACTGCGGAATTTAAAAATTCTTTAGCGAATGGTAAATCATTAGACGATATTTTAGCTGAAGCTTTTGCGACTATGCGTGAAGCTTCAAGACGTGTTTTAGGTCAGCGCCATTACGACGTGCAGTTAGTTGGCGGTATCGTGCTACATCGTGGTCAGATTGCGGAAATGAAAACTGGTGAAGGTAAAACTTTAGTAGCGACCTTACCTCTTTATCTTAACGCTTTAGAGGGAAAGGGTGTTCACTTAATTACCGTTAATGATTATTTAGCCCGAGTTGGTGCTGGTTGGATGGCTCCGGTTTTTCATTCTCTTGGTTTAACAACTGGTGTTATTGTTCATGATGCAGCTTTTCTCTATGATCCAGAATATTATGATGAAGATCAGTTTGATGAACGTTTAAGACATTTTAGAAAAATTCCTCGCCGTGAAGCTTATTACTGTGATATTACCTATGGTACAAATAACGAATTTGGTTTCGATTATTTGCGCGATAATATGGTCTACACTTTAGACCAAACTGTTCAAAAACCACTTAATTACGCTATCGTTGACGAAATCGATTCTATTTTAATCGATGAGGCTAGAACTCCTTTAATTATTTCTGCTCCTGCTGAAGAGTCTGGTAATTATTATGCAAAATTTTCTGAAATTGTCCGTCATTTTGAGGAGAATGAAGATTATAATGTTGATGAAAAATTACGAGCTGCGACTTTAACAGAAAATGGTATAGCTAAAGCTGAAAAAATTATTGGCATGGGAAATATTTATGTTGAAGGAGGTATAAAAGAAGTTCACCATTTAGAACAAGCCTTAAAAGCGCGTGTACTTTTCCATCGCGACAAAGATTACGTTGTGCGAGATGGAGAAATTGTGATTGTGGATGAATTTACTGGACGCATGATGCCCGGCCGTCGTTATAGCGAAGGTTTGCATCAAGCCATTGAAGCTAAAGAAGGGGTTGAGGTAAAAAAAGAATCTCGCACTATGGCGACTATTACTTTCCAGAATCTTTTCCGCATGTACAATAAATTATCAGGTATGACTGGTACAGCGGCTACTGAAGCGGAAGAATTTCATAAAATTTATAAATTAGAAACTATTGTTATCCCAACGAATAAACCAAACGCTCGTCAGGATTTAAACGATTTAATTTATCGCACTGAAATGGATAAATTTCGAGCGGTAATAAAAGACGTTAAAGAAAGAAGTGAGAAGGGGCAACCAGTTTTAGTTGGTACAATTTCTATTGAGAAAAATGAAATCTTAGCAGAGATGATGGAGCGAGAAGGTTTAAGACCAGAAGCTTTAAATGCTAAAAATCACCAACGAGAAGCGGAAATAATCGCTCAGGCTGGTCGTCCAGGAGCAATTACCTTAGCTACTAACATGGCTGGTCGTGGTGTTGATATTATTTTAGGTGGTAATCCGCCAGTTAAAGAAGAACAGGAAAAAGTTAAAGCTTTAGGAGGTCTTCATGTTATCGGCACCGAGAGACACGAGTCTCGCCGTATTGATAATCAGTTACGAGGACGTGCTGGTCGTCAAGGCGATCCTGGCTCTTCTCAGTTTTTCGTTTCAACTGATGATGACTTAATGCGTATTTTTGGTGGTGATAGAATGAAGTCGCTGATGAATACTTTAAAAGTTCCAGCTGACATGCCAATTGAAAATAAAATGATTTCTCGCTCTATTGAAGGGGCTCAGAAAAAAGTTGAGGGCAATAATTTTGACATGAGAAAACATTTAGTCGAATACGATGATGTTATTAATAAACATCGTAGCTCTATTTATAAACGTCGTCGCGAAATTATCGACTTAACTGAAAAAGAAATAGAGGAAGTTTCGGAAAATGAAACCGAAGTTATAGAAAATAAAGTTTTAGAAGATACTAAACTTTCAGATGATAAATCAAAAAGAAGTTTATCAGATATTGTTTTAGAAAATATTTTTTCAGAAATTTCCGGTTTAGTTTCTTTTCATACAGCTGGAGAAAATACTGATGATTGGAATTTAAAAGAAATAGCGGAAACGATAAAAAGTATTTGGTCAGAAAAAAGTGATTTAGAGTCTAAGTTTAAAGAGTTTGCTTTAAGTTCGAAAAATCCAAGTGAAAAAAGAGCTCAAATTGCTGATTTTCTAAATAATTTAGCGGCGGAAAGATATGGGAAAATGGCAGCTAATTTCAAGAATGCTAATTTAGATTTTAAAGAAGTTGAAAAAGGAATTTTAATTCGCTCTATTGATCAGGCTTGGGTTGATCATTTAGAAACCATCGATTATCTAAGACGCGGTATTGGTTTACGCGGCTATGGACAACGTGATCCTTTAGTTGAATACAAAAAAGAAGCTTATCGTTTATATCAGGAATTAAATGTTGTTATTAATAAACAGATTGTTTATTCAATATTTAAAACTGGCGATGCTTTAGCTTCAGTAGCGGAAAGAGAATTAAAAATGTTCTCTCAAAAACCAGTTGAGAAATTACAATTTAGCGGAGCACAGAAAGAAATGCACAGACAGGCCGGAGAAAGAAATACTTTTGACTTAGTCCATGAGAAAGCAAAAGATGAAAGCGGTAAGGTTGTGGGCCGTAATGATTTATGTCCTTGTGGTAGTGGAAAGAAATATAAGAAGTGTTGTGGGAAGTAAAAATATGATATTTAAAGAATGTCCTGACAATTTTGAATCAAAGTTTGAAATAGTTAGCTGTTATGTAGAGCATGATGGCGACATTCTTATCTTGCATCGACAAGACCATAAGCCAGAAGGTAATACCTGGGGCCTTCCAGCTGGAAAAATAGACGAAGGCGAAGATATGGTTAAAGCGATGTTAAGAGAAATGGAGGAGGAGACCGGAATTATAAAACAAGAGAATGATTTAGAATTTTTAGATACGCTTTACGTTAAATATCCAGAATACCATTTTATATATCACATGTTTAAAGTTGTTTTAGATAGTCGCCCGGAATTAAAGTTAAGCGAGGGAGAGCATAAGGGTTGCCAGTGGGCTAGTCCGCGTGATATTTTAAAATTACCCTTAGTCAGAGATTTAGATAGATGTATTGAAATTTCTTATTTCGAAGGGTAATTTTTTAGGTAGCAGGTTGTTTGATTTTATAAAAACTTTAAATTTCTTCATGTTTAGTTAGTTGTGAGCCGTACGATAAAATCGTATAACTGAGCTAAGTTGCTTACATTTTGCAAATAACTGAAACAATAAATCTTTCAGCTGTCACCAATTTGGGGACGACTGAAAAAATCCATTAAAAAGAGTGGGGACAATTTGTTACCCCTCTTTTTTAGATTTAATTTAAAATCCTAAAAGTAAATTTAAGTATACGATGAAATCGTACATTTAAAAATAGTAATTAGTCATAAATTTTTTATCTCAAACTCTTAATCGATTTTCTATAAATAAAAAGGCTATCAGTTTTAGCTGATAGCCCTGTTGTTTTTTGTTAAGCTTTTTTAAGCCTTTGCCTTCTTCGAGGCTGCTTTGATTTTATGAAGCCTCATTATCTTTTTCCATTCTTCAGGAAAAATGAGGTAAATAAAACCGAAGCCACCAAGACCAAAACCAAGAATAAAAATGAATACATGACTTAAAACGAAAGCTCCTAAGGCTTCTGGTTTTGGCGATATAAGTAGTAGTATGCATAAAGCAAATACGACTATCCCAGTCAATGAAGCCAGGCTTAAAGAATTTTTCCTGTTGCCGATAAAAGGCAAAACCAGGCAAAGTGCTCCTAGGAAGAAAAATATAAAAAGGGAAGTAAAATGATCCCTTAAAGAAAATTCGGCACCAGGGGCGGCAATTAAGGCAGATAAAAGTGGGAAAAAAATTATAGCTACTATTAGCCAAGAATATTCTTTAAATTTTTCCATTTTATTTGTTTTTTTGGTTTATATTCAGATTTTAAACAACTAAAGAGATTATAGCACATTTTTACAAAAAAGTCAATATTTATTTAATTATTAAAGCATACTATACTAAACATGTGAAAAACATTATTTATTTAGAAAAAAAAGAGAAAATATGTCTGAAAATAGCCTTAAAAATAATTTAGAAAATAAAAATCTGAGCATCCCGGAACTTGAAGAAGAAGTTTTAAATTTTTGGCAAAAAGCCGATATTTTTAATAAAACTTTAAAGAAAGAAGCGCTGGCTGGTTCTTATGTTTTCTATGACGGACCGCCTTTTGCGACCGGTACGCCTCATTACGGCCATTTAGTCGGCAGTGTTATGAAGGATGTTATTCCTCGCTTTGAAACGATGCGTGGTCATTTTGTGGAAAGAAAGTGGGGTTGGGATTGCCACGGCTTGCCGATTGAAAATATTGTCGAAAAAGAATTAGGCACAAAGACAAAAAAGGATATCGAAGAAATCGGTATTTCTAAGTTTAATGATTTATGTCGCAGTCGGGTTTCAACTTATATTGATGAATGGAAAAAAACCATTAATCGCTTAGGTCGTTTTGTGGATATGGAAAACGCTTATCGAACCATGGATTTAAATTTCATGGAAAGTATTTGGTTTGTGTTTAAGCGTTTATATGATAATGATTTAATTTACAAAGATCATCGCTCGATGCATATTTGTCCGCGTTGTGAAACAACTCTATCTCAGTCAGAGGTAAGTGAGGGTTATAAAGATATCAAAGACTTGTCAGTAACTGCAAAATTTAAATTAAAAGCCGGACAAAAAATTGCTGGCCAGGATTTAAGTGATAATACTTTTGTTTTAGCCTGGACAACGACTCCTTGGACATTAATCGGTAACGCCGCTTTAGCGGTAGGAGAGGAAATAAAATATGTCATGATAAAAAGCGAGGAAGCATTTTTTATTCTAGCTTCAGATCGCTTAAATGAGGTTTTTAAAGATAAGAATTTTGAAATTAAAGCCGAATTCGAAGGTTATGATTTAATTGGTTTAGAATATGAACCTTTATTTAATTATTATGCCGCAGATGAAAATTTAATAAATCGAGAGAATGGCTGGAAAATTTACGGAGCTAGTTTTGTAACTACAGAAGACGGAGTCGGCATTGTTCATATTGCTCCAGCTTTTGGTGAGGATGATATGACACTTGGCAAGGAAAAAAACTTACCCTTTCTAAAACATGTCGGGATGGACGGAGCTTTTACAAGCGAAGTTAAAGACTTTCCTGGTTTACACGTTAAACCCCTGGGTGACCATAGCGCGACTGATGTAGAAATTATTAAATACTTAGCCGCTAAAGGACTATTATTTCATAAGGAAAAATATGAACATAGTTATCCGCATTGTTGGCGTTGTGATACTCCTTTAATAAATTACGCGACTTCTTCCTGGTTTGTATCAGTTAGTAAAATTAAAAATGAATTACTTGAAAGTGCGAAAGAAATAAATTGGTCTCCAAATTATTTAAAGGAGGGAAGGTTTGGCAATTGGCTAGAAGGAGCACGTGACTGGTCAATTTCTCGGCAAAGATTTTGGGCTAGTTGTATTCCGATTTGGGAATGTTCTTGTGGAGCCAGAAAAGTTATTGGCTCAGTTTCTGAGCTAGAAACTTTAAGTGGTCAAAAAATAGACGATATTCATAAAGACAAAATAGATTTAATTGAATTTCCTTGTGCTAGTTGTGGTGAAAAAATGAAAAGAATACCGGATGTTTTAGATTGTTGGTTTGAGTCCGGTTCTATGCCTTATGCACAAATGCATTATCCTTTTGAGAATGAAGAAAAATTTGCAGAAAATTTTCCGGCTGATTTTATTGCTGAAGGAGTTGATCAAACTAGAACCTGGTTTTATTATTTACATGTTATTTCTGGTGGTGTAAAAATGGGAGAAAAAAGTCGCCATGCTTTTAAAAACGTTATCGCTAATGGCATTGTTTTAGCAGAAGATGGTAAAAAAATGTCTAAGAAATTAAAGAATTATCCAGATCCGAATTTAGTCATGGAAAAATACGGAGCTGACGCCTTGCGAGCTTATTTAATGGCCTCGCCGGTTGTCTTTGCGGAAAATTTAAACTTTTCAGAAAAAGGCGTGGCTGAGTCTTTGCGAAAAAATGTCATGTTGCTATGGAATGTTTATAAATTCTATGAAATTTTTGCTTTAGAAAATAAACAGGAAGAATTATTAGAAAATCATTTTAACTCACAAAATGTTTTAGATATTTGGATTAAAACTAAGTTGGCTGACTTAATAAAAGAAGTAGAAAATTCTCTTGATTCGCAAAAAAATAAAAGTCGGGAAATTAATTTACCTAAAGCGATGCGCTCTATAACTGAGTTTATTGATGAACTTTCGACCTGGTATTTACGTCGTAGTCGTGATCGTTTTAAATCAGAGGATTTAGAGGATAGAAAAATGGCTCTAGCGACAACGTCTTTTGTTTTAGAAAATTTAGCTAAAGTTATGGCTCCATTTATGCCTTTTATCGCTGAGAGTTTATGGCAGAAAGTTAAATTTTATAATTTTCAGTCAGATGATAAATCAGTTCATTTAGAGGCTTGGCCAGAAATGATTAAGGCTGAAAATAGCGAGGAAGTGGTTTATAAAATGGATTTAATAAGAGAAGTGGTTAAAGTTGGCTTAGCTAGACGAGATGAGGCGGGAATAAAAATTAGACAAATGTTAGAAAGTGCTCAAGTAGCTATTCGCGTAGACTTAGAAAACGAAAGCAATTTAGAAGTAGAATATTTAAATTTAATAACTGATGAATTAAATATTCGTTCAGTTGACGTTTTATTTTTAGCGGCTGGCGATCCTAAATTACCGGAAAACGAAAAGGTAAAAGTTGAGCTTGATACTGAAATTACTCCGGAATTAAAACAAGAGGGAATTAAAAGAGAACTTGTTCGCTCAATAAATATGATTAGAAAAGATTTAGGATTAAATCGAGATAGAAGTGCTAAGGTTTTTTTAACTACGGATGATGCGGAAATAAAAGAAACTGTTGCTTTAATGGGTGAGGAAATTAAAAAAGAAACAGTTAGCGATGTTTTAGAAATTAGAAGAAATTCCGCTGACGGTGAAGGCTTAGAGTTAAAAGAATTAAAAATTAATGGCGTTTTAGTTGGAATTGGTCTTTGGGCTTAAGGTTTTAAAGATTAAGTTTTTATGAAAAAAACCTTTATCTTCGACTGGTCAGGAACTTTAAATAATAACTTTCATTGTTTCGCTGAAGTTTGTAGTTTAATATTTAAAGAATTTGGCAAAGAACCAATTTCAGAAGAGGAGATTAAATTGAATATCACCCTGCCTTATATGAAATTTTGGAATAAGTATTTTCCAGAATTATCAAGAGAAAAACACTGCTTACTTTATGAAAAATACATTCATCAAGTCGGCGAACCAGAATTATATCAAGGCGTCAAAGAAATTGTAGAATTTTTAAATAGCCTTGGTTGGCAGATATTTATTCTTAGCTCTGATCCAACTTCAAAACTAATTCCAGAAATAGAAAAATCAGGCTTTTCGCATATTTTAAAAAAAGTAGTTGGCGATGTTCATGAGAAAGCTGAAATTATTTCATCTTTCATTGCAGATTATTCTTTAGATGAAAATTCAACATATTATATTGGCGATACTTCTGGAGATGTAGAGGCAGGGAAAAAAGCTAAGGTTAAGACTATTGGTATTTCTTGGGGTTTTCAGGATAAAGGTATTTTATCTGCTTCAGAACCAGATTTTTTGATTGATAATATAGACGAAATAAGAAATATTATTGCTAATATTTAAGATTTTTTAAATTTTTTAAAATATAAGCCCAAATCCAAAACTTTATAAAGTTTTGGGAAATTGACAAACTTTATAAAGTTTCGTTAAGTAACATTTCAAACATAAATAAAAATGAGCCGATACCAGAAGTTGCGCAAAATATAATGCTTATATTAGTTAGGTTTATGATTAAAACATTTTAAAAAGACTTAGTTTTTGCTGGCGTTTTTCTAAAAATTGTGTTATAATATGTGCATATTAATAAATTAAATTAAATATAAAACTATGACAATTGTTTATGTTGTTTTAGGGATTATCGTGATTTTAGCGATTGCGGTTATTTCTATGTATAACGGTTTAATCCGTTTAAAGAATCGTGTTGACGAGGCTTGGAGTGATATTGACGTCCAATTAAAACGTCGTTATGACTTAATTCCAAACTTAATCAGCACAGTTAAAGGCTACGCTGCTCATGAACAGGCAACTTTTGAGAAAGTTGTTAACGCCAGAAGCGCGGCCATGAGTGCTCAAGCTAGCGGCGACGCTGAAGCTCAAGGTAAAGCGGAAAACATGCTATCTTCAACTTTAAAAAGTATTTTTGCTTTAGCTGAAAATTACCCAGACTTAAAAGCAAATACAAACTTTTTAGAATTACAAAGAGAGTTGTCTGATACTGAAAATAAAATTCAAGCTTCTCGCCGTTTCTATAACGGTAACGTTCGTGACTTTAATACAAAAATTGAAGTTTTCCCAAACAATATGATTGCTGGTTGGCTTAAATTTACTTCAAGAAAGTTTTTTGAAATTGAAAACGAAGTAGAGAAAGAAAATGTTGAGGTAAAGTTTTAATTAATTTTTTATTAAAAATATATGGGAATTGGAACAACAATAGCAATTATTGCGATAATTTTCTTTCTCGCAAGTTTAAAACAAATTAACCAATACGAACGCGGAGTTTTATTTACTATGGGTCGTTATTCAGGAATTATGAGCCCAGGTTGGCGTTTTATTTGGCCAATATTTCAAAGTTTTAAAAAAGTTGATATGAGAGTTAAAGCAGTTGATGTTCCTGATCAAAAAGCGATTACAAGAGATAATGTTTCCGTTATGGTTAATGCGGTTATTTATTACAAGGTTTCAGAAGCCGAGAAGGCGGTTATCGAAGTGGAAAATTTTTACTACGCTATTTCTCAATACGCTCAAACAACTATGCGTAATATTGTTGGTGAGGTTACTCTTGATGAACTTTTATCTCAAAGAGAGAAAATTGCTGATAGAATTAGGGAAATTGTTGATAAGGAAACCGATGCTTGGGGTCTTAAGGTAAATAACGTTGAATTAAAAGATGTTTCCTTACCTGAATCAATGGAGAGAACAATTGCTAAACAAGCTGAGGCTGAACGTGAAAAGAGAGCAGTTATTATTAATTCCGAAGGGGAATTAGCGGCTTCAGAAAATTTATCAAAAGCAGCAAGGATGTTAGCAAGTTCAGACGGCGCCTTACATCTTAGAACTTTACAAGCAATTAACGACTTATCTTCCGACCAATCAAATACCGTTATTTTTATGACGCCGATTGAAGTTTTAAGAGCTTTTGAAGGTTTTGGGAA
>CAZDYJ010000017.1:15362-18594 GCA_964509735.1 uncultured Gammaproteobacteria bacterium
TTTAAAAAAATGGCTAGCTTATATACTCATAGCGATTCCAATAAACGGAAGACCTGGTTTTTAATGACCGGGTTTTTCGTCTTTATTATAATCGTCGGTTATGTTTTTGCCGCAGCGATGGGTGATTCTAATATTTTATATTTTGCTGTTGGCTTAAGTTTTTTGATGAACTTTATTGCTTATTATAATAGCGATAAACTTGTTTTAAGCATGAGCGGAGCCCATGAACTTAAACCGGAAAGCTCACTTGAAGCCAGAGAATTATATCGTCTTGTTGAAAATCTTTGTATCACGGCCGGCTTGCCGATACCTAAAATTTACATTATCCAGGATTCTTCGCCGAATGCTTTTGCAACTGGACGAGACGCTAAACACGGAGTCGTGGCTGTAACTACCGGCTTGCTCGCTAAACTTGATAAATCGGAACTTGAAGGCGTTATTGCTCACGAATTATCTCATATCGGTAATCGCGATATATTACTGGCGACTATGGTTACGGTTTTAGTTGGTTTAATTGTTCTACTCGCTGACTGGTTTAGACGCTGGGCTTTTTTTGGCGGTTCTAGACGAAGTGATAGCGGAAAAAGTGGCCAAGCACAGATTATAATCATGATAGCGGCTATTGTTTTAAGTATTTTAGCGCCGTTATTTGCTTGCATGATGCAGTTTGCAATTTCTCGTAAGCGCGAATTTGCAGCTGACGCTGACGGGGCTTTACTTACTCGTTATCCGGAGGGGCTCGCTCGCGCCTTAGAAAAAATTTCCGCTGATCCGACTCCTTTAAAAACAGCTAATCGAGCAACGGCTCATCTTTTTATTTCCTCTCCTTTTAAAGAAAGGAAAAAAAGTCCAGGATTTTTTGCTCGTGCTTTTATGACTCATCCGCCTGTTGAAGAAAGACTTAAAAAATTAAGAGGCTTGTCTTAATATGATAAAAAAAGACTGAAATTAAATATGATAAAAAAAGCTCCAAAAGTTAAATTAGAATTACTTGCCCCGGCAGGAAACTTAAATAAATTAAAAACCGCTATTGCTTATGGTGCTGACGCGCTTTATTTGGGTATCCCGGATTTTTCTTTAAGAGTTAGAATAAATGATTTTAATTTAAAAACTTTAAAAGAAGGTGCCGACTACGCTCACGCGGAGGGGAAAAAAGTTTATGTAACTCTTAATATTTTTGCTCATAACGAACATCTAAAAGCCTTGCCAAAATATTTAAAAGAGTTAAAGAAAGTTAAACCTGACGCTTTAATTATTTCTGATCCTGGCATAATCGCTATGGCGAAAAAATATTTACCGAAGGTAGAAATACATTTATCAACCCAAGCGAATTGTACAAATTTAGAATCTGCTAAATTTTGGGCTAAGCAGGGAATTAGCAGAATTATTTTAGGTCGCGAAGTGACTCTAAAAGAAATTAAAGAAATAAAAAAAGCTCTGCCGAAAGTTGAGCTTGAATATTTTATTCACGGGGCAATGTGCATGGCTTATTCCGGTCGTTGTTTTTTATCAAAATTATTTGTTAATCGAAGTGGGAACTTAGGTGACTGTGCTCAGCCTTGTCGCTGGGAATTCGATGTTCATAAATATAAAATTAAGGCTGAAAGGCATGAAGAGGAATTAGAGTTAGTAGAGGAGCGTCATGGTTCATATTTACTTAATTCTCGTGACTTAAATTTACTCAAATACTTAAAAGACTTAATTGAGGCTGGAGTGACGAGTTTTAAAATAGAAGGTCGGGCAAAAAGTGATTATTATTTAGCGACAGTTTGCGGGATTTATCGCCGAGCCCTTGATTTAATCTCAGGCGGTTTGAAAGGGGCTGAGCTTAAAAAAGAATTAGAAAGATTAAATCACGAGCTTGAAACAAAATTAGTCCATCGTGGTTATACAACAGGATTTTTGCTTGGCGAAAAAGCCGACCAGAACATAAAAGACGCGAAGAATGAGAGTAAGTGGGAATATTGTGGGCAGGTTTTAAAAGTTTTAGATTTAGAAAAAGAAGGGTTTAAAACTTTAGCGAAAACAAAAGACCTGAAAGCTAAAAACTCGCTCGGTCAAAGAATTTTCTTTAAAGTTCATAATACAATTAAAGCGGGTGAAGCTCTTGAGATTATTGGTGAAAATTATGCTATAATAAAATTGAAGCCAAAGTATTTTTTGGAAGAGAAAGATGAAAAAATAAAGACAGAAAAAATATTAGAAGCTCATGGCGGAGGCGGAGCTAAAGTTTTAGTTTTAGATTTGGCAGAAAAAGATTTAAAAGGAGAAAAAATATTTCCATTATCCGTTTTAAGAAGAGTTAAAAAATAGTTTTATGATTTCTTATCTAAAAGGAAAAATAATTTATAAAAATAATAGTGCAATTATTTTAGAAAATAATGGAATTGGCTATAAAGTTTTTTTAGGTGAAGAATTTTTCAGCAGTATCTCCCTTAGCGAAGAGCGGGAGATTTTTATTTTTCACCAAGTAAAAGAAGATGCTAGTGATTTATATGGTTTTAAAAACGTTTCCGATTTAGAATTATTTGAATTACTGATTTCAGTCTCAGGTGTTGGTCCAAAATCAGCGCTGGGAATTTTAAATATGGCCGGCGGAGCTGATATTAAAGAAGCAATTTTAAGCGGCGATTCGGTAAGTCTAACTAAGGTTTCAGGAATTGGTAAAAAAACGGCCGAGCGTTTAGTTTTAGAATTAAAAACAAAGGTTGCTAAACTTAATGGTGGAAAAGAATTATTAAACTCTAGTATAAGTTTCGGAGCCGATGAAATAGATGCTTTAATTTCACTTGGCTATTCATTAGTAGAAGCTCGCTCGGCGCTAAAGGAAGTTGATCCAAAAATTAAAGATAGCGGGGAAAGAGTTAAAGAGGCTTTAAAGAAAATGAAAACAAAAGCTTAATTTAAATAATAATATTTTTAAATAAATGAATATTATTAAAAAGAAAAATATTTTAAAACATTTTAAAGGGATTAGCCCTCGTCAATTATTTATAATTGCTTTTTTTGTGATAACCGTTTTAGGAGCAAGCTTTTTTTCAGTTTATAGTCAAAGCGGAGGAGGCCTTGGCGGAAGTTCTTTAAGTAAAGGTTTAATTGCTCATTGGACACTTGATGCGGATGATTATAATTCTACTACTTTTAGAGTCAGTGATAACACACCTTATGAAAATCATGGTACAAATTCTGGGGCTACACCAACGACTGATAGACATGGGAAAGTTGGCGGCGC
>CAZDYJ010000018.1:0-16910 GCA_964509735.1 uncultured Gammaproteobacteria bacterium
TTTTTTTAAGAATAGAAAAGTTTATACAATAAAAGCTATCTTAATCAGATAGCTTTTATATCAGGAGAGAGATTTTTTATTTCAAAATAATTTTAAGCAACCAAAAGGTAGCCAATTAAACTAGTTAAGAATCCAACAATTGCTCCAACTAAAACCTGTAAAGGGGTGTGTCCAATTCTTTCAAGTAATTTAGGATAAGAGAAGTCTAAAAATTCATCATCCTTTAAATCTTTTACTAAAATATTTAAAGTTTTTCCGTGTTGTCCTAAGTAATTTCTTAGTCCAATAGCATCAACTATAACTATCATCGCGAAAACAAAAGAAATAGCAAAGAGTCCAGAGTTTAAACCATGACGAAAAGCAATTATGCTAACTAAAGAAACAACAACGGCAGTGTGCCCACTTGGCATATCAGAATAAGCAAAAAGATCACGAAGTCTTAATCCTCCTTTAATGGATCTGATTAAAACTTTTGTTCCCTGAGCTATAGAAAAGGCAATGATCGGGCAGATAATTGTTAAATATTCATTTAAAAAATTTTCCATATAATTAAATATCCAAGTTTTTTACTTTTTTAGCGTGGGTCTGGATGAAGTTTTTTCTAGGAGCAACGTTATCACCCATTAACATATCAAATATCTGGTCAGCTTTAGCCGCGTCTTCAACGGTAACCTGCTTAACGATTCGATGTTCTGGGTCCATAGTGGTTGTCCAAAGTTGTTCCGGATTCATTTCACCAAGACCTTTATAACGCTGAATATTTATTTTACTTGGCTTCTTTTTTTCATCTGCCTCGTCTTTAGCGGTTTTCTTTTCTTTATCATTTTCTTCTTTCTCTTCAATAGAAATATTTTCCTCTTCATCATTTTCCTCGCCAACCTCTACGCTATCTTCTAAGCTACCGCCCATTTCTAAAATAATTTCTTCTTTTTCTTTTTCGTCATAAGCATAACGGGAAACATTACCTTTTTTAATCTGGTAAAGTGGCGGTTGAGCAATATAGATATAGCCCCCAGTTACTAAAGGATTGAAATAGCGGAAGAAAAGAGTTAAAAGTAAAGTTCTGATATGAGAACCATCGACGTCGGCATCGGTCATGATGATAATTCGGTGGTAACGCAACTTTTCTAAATCGAACTGATCGTCTATATTAGTTCCTAAAGCGATAACTAAATTTTTAACTTCGATATTAGCTAACATTTTATCCAGTCGAGCTCTTTCAACATTTAAAATTTTACCACGTAAAGGAAGAATAGCTTGGAATCTTCGGTTACGGCCCTGTTTAGCAGAGCCTCCAGCAGAATCTCCCTCTACAATATAAAGTTCACATTCTTCCGGATGACGACTAGAACAATCAGCTAACTTACCAGGCAAAGTCATGCCCTCTAAAGCTCCTTTTCTTAAAATAGTTGCCCGAGCGGTTCGAGCGGCTAGTCTGGCCTGAGAGGATAGAATACATTTATTAATAATTGCCTCCGCTTCTTTGGGATGTTCTTCTAAAAAAGAATTAAAGGTTTCATTAAAAATAGTTTCAACATAGCCCTTCATTTCGGCGCTACCTAATTTTCCCTTAGTTTGGCCTTCAAACTGAGGGTCTGGTAGTTTAACACTAATAATTCCAGTTAAACCTTCGCGAACATCTTCGCCGCTAAGATTTTCCTGTTTTTCTTTTAATAAATTTTTCCCTCTAGCGTAGTTATTTAAAGTTCTTGTTAAAGCACTTTTAAAACCAGCGACATGGGTTCCGCCTTCTGGGTTATGGATATTATTAGCAAAAGCTAACAAGGTTTCGTTATATTCGTCATTATACTGCAAGGCTACTTCTACTTTGCACTCATTAACATTTTTATCAACATAGAAAATAGTTTCATTTTTTACACTTTTATTTCTATGTAAAGATTTAATGTATGATTTAATACCGCCTTCAAAATGGAAGCGATATTTTTTTTCCCTATGTCCTTCGCGGTTATCACTTATATTAATAGTGATGCCTTTTGTAAGATAGGACTGTTGGCGTAATCTATCTAAAATTTTACCCCAACTAAATTCTAATTCAGTAAAAATAGTCGCATCAGGTTTAAAAATTATCGTTGTGCCCGTGTCTTTACAGGTCCCTACTACTTTAGCTGATTTTTGAGGGATACCAGCTTTAAACTCTTGTTCCCATATTTTTCCGTCACGGTGAATTTCTGCTTTTAAATATTCACTTAAAGCATTTACAACCGAGACGCCGACGCCGTGAAGACCACCAGAAACTTTATATCCTCCGCTGCCGAATTTTCCGCCAGCATGAAGTTTAGTTAAAACAGTTTCAAGAGCCGAGACTCCAGTTACTTTATGTTTTTCAACCGGAATACCACGACCATTATCACGCACAGATACTAGTCTATTAGGCATTAATTCAACCCAGATTTCGTTAGCGTGACCAGCCATCGCTTCGTCAATTGAGTTATCAACGACTTCCCAGATTAGGTGATGTAGTCCAGCGGCTGAAGTTGAGCCGATATACATTCCGGGTCTTTTTCTAACCGGGTCAAGACCTTCTAAAACGGTAATTTGATCAGCGCCGTAACTGCTGTTTTGTTCATCTTTTTTTGCCATATAAATAAAAAACTTCCTTAAATTGGAATTAAATTCTTAGATTTTTAAATCATTTTTACATAGCTATTATAGCAGGCTTTTACGCCAAAAGCAAACTTTAAAAAGAGCCTATTTTGTATTAAAATTTGGCATTTTTTTCAAATTTAAGTTAATATATAAACAGTTAAAGAGATGAGATTTTAATTGTTAATAATTAATTTTATGGCAAAAATATTAGTTACTGGTGGAGCTGGCTTTATCGGCTCAAATTTAGTTGACGCCTTGATTTTAAAGGGTCATAAATTAGTCGTAGTTGATGACCTTTCTTCCGGTAAAGAGAGTTATTTAAATCCTGAAGCTAAGTTTTATAAAACAGATATAAGAGAAAAAGAGGCAATTGATAAGATTTTTGAAACAGAGAAGCCGGAATTTGTATATCATTTAGCGGCTCAGATTGAGGTTTCTAAATCTATGATAGACCCTTGGCATGACGCTGAAATTAATTTGCAAGGTGGTTTAAATATTTTAGAAAGTGCTCGTCAAAATAATGTTAAAAAAATTGTTTTCAGTTCAACTGGTGGAGCAATTTATGGTGATGGTGAAAAAATTCCTACATCTGAAATAGCAACTACTTATCCTTTGTCTTTTTACGGAATTCATAAGTTAGCTTTTGAAAAATATATAAATGCTTATCATAAGGCCTATGGTTTAGATTATGGAATTTTACGTTTTTCTAATGTTTATGGACCACGCCAGTTTAAGGGCGGGGAAGCTGGGGTAATTGCTATTTTTACTTCTAATGCTGTTTCTGGACGGTCCAGTTTTCAATATGGCGACGGATTGCAAACTCGAGATTTTGTTTTTGTAGATGATGTAGTTTTAGCTCTTGTTTTAACTTTAGAAAAAGATTGTCGTCAGGAAATAAATATTTCCTTTGGCAGGGAATCAAGTCTGATTGATGTTCGAACTGCTCTATCAAGCGCTTTAAGTTATGAAATAAAAATTGAAGAAAAAGAATCTAAACCAGGCGAGCAACGTCGTAGTTGTTTAGATAATTCTTTGGCTAAAGAAGTTTTAGGTTGGGAACCAAAGTTTGATTTATCGTCTGGTATTTTAAAAACCATTGCCTGGGCAAAAAATAATTCTCTCGATTAATTTTTATAAATATGTCAAAAACAATTATTGCTAATTGGAAAATGAATTTATCCTTAAATAAATCTTTAATTTTATTAGAGAAAATTTTACCTGCTTTAGAAAATAATAAAAATAAAATAGTTATTTGTCCTGATTTTGCTAGTTTAGGACTTAGCGCAATTGCTGTAAGTGGCTCTAAATTATTTATTGGCGCTCAAGACTGTGCTGATTCTTTAGAAGGGTCTTTTACTGGAGAGGTTTCGGCCCGTGTTTTAAGGGAAATTGGTGCTTCCTATGTTATTCTTGGTCATAGCGAGAGAAGAATTTTTCAACTAGAAAACGACGCTTTAATTAATAAAAAAATAAAGACTGCTTTAGGAGCTGGTTTAAAAGTCATTTTGTGTTTAGGGGAGAATATAAAAGAAAAAAAAGCTAAATTAACAAAAAAAGTTTTACAAGTTCAGTTAAAAAATGCTTTAAAGGGTGTAGATAAAAAAGAGTCGCGAAATATTTTAATTGCTTATGAGCCGGTTTGGGCAATTGGCTCAGGAAAAGCTTTAGAAGCTCAAGAAGCGGGTGAAATAGCCGAATTTTTAAAATCCAAAAGCCTTGATTTAACAGGAAGAAGATTAGAGATTCTCTATGGCGGTAGTGTTAGTTTAAATAATGCGTCTTTATTTTTAAAAAATAAAAACATTTCTGGATTACTTTTAGGTGGCGCTAGTTTAGAGGCCGAAAAATTTATTTCTATTTGTTCGATATAAAATTATGTGGGAAAAAATATCTTTTATCATTTCTATATTTTCTTTGGTGGCTTTGATTTTTATTATTGCTCGCAAGTTTCCGGTTTTAGCTGTTTTAAATGTGGAAAATATTCCCGGCGAAAAAGAAGCTTCTTTTAAAAAAGAAATAATAAAAAAACGAGTTGATAGAGATTTAAATCGCTTGAGCGGAGTCTTTGGAAATTTTTTAATAAAGTTTAAAGATAGAATAAGTAATTTTTTATTTTTTTCAGAAAAGAATTTAAAAAAGATTAAAAATGTTTATCAAAAAAAGAAAATATCTTGGGCTGATCGAGAAAAATTAATTAAAGAATTTTTTGTTTCAGCAAAAGAGGCTATGGAGAGCGAAGATGAGGCTTTAGCGGAGGAAAAATTATTAGAAATTATTTCTCTTGATCCTTTAAATTTAAAAGCTTTTTTTGAATTAGCTCATACCTATACAGAGTTAAGAAAATGGGCAGAAGCGGAGCAAACTTTTCGCCACGCTTTAAAGTTAGCTAAAAAAAGAAAAGGAGAAGATATTTTTTCCGGAGATTTAAGTACGGCTGAGATACACTTTTCTTTAGCAGAAATGTTTTTATTAGCTGATAATATTTCTTCTGCCTGGAATGAGGCAGCCGAGGCTCTTGATCTTGAACCGAAAAACCCTCGTTATCTTGATTTAATCTTGGATTTAAGTATAATGAAAAAAGATAAAAATTCGGCAGTTAATTTCTTAGAGCGTTTAAGTGTGATTAACCCGGAAAATACTAAATTATCTGACTGGCAGACGAAAATAGAAGCCCTAAATTTAGCAGAAAACGAAGAAGTTTAGATTAAGCCGTTGTAGCTCAGTTGGTAGAGCATTTCCATGGTAAGGAAAAGGTCACCGGTTCAAGCCCGGTCAACGGCTCAGGTATAAAGAATAGACCCCTTGAATCTAATCCCTTAAAGTCGACGCGAAAGCCTCTACTTTTTAGGTCACGGTTCATCTAGGGGTCTATTTTTTTAAAATTTTTATGTTATAATTTAAGCGGAAAAATTAAATTAGCTAAAATAGTAAAATTATGAAAAATTTAAACAGAACTCTGCCGAAAAAAGTTTTTTTAATTTCCATGTCCGCTTTAAGTATTATAGCTTTCTTACTTATCTATATTAATTATCAAATAGCAGTTACTAATTTTGCCTCAGCGGCTAGTTTTGATTATGATTTAGGTCATAAAGAAATTGCTGCAAAAAATATTTCTCAAAACTTTACTGACTGTGACTGCGAAATTATTTTAGAGGAGCCTGCTTCTTTAGTTTTTGACGCTCAAGTGATTGCTATTTTTGTTGGCGGGGAAGGGCTTGGTGTTTTAAATAAAGATGAAAATTCTAAATATCAAAAAATTTATGTAAATCTTCAGGATTTATATCAAGGGGAAGTTGGGCAAGAACTTAGGATAAGTGGCAAAATAATTGGCACTACTTGTGCCTATGCTAATACTTTTTTCGGACAATGTGTACCAGATTTTGAAGCCGATTCAGTTGAAATAATTTAGTTTAAAAATTTAGGAAGATAACTTAACCAACTTAATTAAGTCGGTTTTTTTGAAGAAGACGTTGAAAAATAAACATCTCGAACTCCTAATGTTTGAAAATTAAATTTTAGAGGGATCCCAAAAGGACCCTCTTTTTTTAAATTAGTTTTTTAAACAAAAAAAAGGATTTTTTAAAATCCTTTTTTCATATAAACAAGCTAAATATTAAAATCTAAAAATTCTTTTAAACCAAGGTTTCTTTTTCGCTGGAGAATTATTTACTGGAGCACTTTCTGATAAATTTTCACCAGTTTTTATTTCTCTAATTTTTATTTCTAAAGCTCTTAATTTATCCTCATTTTCTAAAACTCCTTTTTCATTGTTTCTACTTTCAGCTTTCTTTATTTCTTCGCGATGATATTTAATATCATTTTCTAATTTAGCTATTTCCATTTCCTTGGCTAAAACTTGAGCCTCGGCTTCAGCTTTTTCTAAGGCTTTATTTTCAAATTCTTTTAATTTAACTTCAATTTCTCTTAATTTATTTTCATTTTCTAAAACAGCTTTTTCGTTGTTTCTATTTTCAGCTCTTTTTATTTCTTCACGATATGACTTTATTTCTTCTCTTATTTTTTCCATTTCATCATTGTCTGATTTTTTAATCTCTTCCGCTTCCTTTTTTTCAGCTTCTTTCTCCTCAGCTTTATTTTCTTCAGCTTGATTTTCGACTTTATTATCTTCAATTTTCTCAGGACCATTTTCTCCTGGTTTTTCTAAACTTTCAAAATCATTACTTGAAGAAGTATTTTCTGCATTCATATCCCAAGAAGGAACAGACATTTTTTCGTAATTCATATTTTTAAATTATTTAAGACTTCATAAATAATTTAACATAAAAACATAAAAATTTCAAGTTTAACTCATGAGTTATTAAAAGTAAGCCTTGTAAAAAATTAACATAGTTTTTAAAAGATTATTTTAGGTGCGCATAAAATAACGTTTTGATGTATTAAGACAAGACCGCCATGGCTGTGTACACATTTCAAACATATTAAAAGGGAATTCGCCTTATAAACATTTAAAAGAGAGTTATTTATCTGAAAACATTTTAAACACATTAAAAGAAAGTTCGCCGCATACTCGCGATAATTTCCTCGTTGGTCTTGACTTTTTTTGAATAATATGCTATAATATTATGAACACAATGAGAGTTTAGTTAAATTTTTCAATAATATTGCGAAAATTAGCTAAATTATAGGAGTGTCAGGCAAAATATGCACATTTACAACAGAATATAAAAACAAAAAAATAAAAAAAGATGAAAACAGTAGGAAATGCAATGATTGAAGGCGGTATAAGTGCCTTCGTATTAAGCCTTTTTCATAATATCGGTAAAGTTGCCGAAGAAAAAGGAATCGAGCTTTTGAAATCAAAAATGTTTGGCGTGGGCACCAATGATGAACATTTATTTTTGTCAGCCTGTGCTTACGCACTTGAACAAAAAATGCTTACCGAGGCCGAGTTGAGTAAGGTTTGCAAGGTTTTAAACTCTTATGAATCCTCTCAAAGAAGCCGTATCATTGGTATCATCGGCAAAGAGGAAAGTGAGGTTTCAGTAGAAACCCCTAAACTGGATAAGGATGGCAATCTTGTGACCGAAAAGAAAACGGGCAAGGTTGTGAACCAAAAAACAACGGAAAAAACGAACTTGAAAGGGGCTCGCATGTTAGCTATGTTAGCTAAGCTAAGCGAAGAGGAAATTAAAAAAGTCCTTGACGCTTCCGGGTCTTCGGACTCGCTCTTATTTAACATGAAGCAAAAAGCCGCTGACTTCGCCAAAGCTGTTGAAGCAGGCGGTATGAAGCGTGATGCGGAAAAAGCTTTTCCTTCTGAAACTTGGCTGGAGAAAATGGCCAGAGAAGCAAAAGCAAAAAGAGGTATAATCTAATCTAAAAAGGAGGTAGAAATGAATTTAATTCTGATTTTAATTTTCATAGCTATAGTAGTTATGATTATTTTCTGGACAGGCTTCCGCACTTGGATTAGCCGACAACTTAATGCTCTTTGGACACTGGTAACAATTTATGTTCCAGTTGTTGCAACCTGGATAGGCGGAGTTTTCCGCTTCATTATCAGAGCTTTAGGAGTTTACTCTCTTACGGTTTTGATTTTATCGGCGATTGCTTTAGCACTGATTTTTATGAGCTTGCTAATTGGATCACCAGCTTTCACGGCCTTTGCTTTTGTTTTCGGCTTAGGACTAATTCTATTAGCTTGGCTTCCAGCAGGAGTGATTCTAAGAGCCTTTAAGGTGACGAACAATATTGTTCCACAAGTGATAAGAACTTTTGTAGCCTGGGTAGCCTTTGTTGGCTTCTTGACTCTAGTTTTCCCAGATATCGCTTCTTTTAAAACGATGATGGGAGCAGCTTTAATAGCTCTTATTACACTCGGCTTAACAGCGCGATTTAATGCTCTGGATAAGGTTATTTTTCCACTTGTTGCTCTGATGGTTTTAACCATTACCTGGAAACATTTTTTTCCAGAGAACTTCCGCTCAACAGTTCGCTATACCCAGTCTTGGGATAAGCGAATTAACACAGCTAAGGATCGTGGTAGTATTGGCAATGAAACCGAAGCAGCCACAACTTACGCGGTTATCTTAAAGGACGTTAAAAGCCTTTATTCAAAACCGGGTGAGGATATGGACGAGATTGTTAAAAGCCTTGACGAGGGAATACTTGTGCGTATTGTAAATCACAAACAGGAAGTTCTTGTCTATGATGGTCAAGGATTTGTGGAGATACAAATCGCAAAAGACAATGGTTCATTCGTTAACGGCCGGAAATATTGGATTGAGGCAGAATTTGTTCGCGTTGTTTCTCCTGGTGAGATTATGGCGAAAGAAAAGAAGGAAGAAAATTCTTCTAACAATTCGCCAACACCTCAGCCGATAACTGAAGTTCGGGATTCGATCTTTTATCCTGGAACTTATTATATTGATGTGAATGGGGTAACACCATTTAACATCGTTCCTGTGTCTAACAGGGGATGTGTAAATATTAATTTATCTTCGGATAGGTTAGCCTATTTTATCATGTTCTCTGACGGCGAAGTAATAAAAGCTTCGCAATCTTCAAATAAGTACCGGGAAAACCTGGTATTTAGATTGAAAGCGCAAAATGAAAGAATTAGGTTGGTGGTTTCTTAAAAAAAGAAAAGACCAATTTTAATTTCTTATAAATTTAAATTTCGAGGGTGGTTTTAAAAAACCATCCTCTTTTTTTTATTCTATTTTTTATTTTTTACTTTTGTGTTATAATTTTTGTATAAAAACATAAAAATTTTATGAAAAAAAATAAGTTTTTTTTGGCACTTTTTTTGAGCCTTGTTTTAACCGCTTTACCTCATTTGGTTTTAGCTCAAAGCTTTTCTAATTGTCCAGATGGAAAATTATGTAATCCCTTAGGGACAGATTCAGTTCAGGTTTTAATCGGTCGAGTTATTAACGCTGTTTTAGGAGTAGTTGGCTCAATTGCTCTTTTGATGTTTGTTTACGGCGGTCTTACTTGGATGACTTCTTCTGGTAGTCAGGAAAGAGTGAAAAAAGGAAAAGAGATTATTATTTGGTCAGCAATTGGTTTAATAGTTATTTTTGGTGCCTATGGTTTAGTTAGCTTTATTATTAATCTGGCTACTAATTCGGTTAGTTAATTTGTATTTATAAAAAGTCATTTGACAAAGCTGATTTTTTTTCTTATTATACTTTAGGTAATCGACTTCTTTTGGTCGGTTTTGTAGTAAAATTTTAACAAGAGGGTCGATACCGAAGCGGTCAACCGGGGCAGACTGTAAATCTGCTGGCTTTCGCCTTCGTAGGTTCGAATCCTACTCGGCCCACTCTTTTATGCCTATTATTAATCCTGACAAAATCGGTTGGGGACTAATCAAGATTTTCTTGGTTGAGTTTTTGGTTTTAGGCCTACTCATTTGGATTATATTATCTATTAAACCTTCTTTCTAAAGGTTTATTTTTTAAATTATTATGCCGGAATTGCCTGAAGTGGAAACTATAAGGCGTGATCTAGAAAATGTTTTAATCCGTCGCAAAATAACATCTTTAGATCTTCGACTTGGAAAGCACAACTTGAAAGAGTTGTCTTTTTTGCATGAAAAAATACTTGGGCAAAAATTTTTAGAAATATCTCGTCGCGGTAAATTATTAATTTTTCATCTTTTAAACGGAGACTTTCTTCTTATTCATTTAAAAATGACCGGACAATTAATTTATCAAGATAAAAAAAATAAATTAGCTGGCGGACATAGTTTAGGAAAAAAGAAGGAGATCCCAAGTTTTGAAAAAGCGGTTGGTGGGGAATTGCCGAATTCTCATACTCGAGCAATTTTTTCTTTCCAAGGTGCTGGCAAATTATTTTTTAATGACATGCGTCGTTTTGGTTATTTAAGGGTTGTAAAAAGTGATGATTTAAAAATCATTTTGGAAAAAAATTACGGACCAGAACCACTTAGTCAAAATTTTAATTTTACATATTTCTCAGAAATTTTAAAAAAAAGTAATTTAAAGATAAAAGCTTTTTTGCTTGATCAAAAACGTTTAGCGGGTTTAGGAAATATTTACGTCGATGAGTCATTATTTGCATCTGGCATTTTACCGCAAAGAACAGCTAAGTCTTTAAAAAAAGAGGAAATTCGTAATTTGCTTAAAGAAATTAAGAGAATTATCGAAAAAGCTTTAAAATATCGCGGGACAACTTTTAGCGATTTTCGTGATTTAGATGGGAAAAAGGGGAATTTTTCTAATTTTTTACAAGTTTATGGTCGCCCTGGTCAAAAATGTTTTAAATGTGGAAAAGCTATTTTAAAAACCAAATTAGCCGGTCGAGGGACGCATTATTGTGCTAATTGTCAGAAATAGTTTATTTTCTCTTTTTGCCATTTGACTTTTAGCTTTTTTTCTTATATCTTTATATTAGCCTTTTCTTAAGGCCTTTGATTTAAAAAATAGAAAAAAAGATATGTCCCAAGACAACATGATCAAGTTGGAATGTACAGTTTGTAAAACCGTTAATTATCATTCTCGAAAAAACAAGAAAGTTTTAAAAGAACGTTTAGAGATGAAAAAATTCTGTAAAGGTTGCAACGAACATACTATTCATAAAGAAACTAAATAATTTTAATAAGCGCCGCCCCGAGCGGCCCCGCGCAGTATGACTAAAAATTTTACCAAGTCATTCCTGATCTTGCTGGTCCTTTCGGTCCTGTTTGTCGCTTATCTTATCTTCCGTCCTTTTTTGACGGAGATATTTGTTGCCGCTGTTTTAGTTTCCATTTTTTATGGACCCTTTGAGCGTCTGGCAAAATTTTTAAAAGGTCGTCGAAACTTGGCGGCTCTTTTAATGTGTCTTTTTTTAGTTTTAGTAATTATCGTTCCTGCTTCTCAGCTTATCTCTTACGCTGGACAAAAATCAGTTGTAGCTTATAATGCAACAGTCATTTTTTTTGAAAATAATTCTGTGGAAAAAGTTTTTGAATCAGATTTGTTTAAAACTGGCCCTTTAAGTTTCTTAAATCTTGATCGTTTAGCTAGCGGTAATGAGGCTTTTCAGGATGTAATTATTGAAACTTCGAAAAAGATGAGCAATGTCTTTTTATCAGGAGCAACGGCCGCCTTTAAAGAAACAACTAAATTTATTGTTTCCTTGGCTCTTATTATCATGACCATGTTCTTTTTCTTTGTGGATGGGAAAAATATTTTAAATCGTTTAATGTATTTATCACCATTGCCAAACAAACATGATAAAATAATTTTTCAAAAATTTAGAAAAGTTAGCTATACAATATTTATCTCAACTTTCGTCGCCGCCGGTGCCCAAGGACTAGTTGGTGCTTTAGGTTTTGGGATTGTTGGTTTTCCACCACTTTTAGCCGGTGTTTTAATTGGTTTATTATCTCTTTTGCCTTATGTTGGTTCGATGATTTTCTATGTCCCGGTCGGTATTTATTATCTTTTAGTTGGCGATGTTTGGCAGGGAATTTTCGTTATCGCTTGGGGGGTCTTAATTATTGGTACGATTGATAATATAATTCGTGCCTTTATGATTAAAGGAGATGCGGAAGTTAATCCTGTTTTTGTTCTCTTTGCTATTTTAGGTGGTTTATCCTTATTTGGTTTCTGGGGAATTATTCTTGGCCCGCTTATTATCGCTTTAATGGTTACCGTTTTTCATATTTATGAATTAGAATTTTGTGAGTCTTTAGATGGTATTGACTGCGAAGTGATTAAAGATGAAAGTCGCGAACTTTTATCAGATAGCGGTTTAAACAAGAAAGACGAAAAAAAATCTAAGAAAAAATAATTTTAATTTAGAATAACTATGTTAGGACCTAAGACGAAAAAAAATTTAGAAGAAGCTTTCGCCGGCGAATCAATGGCTCGAAATAAATATGATTATTTCGCTAGTGCTTTTCGTAAAGCGGGATATATTCAGATTGCTAATATTTTTGAAGAAACAGCTAAGAATGAAAAAGAGCATGCTAAACTATGGGCTAAAGAATTAGGGTTAATCCATAGCGATATAAAAGATAATTTAAAGGCAGCCATGGAAGGGGAAAATTATGAACATACAGAAATGTATCCACGTATGGCTAAAGAGGCTTTAGAGGAAGGTCACGAGAGAATCGCCACGCTTTTTAAAGAAGTAGCTGAAGTTGAAGAAAAGCATGAGGAACGTTATAAAAAATTATTAGATAATTTAGAAGCAGGAGAAACATTTAAGAAGAAAGAAGTTGTTAGTTGGAAATGTAATAACTGTGGTTATATACATGAAGGGGAAGAGGCGCCTGATACTTGCCCAGCCTGTTCTCATCCTCAAGCTTATTTTGAAATTTTCGTTGAGAATTATTAATTATAAGTAAATATAAAAATATATGAGTAGTCGAGTGGGAAAAATATATTATTGCGCTATTTGCGGTAATGAAGTTGAGTTTAAAAAAGATGGCGGAGCGCCAATTATCTGTTGCGGTGAAGAAATGGGTTTAAAAAAAGAGGGAATGATTGGAGAGGAATAAATTTATCAGGAAGTCGTGCCTGAAAATAAAAAGCCTTTTTTTCTCTGAAAAATAGGTTTTTTTCTCATTAAAAGAAAAATACTATGTTTAAAAAATTTCGCCGAATTTATTATAACCTTCATGCTCGTTTTGTCGGAAAGAATTTAACACAAAATTTTCGCATGGTCTTTTTTAGTCGCATTACGATTAATTCTGCTACCCAGTTAATGGGACTTTTTTTACCGATATTTTTATATCAGTTTTTTGATTTAAGTTTATGGTCAGTAATTTTTTATTATTTAATCGTTGATTTACTGTACGCTAATTTAGTGGTATTTGGTTGTAAAAGGATAATGAATAAAATTGGTATTAAAAAATCTCTACAACTTAGTGTATTTTTCGGAGCGGCTTATTATGTCGTTTTCTTTTTTATTAATCGCTTTGTTTTACCGGGTGATTTGTTAACAGATATTAATTCTTGGTGGTGGATGTTACCAGCCATTCTTTTCTCTCTTTTATTCCGTCTTAGTCACTGGATTCCTTTTCATACAAATTTAGCAAAGTTGACCGAGAAAACTGTTCGAGCTGGGCAACTTAGCTTGATGGAGGCAACGATGATGGTTTTAGGCGCGGTCATGCCGATTGTGGCTGGTTTAGTGCTTGATTATTTAGGTTATGAGATTTTATTTTTGATGGCTATTTCCATTTACTTTATCTCTCTTATTCCTTTTAGTTCTTTGCCGAAAGTTGAAGAGAAATTTGTTTGGAGTTTAAGGAAGACTTGGCGAAAATTTTTGTCTAAGAAAATGCGACCCAGTGTTTTAGCTTATATGGGCGACGGGGCAGAGAGTGTTGCCGGTTCAGTTATTTGGCCGATTTTTATTTGGCAACTTTTAGAGGGTAACTATTTTCAAGTTGGAGCTATTTCATCTCTGATTATTTTAGTGACCATTACTTTGCAAATTTTATTTGGCAATTTACTTGATAAAATTCCTAATCGTCGTAAATTTTTACGCTACGGTACATTTTTTTACGCTCTTGGTTGGGTTTTAAAAGCTTTAATTGGCAGTGCCTTCCAAGTTTTCTTATTTTCTACTTATCATAATTTAAGTAGAGTTTTTTCGCGTACATCTTTTGATGCTCTAAATTATGACATTGCTGCTGATCAAGGGCATTATGTTGATGAGTATACGGTTGTTCGAGAAATGGCTATTTTATTTGGGAAAGTTATAATGTCTATTTTTATCATTATTATTTTGCCATATTTTTCTTTGCGCTACGTCTTTGTTTTAGCGGCTTTAGCTTCTTTAGCGATGTCTCTTTTAAAACAAGAAGAGATAAATACTTAAATTGATATTTATTATTAGCTAAAAAAATCTATATAATTGGCCGGATTATTGGCTATTTGAAAGAGTTAGATACATATATATTAGGCAAAAAGCTTGACTTTTTGCTTTAAATATGATATAATACAAGCACAATTAACTGAACATTAACAATAAAAAAAGAATAAAATGGATGAAACACTTTTTTATGTAGCACTGTCGATATTTTTTCACTAGGCTTTAATTGTTTTTTTGCTGATATCTAAAAACAAAAAAATTAAAGAAGTTAAAAAAAGCAAGGAAAAGGCCGAAAAAGAGGGTAGTGCTCTAGCCCTTCTTTTAAATGAGGATTTTGAAGATGCTGTTTTAGCTTTAAATCGCCTTTCGGTGGAACCTTTCTTATTTGAAGCTATTCGCAAAGGACTTATTAACTTGGCCGCCCTACGAATTAGTCAAAAACGAAGCCCTTTTGAATTAGCGCTTCTTAAAAACTGGAATTCCTGGGGTATGACAGGTTTTATAGCTAAGAAAGTTGCCTTAGATGATGTTATTTATATCATTGTGGACAAATTTGCTAGTATTAATAATCCTGATGCCAATTTACCAGACAACTTTGATGAGGAATTTTTTCAAAAGTTTTTCATTGAAATATTAGTACTCCACAGAGATTTTTATGTGTCTGGGTTATCAGGTGAGCCTAAAAAACAACGGGAGCATTTAAAGGCACTTTTCGAGGAGAAACTAAAGGATTATGAAGTTTTTCTGACTGAAGATTTCTTCTTCATTGCCCGGGCTGAATTAGTTCAATTTGCCTATTTGGTATTTAATGAGGAAAATTAAATTAAATTGCACTCAAAACAACGGACTTTTCAAAGGTTCGTTTTTTATTTGACCTTTTTTAATTTTTATGATAAATTTCTTAGTTAAATTAGTAAATTAACAAGTAAATAACCAATAAAATATTTAGCATCATGAAAGAAATAATGATTGTTTTAGGTTGTGTCTTAGTGGTCATAGGATTTCTTGTGGCTTTAACTAAGCTCTTGTCTTTTTCTGTAAATAGAAAAAAACATCAATTAGCTATTAAGTTTTCTAAGGCTCTACTCTCTCCGGAAAAAAAGTTACCGGAAGTTTTCAAGATTTTAGAACGTTTTAATCTTAACGACTTCAATGACGAGTCCTTAATTGCGGCTTTTTTGAAGAATGATTTGCGGCAAAGATTTAAAAACGAAATCTCAAGCCTTGAAGGATTTAAATTAGCTTATCAATTAGTTTTTGATTTGCCATCTTATTTGCACAAGCCGGTTTATCGGGAATTTATCAGTGCTTGCTTAACGAAAAATTCCGAGCATTGGGCGAATTTATATGCTTTAGCCGGGCAAGATGATTTTTCCAGCATTTTCTTTATTGATCAAATCGTTTCGAACTATGAGACAAAAGAGCGAATTGAAATTTATGAAGAAGCGAGTGAAAAAATTGCACTATGCTTAATGATTCATTTTGAGGATTCGCCACTAACTGAAACCAAGCAAGGTTTACAGGATTTAGTTTCGGAGTTTCGAAATTTAATTTGGGATTTGAAAAAGAAAATTTAAACTGAGAACAGATGGTAACAGAAATTTTAAAAAGTTTTTTGGAGCAAATAAAAGAGATGATTCATGAGCCTTTTACTATTTTTCTTTATATCTTTACGGCCTTAATGTTTGTGTTAGTTTTTTATATAACAATTAAAAAGGTGAATAAAGAAAAAAAGGAACTAGAGAATATGCTAAACATTTCTAATGCTCACACAAGAATGGTGGTTGAAAATTCACAAAGTTTAAGCAAGTTTTTTGAGGACTTAGCCTTAATTCCTGTTGAGATGTTAAAGAACCAAGAATTAGCTGATTTAGTTGAAAAAAAACTGGTTATTAGAAATCATGACATTTTTCGATTTTTGAAAATTAATGAATTTTTAAATCGTCTTGATTCTATAAAAAGAAAAATAGTTTTTCAACTATTAGTTAATTCTTTACTTAAACGACCAGGTTATACGATGGGTAGTTTAATTTTTCGTTCGATAATTGAAAATGAGCTTGAGGCAAAGAGTATTCTTTTTGATATTTTAAATTACTCAGTTTCCGATACTTATCGTCATGAAGTTTATCATAGTGTGGTTAAGTATCTGAATAAGTATTTGAGAAAAGAAAAATCTCTTTCAAAAAGTGCCAGGGATAAACTTATTTCCGAGGCGAAAAAAATACAAGAGTTAGCTTAAAAGCGACTCAAAGTTATAACAATAACCCCGATTTGAAAATTTCGGGGTTTTTAATTAGAAAAAATTTAAAATAATATAATTTTTAGTTAAGACACAAACTTTATTTAAATTTTATTAGATTAGCAGTTATAAGATGTCAGGGCTTGTCAATTTGGTTTTTAAATAGTAGAATAGTTAAGACAATTTAAGAAAGCGGGCGTCGTATAGTGGTAGTACAAGGGTCTCCAAAACCTTTTGCGTGGGTTCGATTCCTACCGCCCGTGCG
>CAZDYJ010000019.1:0-16450 GCA_964509735.1 uncultured Gammaproteobacteria bacterium
TTTTTTTAAAGTCATATTATTAATAAGTGTTCCAACTACGTCCCACCCTCTCCGCAGGAGATAAAACAAAGATCGAAACGAAAGTTTCGGTCTTTGTTTTAGCTTCTTGGAAAGAAGCAGACGGGGGTTCGAACAAGCGGCGAGCGAGTCTTGAGTGAGGGCGGAAGACCGAGCGAAAAGGAGAGCGACGATAGAAGCGAGCGAAGAGCGAGCTTTTAGCGGCCGGTCTGGACAAGTGATCGAGGCGCTTGCCGGCGCCGAGCGAGGGCGGAAATACCTGTCTCTCCGCAACATTGTGCTAGCACGAGGTAGTTTGAAAACAGAGATTTTTGAAGCTCTATGTTTAGTTGTAAAATTGACTTATTTCCAATTATGATAATTGGCGCACTTTATTGATTTTTTGGTAATTTAATGGTAATTTGAAAACATATAATGAATATAAAAATATGAAAAAAGAAATGCCAATTTCTGATAATATTAAAAAGATTAATGAAATTTATTTTAATTTTAGACTAAAATTAGAAGATATATTTAATAAGAAAAATATATTATTAAAAACTTATCGTTCTAGAGTTGAAGAAGAAAAAATTAAAGAAGTCAGGGAATCATTAAATAATTTATCAAAATAAATTATGAATAAGGAAAAATTTCAAAAAAATGAATCAGAGATTGAAGTAGATGAGAAAATGGAAATTACATCTCCTGAAAAAAGTAAAAATAACCAAGAGTGGGCAAATGAAATACTCAGTAAAATTGAGCAAGATTTTAACTCGATGCCTGATAGTGTAGTTGAAATTAATGAAATTGACGAATCAGTTTCACTAGAAAACCAATCGATAAAAAATGAAATTAAAGATGAGATTGATCTTGTCAATAAAATAAGTGCATTAGACAGTGAGTCGAAAATCATTAAAAATGAAGCCAAATCAAAAATTTCTGAAATTACAGGTTTAAGTAAAGAAACTACATTAGAATTATCAGAGTTTAGTAAAAGATATAGCGCCTTTTATCGCGACCAAATCGCGCAAAAAATAAACAATTTAAGATTCAAATACAATACAAAATTAAAAGAAAAACCAGCTGAAATAGAATCCCTAAATCTTACTATTGCGGAAGAAAAAGCATCGATGCAAGAAATCACAGAAAAGAAAATTAACGACGAGGAATTACAAAAGAATATTCAAGAACAAAGAGAAAAAATAAATTCCGAAATTGAAGAATTAAAAGCAGGTTTAGATAAAAGAAAAAACTCTTTTATCTACAAACTTCAAAAAACTTTTAATAATGGAAATGAAATTACGGAAGAACTTGTGAAACTATTTGAATCTGAGGGGTTAACAAAAGATAATATTAAAAGCAGGTTATATCAAAAAGATTTTGATATAGTACAGGCAATTAAAAACAAAAAGGATGATTTTGAAAATATAAATGCGTCCTTGGAAACCAAGCAAAATGAAATAAATGAACATAATAAATTTTTAGAAAAATTAAAAAATTCAATTGAGGATAAATATAAATCCATAAATGAAGCTGAAGAAATAATAAATGATGATTCTGAAATAAAAGAGATAAAACAAACCATTATAGATTTTTATGGCGAAATGGCTAATCAAAAAAACATAATAGAATCTGAAAAAAAAGAAAGGAATGTTGCTGAAATTTCTAAAGATAAAAGTGTTCTATTTTGTCATGCTATTCCAATGGGAATGTTGCCTGTTGGTGATGTATCTTTCTCACAAAATAATGCCTTAATTGATACTCATAAAATGGGCCCAGAAGAAAAATTAAAAATTATTTTAGGAACTGAACCAACCATATCTGTTTCTACTATTGATAAAGAACATCAAGTTTTAGCAGGTGATTTTGGAATAATTTTGAAAGGAGGAGATGTATTAGCTGGCTACAACAAAGATGCTGGTGTAGCACTTGGTGGCGGCATCTATGATAGAAAGTCAAAATATGATAACAGTCTAAGTACATCAACGATACAAAATGATATTGTATCAAATATTAATAATTCCATAGACTCAAAAGAAAAAGATGGATGGAATGAACTTGTTGTCGAGAATCCAAAAGCGGCCGGACTATTCTATCAAATAAATGTTAATAAAACAGGTAATACTTTTGCGGCTCTTGGCACTAGTATGGATTATGCCTATGAAATTAGTAAAAATTTGAATTTACCATTATACATATTAGATGGAGATAAAATTTCTATATTAGATGAAGCTACCAATGAATTAAAAGAAGTAAGGATGAATGATGTACTTGAGTCTGGTAGAAGTGTGTCTAATAATGAAAAAAAAGATTATATTGGGGAAATGATCGATAAAGAAGCTTTTATAGGCAAACGTGATAATATACATAATTTTAATGCATATAATGATGGTAAGAAAAATTTTGTTTTAGAAAATAAAAATATTAATTTGTATATAGAAGATATAGAAAAAAAACTAGAAAATTCTTCTAAGAATATTGAAAAACTAAAAAAAGAAGGAAAGGGATTTAGCTTACACACAAAGAAATCTTTATTATTTAATGTTTACGGATTTATGGAGGAATGTAAAAAATCTGGAAATATAGAAAATTACGAAGATGCTAAAAGGGTAATAGAAAAATTTGGCAAGATAGAAGAATTAAAAATATTTGTTGATAAAAGAATTAATGAAAATGGTGAGTTTAAGTATTTACTGGAAGATGCTCCTATTGAAATTAGAAAAAAGATTAAGGAATTAGAAGAAAATATGTAAAATTATTTAAATAATATTTCTAAAAAAAAAATTAAACAAGCGTTCCAACTACGTCCCACCCTCTCCGCAAACAAAAATAAGCTAATAATAGCTTATTTTTTTGTTGTAAAAAAGACGATGGGCGATTGCTTTCTAATTTTATAACCAATAAATAATTTTTATGTTATAATTTATAAAGTAATAATAAATTTATGTTAAAAATAATAATTGCCTCCGGGCCAGTCATTGTTGAAAATAATAAGGTTTTATTAAACAAACACGGGGATGATGATTTTTGGAAATTTTGTGGTGGGCGAGTAGAGGATTTTGAAATAGATCTTGAAGAAACAGCCAAAAGAGAAGTGAAAGAAGAAATGGGACTTGAAATTGAAATTCTTAATGATTTGCCATATTTTTTCTATACAAAAAAAGAAAAAGACGGCGAAAAGATAAGCGTTGTCTTGGTTCATTTTCTAGCTAAAAGATTGAACGAGATAAAACCAGACGATGATATAAAAGAATGGGCTTGGTTAGATTTAGATAGTTTGGAAAAAGAAAATTTAGCTCCAAATGTTTTAGCGACTTTGAGATTTTTTAATTTTTTAAAATAAAATTTATGGCACACGAAATAGAAGCAGATTTTAGAGAAGATTGGGAAAACGAAGAAACCCAGTGTAAAAATTGTACAAGTTTTCACGAAGAAAATGGTAGATTTTTTTGTAGCGAAGCACAGAACGAGGTCCCCTATGATGCTCACTGTGATTTTTTTCAATCTATTAATTAAAATAAAATTATGCCAATTCCATGGTCAGAAGATTTAAGTGTGGGCGTAAAAGAAATAGACGAGCAGCATAAAATATTTTTAAATATCTTGAATGAGCTTTATGTAGTTTTAAAAAAGGATAATTCCGACCAGGAAATTTCTAGTATTTTAAAGCAATTAGTTTCTTATACTAATTTTCATTTTGCAACAGAAGAAAAATATCTTGATAAATTTAACTATGAATTCTCTGATGAGCATAAAAAAGAACACCAAAATTTGAAAATTGAAGTTGAAAAATTTCAAAAAAGATTTGATGCCGAAGGTTTAAAAATACTTTTTGATTTATTGAATTTTTTAAAAAACTGGGTTGTAGGACACCTAATCGGACATGATAAAAAATACGTTAACTGTTTTAATGAAAATGGTTTAAAATAAATTTATAGAAATAACTTATTTACAAAAAAATGAAAACAAAGAATCCAGTAATTTTAATAATTCGTGATGGCTGGGGTTATCGTAAAGAAAAAAAAGATAACTATATTGCTATGGCGAATACGCCTTGGGATGATATGTTTCAAAATGACTATCCCCATGGTCTTTTAAAGGCGTCGGGCGAAGCTGTTGGTTTGCCATATGGCTATCAAGGAAACTCCGAGGTCGGTCATATGACAATTGGCTCCGGGCGAATTATTTTTCAATCTCTTGAAAAAATAAATAAGAGCATTAAGGATGGTGATTTTTTTAAGAATCCGGCTTTTTTAAAAGCGATAAATAGTTGTAAAAAAACAGGCAAAACTTTACATCTTGCCGGCTTACTACAAACCCAAGGCGTTCATAGTCATATCAACCATCTCTTTGCTCTACTTGATTTATGTAAAAAAGAGAAATTTAAGAATGTTGTTATCCATGCTTTTACTGACGGCCGCGACGCGCCAGTTACTGAAAGTTTGAAACACATAAAAAATTTAAAAAAGAAATTGAAAGCCATTGGTTTTGGTAAAATAGTTTCTGTTTCCGGTCGTTATTTCGCTATGGATAGAAATGAGCGTTATGAAAGGACAAAATTAGTTTATGATTTATTAGTTTCAGTTCAAGGAGAGATTTTTAAAGACGCAGAAACTTATGTTAAAGAATCGCATAAAAAAGGCGAAAGCGATGAGTTTATAAAACCCGGTTGTTTAGAGGATTATGAGGGCTTGCAAAACGGCGATGCTTTTATCTTTTTTAATTTTAGAACTGATAGACCAAGACAATTAACAAGAGCTTTAATTGAAAAAAAATTCTCTGGCTTTAAAAGAAAGGCAAGGCGAAAAATAAATTTTGTGGCTATGACGGAATATTATCGACCTTTTCCTGGATTAATTGCTTATCCGGATGTGTCTTTAAAAAATTTATTGGGCGAGATTATTGCTGACGCTGGTTTAAAACAGTTAAGAATTAGTGAAACAGAAAAATATGCTCATGTAACTTTTTTCTTTAACGGCCAAAGAGAGAAAAAATTTAAAGGCGAGGATAGAATTTTAATTCCATCTCCTAATATCGCGACTTATGATTTAAAGCCGGAGATGAGTGCTCCAGAGATTTCCGCGCGACTACAAAAAGAAATTGCTAAAAAGAAATACGATTTTATTGTCGTTAATTTAGTAAATGGCGACATGGTGGGACATACGGCTGATAAAAAAGCGATTATTAAAGGTTTAGAGGCGGTTGATAGTGCTTTAGGGGAAATTGTTTCCGTCGGACTTGGTTATGGTTATACGAGTTTAATTTTAGCGGATCATGGTAACGCCGAAGATAAGAGCCCTAAATACGCGACAAGCCACACTTTAAATCCGGTTCCTTTTATTGTTGTTTCAGCAGACAAGAAAATTATGAATGCGAAAATAAAAACCGATGGTGGTCTTAAAGATATTGCTCCGACAGTTTTGAAAATAATGGGGCTTAAAAAAGTTAAGGAGGTAGAAGGAGAGAGTTTGGTTTAAATATAAAAATTTAAATACATTTAATTTAAATTTATGAAAAAGCCAAATTATAAAAATGTCTATCAGTTTAAAATTACATTAAAACATATAAAACCACCCATTTGGCGTCGTATTCAAGTACCTGAAAATTATAGTTTTTGGGACTTGCACGTTGCGATTCAAGATTCTATGGGATGGGCGGATTATCATTTACATGACTTTATAACAACTGCTAAGGGTGGTGAATAAGAAAAAAGAATTGGTATTCCTGATTGTAATGATATGTATTTAGATACTCTGCCTAGCTGGGAAGAAAAAATTAGTGATTGGTTTTCTTTGAGCGGAAACAAAGCGATGAATTACACTTATGATTTTGGTGATAATTGGGATCATCGCATTGAGTTGGAAAAAATAATTGAAAAGGACGATATTATTAATTATCCAGTATGTATTAACGGAAAGCGAGCTTGTCCGCCTGAGGATTGTGGCGGAGTATGGGGATATGAAGATAAATTAAATATCATCAAAAATCAAAATCATCCTGAGCATGATGAGATTATGGAATGGATGGGGGTAGATTTTAATCAGGAAGAATTTGATTGCACTGGTGTTGTTTTTGATGACCCCGCAGAAAGATTAAAAGAAAGTGGCCTATTAGAACAACTAACGGAAAGTTTATCAGATAACGATAAGATAAATGATGCAATAAAGAGCTCTAAAATAGCAGTTGATTGGGAAATTGATTATTCAGAACTGCCTTGTTGTTTTAAGAATGAAAAAGGGGAAATGGTGAAAGCTCTTTTAATGCTTATAGTCCAGCCAGAATCATATTTTATATTAGGATCGCACTTAACGCCAGTAAATAGTAATTATTTACAAGAATTCTCTGATCAAATATTAGCCATTATAAATGAGAAGCCTTCTCTTTTTAGAAAAATATTTATTAAGAGAAAGGAATTATTTGATTTTTTGCAGTCATCACTTAAGACAAGTACAGTGGAATTGGAGTTGGTTACAAGGACGAAAGCTGTGGAAGTGGCAAATAAAGATATGAATAAAATGTTTAAACAATAATATTTTTTCTACTGAATCTTGTATTTAATTATTTTTCTATAATATCAAAGCTTAATTTAAGCAATTCTTTCTCTATTTCTTCATTTTTTATTTCTTCACTATAATAAATACTTGAAACGTCGTTTTGTTTTTCTTGTTTGGCTAAATCAAAGTTTTCTAAAATTTTCTTTTTAGAAATAGGAGAGCGAATTTCTTTTTTCTTAACTAGAGAAATAACTTCATCTAAATTTATTGATAATTTTTTCATGATCATGCCAAAATCATAAAAATCACGATAGCGAACACGGTCGCTCATCGCCCTTATTTTCTCAGCTGTTATTTCCCTGATATCCATTACGCGGACTTTTGTTTTTACTCCATATAAATTTTCATAATCCATTTCAAGCGGCTCTAAAAATACATTTTGTAAGAAATCTACTTCAACTTTTAATGAATTAGTTTGGCCAAGTGGGCCACTATATTTAAGCCTCTCAATTTTAACAGTTGCACCAGAAACATAATCTTTTTTTATTTCTAAAAAATCAAAGTCAGTAAAAATATTTTTAATTTCTTCTAGCTCTATTTTAGTAGTATTACTTGAAAAATCTAAATCTTCAGAAAATCTTAACTGAGGAAGATAAACAGCAGGGCAGTTCCACCTTTAAAAATTAATTTATTACTTAACTTAGACTCAAAAATTATTTTTGAAATGAGTGCTAAAAAATAATCCTTCTCAACAATAGCGAGTGGATATTTTATTTTTTTGCTATAAAAGATTAGTTCTTCTCTATTTAATAATTCTATCATCATAATATAAGCGCCACTTGGTATTAAATTTTTTAGATTCTTTGGTAAATCGTGAAAATCCTTTCTGATTTTTTAAGCTTAGGAATAGTTTATCAGTATTTATATTAACATTGTCTAAAAGAAAACCCAATTTTCTTCTAACAGTTGTTCCGTATTTTAAAGCAAAGTTTTCAAGTTCTATAAAATTAATTTCGTTTTTATAATTTTTTATTTTTTCAAAAACTAGACTTGCAGAATAAAAATCTTTCTCTAAGTATAAATAGTCTAATAAAGCTTTTTCTTTTGTGGCGACTTGTACTAATTTGCCGTCTATTCTTACAGTTTCAAAGCCAAAATAATATTTTTTAGCAATTTTAATAAATTTTATTTCATTATTTTGAAAATTAAATTTCTTGCTGATAGCTAGGTTGATAAGTGAAGTAGAGCTACTGTATTGGTCAAATATTTGGTGGTAGTTTAGGGCGGAGTGGAGTGATACGTAGGAGTCTTTATTTATTCCCTGGGCAATTAAAAAAATTGAACTATCGTTAAGAGATCTTGAACTTAAATTATTAATTATTAAATATAAGCCTTTTTTTATACGCAAAAACCAACCAGCCTTATATAAGATTTGGATTCTATTGTGAGCTGAAGCTTCACTATATTTATTAGTAAACACCTTCATTAAATTGTCCGTAGAAACGATGCGACCAAATTTTAATATTACTTCTTCTATGATTTTAGCATCTTTCTCGCTTAATATTGTATTTTTCATTTTTAGTTATTAACTATTTATGGTGTATATCTATAAACATTATATACTAAATAGATAAAAATGTCAATAGTTTGGAGATTATCTGTCGCTTTTACTCTGCTAAGGCCAACTTCAAATAAAAAGTCATCCAATTTTTTAAATAATACAATATGTTGACTTGATCACGTATATATAATATATTTTTAAATATAGATGTTTAAAATTGGAATAATTGTTCAACTCCTAAAAATCAGGAAAAGAATATGCACCCTTGAATATAAATAATAGAATTAATTATATAATTATGTTCAAAAAAATTAAAAATGAATATAGTTATAAATTTAGCACTGAAAATGGCGGTATTTTTTCTGTTAATATAGAGGCTAGTTGTCAGAATGGTAAATTTTTTGGGTTGTTTGGGGGCGAAGATTTGAGAGTTGAAATAAATGGAATTAAGCGAAGAGAAATTCCAGCCAAGGGGCGGGCTCAATATTTCAATATTCCTTCTGCTTGGAACGGGACAGTCTTGAGAGGTCTTAAGAAAACGGTTGTTTTTATTTTAAATTTACACAAAGGTGATCACGAAATAAAATTTTATCCTAAAAAAGGCGCTGTCATTACAAGAGAGCCAACCATTGTTCAAATAAAACCAGGTCAGGCTATCATACAAAATATTCAAGCTGAAAACGGAGATCGCCGACCATGGAGCACTATCGCCTTGATTGATTTACCCTTAAAGACCTTAGACATATCCGCGACTTGTGAAAAAAGATCAAAAGATAGTGATGATTTAAAATTAATTATTGATGATCGAATTGAAAAAAATAAAGAATTAAATTGGTGGGGTAAAAATTGGCTTTGGCAAGGTCGCCAACTTCAAGGATATACAAAAGAATTTAGATTTTATACGAATTTAAAAAAAGGAGACCATTATATAGAGTTTTGGGCGGATAGAATGCCTGTATTAAACAGCGTTCATTTGGATTTAGGTATTCATTTTGATTCGTCACAAGATAACGGGGAGCAAGGCAACGAGGAAGATGTTCCACTTCAAAATCCTCCAAACGTTGATAATCCAAAATGGACAGGATCTTTTAATGATGATACAGAACAAATGATTTTAGCTCGGGCTCTTTGGGGAGAAGCAAGGGGTGCATCTGAAGAAGCCCTTATTGCGATTGCTTGGTCAATAAAGAATAGACTCGGGAAGCGAAAAAGCTGGGATACTTATCACAATATCATCTTGCAACCATCGCAATATTCCGCTTTTTGGGAAACTTCTCCAAAAGACAATAATTTAAAGGCGTTAAGAGACCCATTAGGAACTACAAACAACCCTAATGATCATAAAAAGTGGCGGAAAGCTTATGAGATAGCAGGGGATGTGATTTCTCAAAATATCTTTGATCCAACTAGAGGTGCTACTCATTATTATGATGATAGCATTGAAGCTCCTTTTTGGGCCAATGACTTCAAAATAAAAATTGAAAACTTAAACTTTTTCTACTCAAAATAATGAAAAAAATTAATAAAAAAATTATTTTTTTGATACTTATTTTTCTCGTCTGCACGGCTATTTTTATGGTGGTAATTTTAAAAGTAAAACAAGCTAATTTAAACATAAATAAAAAATTAATAAAAAACAATACAATAGAAATATCAGAAATAGCTCTTGAAAAAATTATTGAAGACGAATATGGAAGTCTTTTTTATATAGATAATCAAACAAAAAAAAGAGTTGTGCAAAATAATAATACTCTAAGTCGCTTACAATTTTCACCCTTAAAAGATAAATACGGTTTTACAGAAAATTTAGATAATGATCAGCATGATAAGCCAATCCTTATATTTACAGGAGATATAAATCACAAAGAAACAAAAGAAATATACCGTGGTAGTTTTAAGACTTCCGGGTGGGAATGGTTTTCTAATGAAGAAATATTGGTTTTTACTGGGTGTGGAACAGAATGTGAAGTTTTACATCTTATAGATTTAGTGTCTGGTGAGAAAATAGAGCTGAATTATGGTGTAAACTATAAATGGTCTCCAGATAAAACTAAAGTTCTTGCTCTTCACTATACCATTCCAGGCTTTACGGTGGGAGATAAATTTGGCAACGAACTTTTTACTTTAGAAAGAAAATTTTTAGAATACTCAAAATTATTTGATTTTATTCAAGCTGAATGGTCAGAAGACGGTGGAAAGATTGCGTTAGTTATCAAAAAAGACAATGAAGAAAAGATGGAATTGTTAGTATTTGACGTTCAAAATGATTTTAATATAATATCTCAAAGCGACATAGAAGCTATAGATGATATAGACTTATCTTGGAATAATAATAAGGTGCTTATTGATGATAAGGAATATATTATAAAATAGAAACTCTAATATCGCCTTTCTCGCTCCGTCCAAAACTCATCTAATAACAAAATAAACTTGCCTCAAGGGCAAGTCTATTTTGTTAGCGGAATGGACGGGGCTCACTACCCGGGCTCGGCGGTGCACGAGTGCACATCGCCTTCGCCTTTCTCGCTCCGTCCAAAACTCATCTAATAACAAAATAAACTTGCCTCAAGGGCAAGTCTATTTTGTTAGCGGAATGGACGGGGCTCGAACCCGCGACCTCCTGCGTGACAGGCAGGCGCTCTAACCAAACTGAGCTACCACTCCAATTATTTTGATTTTTTAAAACGCCCCAAAAAGACGTTAAATGTCACTTGTAATTACAAAGGAATAATAACAAAAACTTTTTTGCTTGTAAAGAGTTTATGTTAACTTAAGCAGTTATTTAAACTTTCATAATATATTATTAAACTAGCTTCCTTTATTGAATATTTCTCGTTCTTGCTTTTATTGTTATTTTGTCCTATAATAAGTATATAAATGAGCTTGTTATAGCTTTTTTAGTTTAGCTTAATCAAGAATAAAAATATGGAAAAAGAGATTAGTCAGGCTGAAATTGATAAAATCAAAACACAGCTTTTAGAACAAAAAACACAAATTGAAAAAGATTTATTCTCCTTATCACGTGAAGATGAACATGAAGCCGATGATCGCTCGGTGTCTTTTCCTGAATACGGCGATAAGGCTGATGAAAATGCTCAAGAAATATCCGATTATTCAACAAATATAGTAACTCAAAAAGTCTTAGAAAAAAGCCTTGAAGATGTTGTTAAATCTTTAAAAAGAATTGACGAAGGTTCTTATGGTATTTGTAAATACTGTCAAAATCCTATCAGTGCAAAACGTTTACAAGCTCGCCCAACAGCTAGTTCTTGTATTGTTTGTAAAACTGAGTTGCAAGAAAATGAATAAAAACGTAAAAAGCAGAATATTTTTCGATATAGCTATTGTTTCTGCAATAGCTATATTTTTTATGTTTGATAGAATTTTAAAAAAAGTAGCCTTAGAAATGGGTGAAAGCGGCTTAAAACCAATAATTTCTGACCTTTTTTCTTTTAATTTTACAAAGAATTATTATATATCATTTTCCCTGCCCCTTAGTGGTCCGGTTTTAAATTATACTTTAATAAGTATTTTAGGACTACTTTTAGCCTACATAATTTATCTTATATTAAATAAAAAAAGACGAAATGAGGATCGTCTAGAGATTTTCTTTATCTTTGCTTTATTTTTAGGAGCTTTAAGCAATTTAATTGATCGTTTAAGTCTTGGGTTTGTAATCGATTATTTAGACTTAAAATATTTTACAGTTTTCAACTTAGCCGACGTGATGATTAGTTTCTCCGCTTTTTTTATCATTTTTCTTAATTTTAAAAAGGAAAAAGAGGTTAAAATTACGAAATAAAATCTCTTTATGGCGAGAATCTAAATTAAGAAATAACACCCTTTTTACTCGTAGCACTGCATTAAGAGATGTCTTTAATAATTAGAAGAACGCGCCTGAGTATCTATGCGAAGTCTGAGGTGTCTTAGTGCGGGTGCAGAGAGCGGTTTATTAAAACATTAACTATTTAGAAATTCAATTTCTCTTTTTGTTTGAGAAACTACTTTAAACTTAATTATTTTTAAGTTTTTTTCTTTTTTCCAAGCAGATTTTACTTTTTCTGGCCACTCGATAGCAGTAACTGACTTATTATTAGAAAAAATTTCATCAATACCTAAATTTATTAGATCTTCTCCTGAGCTTAAGCGATAGGCGTCAATATGACAAAACAAGCTTATTTTAGTATTTTTTACCTTATAAAGCTTTAAAATATTAAAAGTCGGGCTATTTATCTTATCATTTACTCCTAATCCTTTAGCTAATCCTTGGCAAAAAGCAGTTTTTCCCGCTCCTAAATCACCACTAAGCAAGAAGATTTCTCCTCCTTGGCAGTTTTTTCCAATATTTTCAGCAATAATCAAGCTTTCTTCCGGGGAATTGCTAATTTTTTTAATAATTTTATTATTTGTCATATAGATATTTTAAACTATATAGGCTAAAAAATAAAGATTTGTATAAAAAAAGAGGCCCAGATCGAGCTCCTCTTTATCAAATATATTTAGAGATAAATATTAAGCACCGATTGAGCCTCAATCCTTTTGTTCGATTTTTTGATTTTTTTATTAAAAATCGAATTACCAGGACTTTGTCTCTCTGCTGAATTTAAAGAGCTCATTTTCCAGCTTCTAGCAAATCAAAATTATTTTTTAGTTTATTTTGCTTTTTAGTTTTATGAAAGCTATTTTTTAGTTTCAATTAAAACTTTTTAAGCACTATATTGATTCGCTCGGTTTGTATCTATGCCATTTCAGCACTGGCATTTTTTTCCGAAGCTAGTAAAGGATCTACAATAAGTATAGCATTTTAAAAAACATGGGTCAAGTACCACTTGCTAATATTAGTAAAATTTAATTTTTTAGCTTATATTTAATAAAAAATATGCACTTTTTTCTTTAAATTTATATTTAAGTCTAAGCTACTGTGGACTTAAATTAAATTTTTATACACAGAAAACACAAGTTATCCACAGTTTTTCAATATAAAAAAGACCTATTTTAGGTCTTTTTAGTAGTACGATTTTCAGTTTTTGAGGCTTGAGTGGGATTCGAACCCACGAGTGACGGTTTTGCAAACCGCAGCGTTAGACCACTTCGCCATCAAGCCATATTTATAAAAAAACTATTAATATCTCACTATGATTTTAATTTAAATTTTTGTTTTTGTAAACAGTACTTAAATTATTTTATTTTAATATACCAAAACACTAATTTTTATTTTAAAGCCGCACTCGGATTCGCCTTTATTAGTCTTTTTGATGAGCACTTCTTTCTCATTAGTTTAAACCAGGTAGCAGCAGCTATCATCGCCGCGTTATCAGTCGTATAGCTAATTTTAGGTACAAAAAACTTTACTTTTGAAAAATTGTCAAAAACAGCCTTTTCTAATCTACTTCTAAGTTCTGTGTTAGCACTAACTCCGCCGGAAAGCATAATGCTTTTAGCTTTATGGACTTTAGCTGTTTTAATGGTTTTAGCTATTAAAATATCAATAATTGCTTCCTGATAGGCAAAACAATAAGCCGGAATTCTCTTTTTCCAGTTTTTATCCTTTTTTAATTCATATAGCAAGGCGGTTTTTAGTCCAGAAAAGGAAAAATCGCTGTCTGGGGAATTAAGCATTGGACGGGGAAGTAGTATTTCTTTTGTTTTTTTGCTAATATTTAAAGTTTTTTTATAATCATTAGCTAGTTTTGAGATTATTGGACCACCGGGATAACCAATTCCTAACATTTTTGCCGCCTTATCATAAGCTTCTCCAGCCGCATCATCTCTTGTTTCACCTAAAATCTTTATAGAGCCATTTTTACTCATTTTTAAAAGAATTGTGTGTCCGCCAGAAACAGTTAAAATAACAGAAGGAAATTCAATCTTTTCTTTTATTTCGATAAAATTAGCATAAATATGGCCTTCGATATGATTTATACCAATAATTGGCTTTTTCCAGATTAAAGATAATGTTTTAGCTGTTTCAAGGCCAGATATAAGAGAGGTTATAAGCCCTGGCCCGCTAGTTACTCCGATAGCTGACAAATTCTCAGGTTTTATTTTAGCTTTTTTAAAAGTTTCGTTTAAAACTGGCAAGATGTTTAAAACATGTTCTCGAGCGGCTACTTCTGGCACTACGCCGCCGTATTTTTTGTGAATTTCTATTTGAGAGGAGATTATGTTTGATAAAACTTTTAAAAAGCCAGTTTTTTTATCAACTTCAATAATAGAAGCGGCTGTCTCATCGCAACTAGTTTCTATTCCTAAAATGTAAGTTTTATCTTTCATAAATTAAAGCATTTTCTGCGGCACCGATTTTTTCTAAAATTTTTAATCTTTCCCTGTTTTCGTTTTCAATAGTTTCGTCTAAAATTTTAACTTGTCCGTAATCATAAATCTTAGTCGGAATTAATCTTAAGCTTTTTAATTCTTTTTGCCAAGTGCTCTCAAGTAGTAATCCCTGTCTTGTTTCTTCTGACCACATTTGATCAAAAACAAGATTACCTAAAGAATAAATAATTGGTTTATCTTTGTAAAATTCGAATTTTTGAGGCCAATGGGGATGATGTCCGACAACAAGATCCGCGCCAGCGTCAATTGCTGCTCTGGCAAAGTTTTCTTGTTGCCAGTTCGGATTAACTACATATTCTATGCCTGCATGCATTAAAACAATTATAAAGTCAGGCGCTTGTTCAGAATTTTCTAAAATAGAAATATCTTCAGCCATTTCTTCTATATTCATATTAGCAATGCCAGCTCTCTTTTCGCTCGCCACCGAATAATCGTCAGGATAAGCATAAGAGAAAAAAGCAAATTTTAAACCATTTTTTTCTATAAAAGCTGGTTTTCTAGCAGCCTCTTTGTTTAATCCAGCACCAGTAAAATAAATATTATTTTCCTCTAAAATATCAATTGTATCTTTTATACCTTTTTCGCCTTGATTTAAAGTGTGATTATTAGCCAGAGAAACTAAATTTATACCTGCCTCCTTTAAACCAATAACAGCCAGAGGGTTAGCTTTAAAAGAAAATGAACCACTTAAAACATTATATGATGAATTTTTTAGAAAAGGTGATTCTAAATTAATAACATTTATATCTGCCGTTTTTAAGAATTCTAAAATTTCTCTAAAAGGCCAAGTGTAATCATTATATTTTGCCATTTTTGCATTTACAGTTCTAGATAACATGACATCACCTCCAAAAATAATTTTAACTTCTGGTTCGGATTCTGGAAGTTTTTCTGTTTCTACGACTAAGTCTTTTTTTTCTAAGAAATTTAAATTTATTTTAAAATTATGTTTTTCAGACTTTTCTTCAAAAACATTAATTGGCGCTTGAACTATTTGTACGGTCCACAAAAATATTAAAAGAATAATTAGAAAAGTGGAGCTAATTATTAATACCTTTTTTTGTTTTTTTGTTAGTTCGGGGAATTTCATGTCTTTATTATAGCATTTATTGATAAAAATTAAGACTATTGATGTTTTAAGGTTTTTGTATTAAAATTCTTTAGAATAAAGATCATTAAAAATAATAACCAAAAAATAAGGACAGATGGAAAAAATTAAAGTTTTAGTAAATGGTTTGCCGCTTAAAACAGCTTGGCGGGCCGCTCAAGAAATCTCTTTAGATAACGATTTAGAGCTTCTACCGTTTAGCTTAATGGGCTCAGAATGTATTTCTAAAAACATAATCGTTGGCGGAGAAGCTTTAACTCTCATTACTCAAGAAGATTTTCCTTTAACCATGGCAAATGAGATGCCGGATATCGTAGTTGATTTCTGCGAACCAGAGCAGACAAGAAAAAACATCGAATTTTACTCTAAAACGAAAAGAAGTTTTATTGCTGTTATTGAGGTCAGTGATATGGACTTTGTTCGTAAGATGTTAGACGCCTCAGGAGTAAATGCACTAATATTTTTTTCCACCGAAGCTGTTTTAGAGAAAATAGTTAGCAGCATTAAATTTCTTTCTAAAAAAGACAGACTTGTTTATGCCAACATTTTTTTATCTTAACAAATAAGGTGCCCATTTTTAAAATGAGGCGCCTTTTTAAAATTATAATATGTAAGGGGCTTTTTACCTAAGCTCCTCAATCCCTATCTTTCTTAAATTATCATTGCTTATTCCTAATCCTTGGGAACGCATAATATTAAAAGCATCATTTGGTCGGCCAAGATAATAGAGTTTTAAGTCGACAGGGTTAACATAAAACGCTTGTCCTTTATGCTGAACTTGTAAAAGTATTCTGCCAGCTAAACGGGCCGGAGCTTTAGAGATTTGAAATGATCCAATATCTTTGTCAGAGGTACCAAGACCTAAAGAGCGCATAATATTAAAAGCATCATTTGGACGACCAAGATAATATTTTTTTAAGTTAAGAGGATTAACATACCAAGCTTCGCCATGAC
>CAZDYJ010000020.1:0-15971 GCA_964509735.1 uncultured Gammaproteobacteria bacterium
TTTTCATATTATTTTTTCTTAAACAAAAAGCAACCACAAGCATATTTTTGATCCTTAACTAATTCCCTATCAGCATTTTCTATAAAATTACCCCTATCATCTATTAAAGAAAATTCTTTAAGTTCAAGCTCTTTAAAATAATCTTTTATCATCTCATATGAATAAATCCTATGAGCATTATATTGAATTCTAGCTGCTCCAACGGGAACAACGAATAATAAATAGCCGTCTTGAGCTAAAACTCGCTTTAACTCTTCAATTGCTTTTAAATCTCCTTCTGGGTCTACAGGGTCACCATAGCGACCAAGTCCGATATGTTCAATTGTGTGCATGCAGGATAGCGATTTAATGGAGTTATCAGAAAAATCTAATTTAGTTAAGTCAGCGTGAGCACTTTTTAGATTAGATAGTTTTAATTCCGCCGGACGATAGTCATAAAAATCAACTGGGATAAAAGCAGAAACAAGTCCGGAAAAATACAAAGAAGAAGAAATATCAACATGCTTATCAGGATTTATTTCTTTAACTTTCCGAGCGGCCCAAGAAGTATGATAAACATAATGAGCATCAAAACCAGTTTTAATCGTCTTATCTTTAATACAGGGATAAAAATCAAGGGGTGATAACTTAAAACGCTTATCATGTTTAGATCTGAATTTTAAGTAATCGAGAATAATGAAGGGTATCATTAAAAGTTTTAAGAGGGATTTAATTAGTTTTTTCATATTTTAAGAAGGTTTTAAGAAAACATCTTTTAAATAAATTTAATATTTTTTTAATCAAACTTTTTAATTTAGTTAAAATGATAAAATATTTTTTTGAATTTTTCCATTTTTCATTATTCATTACCCTTTCTTTTAATCCATCTTCATAAGAAACTTGATAATGTTTCTCATATAAATAAATTAAATCTTTTGCCTGTTTAACTAAATTTAGATTATCTAAAACATATTGACGCGGAGAAAATTCTGACCATTTTTTCTCCATCAAATCTATTGCTTGTGGAATATCTTTTTCCTCCCTCACTTTTACTCCACAATTATTATCAAAATAAAATGCTGATGTCGCTCCTCTATATTTATTTTCCTGGTCATTAAAAATCGCCATCTCTTTTTTACTTGCCGTCCAGTGCCCCAAAGACGAAACATCCCAAACTAAAATAGGAATATTCATAGACATAGCCTCCTCGAGTGCTATACCCTGACTCTCCTGACGACCAAGCCAAATAATATATCTAGTATTTTTTAATAATTTTATATATTCGTTTTGCTCATAGCTTCCATATTCAATAACATTAAAAGTTATATTCTTCTCTTCTAATATTTTTTTTACGAATTCTAATTCGCTTCTAAATCTTTGTTTAAAATATATTAAAACGTTTTCTTTTTTATCGCTTGATGGTAAAAAAATTTCCGTGTCTATACCAGTTGGCCAAAAATCTAATTTACATTTATTAAAACCGAAATCAACCCAAAAATTCATTGCCCAGGGAGAAGGATGAATATAAATTATTTTTGATAAATCTATTTTACTTGGGATATGGCGAGGTAGAATAAAAATATTTGGACCAGCTACAACTTTAATATTATTATTTAATTTATAAATTTTTTTTAAAGCCTCTAAATCATCATGTATCCAAAGAAGATGAGAGGAATCAAGTGCATGATTTACTACATAAGGATAAGCTAAAACATCTAAACCTTTAATTAGATTTTTTACGACTTTTTGGGGGCCCGACACCAAGTCGGAATTAACTGATTTAGAAATTATGTTTAGCATTTTAACGAAACATCTTAATAAAAAAATTTTTTAACACCTTGTGTTTTTTAATAAATTTTAAAAAGGGGTATTTTAATAAAAAAACTAAATATTTTATTTTAAATATAATTTTTGCACCCACCTTTCTTTTGTGTATTTTTCCTATATCAAATGATTCTTTCCAGGCCTGGATAGGTTTTCTGCGTAATAAGGAATTATCACTTGCAACATAAACAATGGAGACTTCATTAATTTTTATACATTTAGGATTTAACTTAAAAATTCTTAACCATAAATCGTAGTCGGCTAATAATTTAAAACTTAAATTAAATCCTCCAGATTTAAAAAATAAATCTTTATCAAAAAAAACGCATTCCGGGGTTAAGGTGTTACCAACATTCAACAAACTATTAAATGTTGGTATTTTTGGATTAATTAAAAAGTTATTCTTTGACCCTTCGTGATTAGACAAACAATTTGTAATTACAATATCAACAATCTGCTCATTATGAATTTTCATAATTTTAGACACAAAATCATTGTCTAAATAAAAATTATCAGAATCTATCCATGAAAATATGTTTCCTGAGGCCATATTAAAACCTTTATTCATAGCATCACCAACGCCTTGATCTTTCTCAGATATCCACTTTAAATTATATAATTTTTCATATTTTTTAATAATATTAACCGTTCCATCGGTTGAGCCGCCATCTATTATAATATGCTCTATATTGTTGTAATCCTGATTTTTCACGCTCAATATACACTTTTCAATAGTTTTTTCATTATTAAATACCGGCGTGATTATTGATATTTTTTTATTCATGTTTTTTACTTTTAATTTCATCTACCATCTTACTTAAACCATCGTGTAATGAAATTTCAGGAAGCCATCCAGGTATTCTACCCTTAATTGGAGTAATAGGCGTGGATCCAATCTTATTTCCTGGAACAATTCTAGCACCCGTTAATTCAGATATAATTTTAGCAACGTCTATAATTTTTATCCACTCAAAACTAGTAATATCATGTATTCCTTTTATATTATTCTCTAACGCTAAGTGCCAAGCACGACAAACATCTTTTATGTGAATGAATTGTCTTTTTTCTTCTCCGGTAGTTATCATTTTTATTTCATTGTTTTCTATCGCTTGAACTATAAAGTCTGACACAACATGACTTCTAATGTTTTGATTTTCTATAGGTCCATATACATTCCATTGTCTAATAAAAACACCGCCTAACAACTTAGTCCAAACCTCACCTAATCTTTTTGTAACACCGTAAACTGTGTCGTATTCTTCTGCTAATTGACTAGATATAAATAAAAATGGTTTACCGCTTTTACCTATTTGGGGCATCAAGTTGGACATTAGAGCAAGGTTCCACTCTAGTTGAGTTAATTGGGCATCTTCTTTATATAAATATTTTGCCCCACCAACATCCCAGGCTAAAAAATAAATTCTATCAATATTTTTAAAATCTACAATAGCTACCCTGCCATCCTGGCTACTATTAGAAGCAATATCAAATTTAACAACTTCCTCTCCTATTGACTCTAAATAATCACAAAAAGGCTTGCCTATAAAACCATCAGAGCCAATAACTAAATTTCTAATCATATTTTTAAAATTAATATACTAATCATTATGCGTTATCTCAAATAAATTTATTTCTGAATTATCTTTTTTAAACATAAATAAACTCAAAATCCAAGCAAAAAAGTAAACTATTCTTATAAAAAAATTTTGATGTTTAAATAGTTTTGGCCAAATACTACTATTTGAGAATGATTTTCTTATCTTTAAATTGTTTTGGGATAAGTTAAAATCTAATATATGTCTAAAAATTGGACTAATATGACCGGTGCCACCTAGCTCAGCAACACCAAACCAATTCAGCCTTCCAATTAAAAAATATTTTATACGAGCAAAGGAGTTTTCAACACTCGGCGTTGATAAATAAAATATAGCATCTTTTTTCATTATTTTTTTTACATTTCTAATAAAATGAAATTGATTTTCAAGATGTTCAATTAACTCAATTGCAAAAACAGCATCATAATTACCAATATCATAAAAATCTTTATTTAAATCATTGTTTAACAATTTCACACCCTGAACCATAAAAATATTAGGAACAAATTCAACGGATGTAATATTATTGAAACTATTATCAAGCAACCTTCGTTCAAATGCCCCAGCACCAGAACCTAGAACTAAAATACTTATATTTTTATCAAGATTCAAATTTAAAAAATAAGAAAAAATGTTTTCATGAATACCTCCGGTGCAAAAAATTGGAATTCCATTGTAATTATACCTTTTTATTCTAAACTCAATAGGTAATTGATGTTGTAATTTTTGTAAATTTGTCATAAAAAACTAATTATTAAAAAAATATTTATCATTAATCATAATATTACTTTCAAATTTATCCCTCTTCTGTTTTACAAACAAAGGAACTATCGCTCTAAATTTTAATTTATTTTTAATTTTTGCTATATTAGGCAGTCTATCTGAGGTATAAATTAAGTCGTTTTGAAGATTTAATAATTTTATAGCGCCACTCCTGTTAATCAAATAACAACCAGTTAAATATAATGGACGAAAAAAAATACTTGATTTTCCTAATGGAAATAATATTTTATAAAATTTTTCTCTAAGCCCCTCAAAAAATGAAATAGAAATAACAAAAAAAAATTTAATAAAAAAAATAGGAATTTTTAAAAAAAGAGTTAAAGAAAGTTTATCTCTAAAAAGACGATTTAACAAAAATAGCCATAAATGAATAAATTTTAGCCCAACAGAGGGATAATTTAGTGATAAATACTCCCAAGATTCTTTTAATAACTTTCTATCATTTAAATGTTTTTCTAAAATTTTATTAAAATTTAAAGGTAACCCCACATCATCCTCCAAAACTAAACAATATTCATGTTTTCCTTCTAAAAAATTACTTAAAACAAATTTGTGCGAAAGAGCACAACCTTTTTCGCCATCAGTCATATTTTTATCAACATTCATTTTAGAAAAATCAAACAATTTCCCATCAACAGCATCAAAAAATTCATAATTCAAATTAAATGATTCAAGTTGCTTTGACATAAACATTTTTCTATCTATGTCTTTTTTTAGATTTATAACGACAATCTTACATTGATCTATAATCATATTAAATGAGCTAAGCTTTCTTTTTTATAATACCCCTCCAACCCTCTTCCTATATCCAGAACTTGATAACCATTCATGGACATATCATATATTATTGTTTTTGACAAACCGGCTGACATAATAATAACAAGCTCCGTTTTTTTAACATCTGAATCTTTAATAATTCTATCAATCTCTTTCTTTATTTGCTCTCTATACCCATAAGCATCCTTGTCGGGACAAATAATATATGAAAATATATGTTTGGAAAAATCTGTTTTTAAAATTGCATCTTTATTATTTTTATTAGTAACTAAAATTATTTTTTTGCTAATTATATAAGGAAGAATTGTTTTTTCAAATCCGCCATCACGATAAAAAATATGCGCATCTAAATATTTCACTTTTTTATTAAAAATAAGTTCATAAGTCACTTTAAGAGGTGTCCAACATCTAAAATAATTATGCAATCCATTATTTTTTTTCAATTCTTTGCTTGTATAATTAACAAAAATTGGTATGCCTAATATATAATTAGATTTATTGTTATAGCTTTTAATTATCTTAATAAAATCTTGTCTAATTTCATCGCTATATGACTGATAACTAATGGAAAGATAATGAATTAATCCAATTTCTCCATCTCCAATTCTTATTATACTGCCCCCCCCCTCCAATAATTTAATAATTTCTAATTCATTATAAAAACTGCAATTATTTTTATAATTATTCTGAAAATATCTAAAACAATAATAAAAAAAGTATTTAGTATCTTTAAATAAATATTTTTTGATTGCGTTAAATAATCTTAGCATATTTTTTCTTCTTTAAATTATAAAAATCAATGGATATAAAAATAAATGGAATAATAAGATACGATATTAATGTTGAAATCGAGGCTCCTAGAACTCCGATTTTCTTTATTAAAAAATAATTTAATAATAAATTACAAATCATTAAAATAAAATAAAAATAAAATATTTTCTTTAACTTATTTTCCGACAATAAATAATAATAATAAACCCAACTAACAAACAGTCCAACACCAGACCATACATAAATTTTAAGAACAGGAACAGCCCCTATATATTCATTTCCAAATAAAAAATTTATTATATCAAAGGAAAAAACTGACAATGGAGTGGCAATTGCTACAGAAATAAATATCATTAACAAATACAAAAATTTTAATCTTTTTTTATAAACAAGAAAATTTGTTTTTTTAGAATTTACAATAGCCGGAAATAAAGATGAGCATATTAATCCTGGAATAAAATACCACACCTCTGCAAGTCTAACCGCTGCAGAATAAATACCAACGCTAATATTTCCTAAAAAATGACCAATCATTATTTGATCTATTCTTGTTAAAACAAAGCTAGATGCAGCCGATAAAATTAACAACCATGAACTAGATAACATTTCTTTAGCCATGGAGAATTTAAATTTCCAGTTAATAATTTTCAAATTATTTTTTTTATAAGAAGAAAATAAGCCAAGCGAAAGCCAGAGAGAGTCTAATAAATATATTACGGTTAAAAAAATTATTCCCTTGTTGAATATTATTAAAACTATCTTCAAAATTGAGCTTATTGCTAGTGCTATTAATTGCGATCGAACATTATTCTTGGCCTGAACATTTGACTGAAAAAAAATGGATATAATATTAAATGGCTGTAAAATAAAGATAAAGGAATATAAAACTATTAAAGCTTTAACTAGTACAGGGTGTTTAAAAAACAAAAAAGAAATTAAAATTAAAAAAATAGACAACAATCCTCCGATTAATTTTAATAAAAATGCTGTGCCAAGCAATTCATCTCTTTTTTCAGGATTCGCCACTAAATCACGGCTTAATATTCCGTCTATGCCTAAAGAAGCAATAAAGGAAAATAAGCCAGCATAAGCTATTGCATAATTAAAGTTTCCGTAATTATCTGGACCCAAATATCTCGCTATCCAAACACCTACAAAAAACGAAACCACCAAAGACGCCATCTGCCCCAAAAACATCCACCCCGTATTCTTAAAATATTTCCTAAAACCGCCGTGTTGCAGAACCCAGCGCCACTTTTCAGGAACGAATGTATTTATCTTGTCTAAGGTTTTATCAACCATATCTTAAATCAAAAAAAGTAGCCCCAACCCATAAGGGTTAAAACTACCAATTCTTAGTTTTCTCTATTATTTTACTCTTTAAATTCAAATAGCTTTTAACTGCCTTTTTTTCAACTTCTGGCGAAACGAGTCTAAGTAGCTCAAGACCTAAAATCCGATACTGCTTACCGACCTTATTCGCCTTTAAAAGACCGCTCTTAAGCAAACGCTTAATCGTTGAATTACTAACTTTCAATATTTTTTCCGCCTCAGCAGTCGTATAAACTGCCCCCGGCTTTATTTCTTCGCTCATAGCTATAATTATATCAAAATCTATAAAATAATTATAGCATAGGGGTCATTAAGGGTCAATATGGGTCAAGCACAGCTTTAATGGACTACTTCTTGTTTTAAAAGCTTAGTATTTAAACTTTCTTTTAAATAAGTATTAGCGTTTCTTAAAACCTTTTCTTTTTTATCACTATTTAACAAACTAATCTCATTAAGCCTTAGATTTAAATCTAAAACTTTAGTTATTTTAAATAATAATTTTATACCTATATTTAACTCGGCGTTTTCAATGTTAGAAATTATTCTTTGCGTTGTACCCGCTTTAATAGCCAAGTCTTTCTGGGTTAAACCAAGAGCTATTCTATTCTCATAGACAAGCTTCGCTAAAACGACTAAGGATTTATAAAAATCGATCTCTTCTTTATCTTTCTTATTCAATTCTATTTTTATTTTTTTAACTTTCATACAATAAACTCTATACCTTATTAGGCATACTGTCAAATAAAAAATTTACAACTTATATGTTTAAAATTATTTCTCTATTTTAAACATATTTGTTTAAAATTCAGCCCCTAAATAAGCTTATCTTGAAAGAGAAAACTTTCCGCCTTTTTAATTAAATCTTTACAAAAATCAAAGTAAAAATCAGCTTCTTTTTTAGAAATTGGTAGCCCGCCACTATAGAGATCCTTATTTCTCTTCATTCTCATCCTACCCGCCATAGCCACTATATCCTCGTCATCTAATATCTCAGCTAATTTAGAGATTAAAGCGACGTGGTGGCCCGTTTTTGACTTAATCCTTAGAGATCTTTTAGCACAGACAGCAATAGAAATTTTAATAACAACATTATACGAAAAAAAGAATATTATCTCTGGCTCATATTTCCCTTTTCTTAACATATTAAAATCCCGAGTAGCACCCCGGTAATAGTTTTCTATTTGTTTAAAGGAAAAAGAAAATTTTTCAAACATGTTATTATTTTATTTTTATAATTTTATTGCTAAGAATATTTTTTATAAAATCATCCCCGGACTTCTTTCGCTTTAAAAACTCCCCCTTCTCAAAATCGACAACGTTAATCTCCCGACTAAATCTTGACTCTAAATTGCTAATTACTTTAGCGAGCTCTTTAAAGTCGTGCTTGCCGATAACGAGCAAATCTATATCACTTTCATCAGAAAAATTTCCTTTAGCAAAAGATCCGAAAATAAAAGCCTCTTCTAAGCCTTCTAAACTATTTAGTTTTTCCTTTAACTCCTTACTAAAGCCGAATTTAGCCTCATATAACTTCTCGTATTCTTTAAGCCAGGGATATTTTGCGTTTAAAGAGTAATATTTCTGTTTACCGCTAGATTTAGAAAGTAAAATTCCCTGAGCCTCAAATTCTTTTAATTTCTTAAAAGTATTGCCTGGGTCAAGTTTTAATAGTCTCGCTAATTCATTAACGTAGCGTGATTCTTTCCTATTTAATAAAAAATAGTCTAAAATAGCTCGGCTAACTTTTGATTTTAAGTTAATCATATTGTTATTGTAATTATTTACAATAATCATTGTAAATATTTACAATAAGATTGTCAACTAAAAACCGCCTCTTCCGAGCCGGTCTTAATATATAATATTTATACTGAAATACTTTTAAAGATTATTTAAAATAAAAATCAAGATATTTTTCGCTCATTTTTTTGGCTGAGAACTTAGCTAATTCCTCTTCTTCCCCGCCTTCTAAAAGTATAGCTTCTACTCCGCCCTCTTTTTTACTACTCTGTTTTAGAGCTTCTTTAAATTTATTTAAATAATCTTCTCCGTCATTTAAATTAAAACAAAGCTTTGTGCCCAGTATCTCCTCATTTCCGCCCACCCGACTAGCTAAAGTTTTAATGCCAGCAATTTTCGCTTCAATTAAACTTAAAGATAGCCCTTCAAAAACCGAAGGAAGAATAAATAAATCAAAAGCTTGTAAGTAACGACTAGCTTCACGCATTTCCCCAAGCAGAAAAACACTATCCTCTAAACCATAAACTTTTATCAGTCCTGCGTATTTTTGTCTTTCCGGTCCCTCGCCAATAATTATTAATTTTGCTTTCGGCTCAAAACTTAAAACCTGTTTGTGGTTTTCAATTAAAAATTCGTAGTTTTTCGGATAAGCTAAACGTCCGATAGAGCCGTAAATAAAAGAATCGCTTCCTAAAATTTCCTCGACTCCTAAATCTGAGTCTTCTTTTAAATTTCCCCCCTCCTTTAAAATCTTATCTAAAAATTTTCTAGCAATATCACGACTAACGAAATAATGTTCAGAAATATCTAAACCATTATAAATTAAAGTTGATTTTCTTATCGTTTCTTTATTAAGTAATTTATCATTTAAAGCAAAGTCCATATTTAAGCGACTAACGAAAACTATTTTATCTAATTTCTTAAAAGCCAACTTAAAAAAAGCTCTAAATAATTTTTTAGCAACCAGCCCTGCCTTGTGTCCGCCATCTATTAAAGACAGACCGTGGACGGTGAAAACAACTTTCAAATTTTGTCTTTTCTTTTTTAAACATTTTAAAGGCCAGGCACCTAAAAGAGCGTTTGTACTATTTAAATGAACAACTGCAAAATTATTTTCTTTAACGTATTTTTTGAGTTCTCTTAAAAAAGCCAAATTTTTAAGCGGGCTAAACCCACGCTTTAAATTTTTAAAACGATAAAAATCTATGCCAGCTCTTTCAAGTTCAAAAGGCAAAAAATCTCCCGGTCCACCAGCGACAACAACCTCTTCACCAAGCGACTTTAAGCCCTTAGCTAAATTAAGGGTGAAAACCTGAGCCCCGCCAATTTCTGACTTTGTAATAACAATTAATATTTTCATAATAAAATCTTTATATTTTAATTATACAATACCCTTGACGAGAAAGGAAATTGCCGATAATATCTTAAGAAATTGTTCTTTAAATAAACCAAAAAATTATAGAAATGAAAAGATTTAGACAAAATTTTAGCGAAAACACGAATACCTGCCTAATTGTTTGCCTTATTTCCTCTTTCTTAGCTTTTACCTTTTTAATTGAATCGCTAAGTAATTGGCAAGCAAATGATAATTTACAAACCTTCATGCAAAATCTGAATCCGGCTTGTAAATTTTTCCTTGGCCTAGCTATTTTAGCTTTCTTAATCGGACTAGTTTTAGAACTTATCCGCGTAAAAAAATTTTTAAACCATTTAGGAATAAGGCGAAGAGCTTGGAGGTCTAGCGATTTGTTTAACTAGTTTTAAAAAAATTCTAAAAAAGCCCTGATTAAAATTAATCGGGGCTTGTTTTTTTTGTAAATAATTTATAATTTAAAAGGAACTTATCCCGATCTAAATTGTGGTGTTATCACCGCTTTCCTTTTTTGAAATAGGATCAGAATTTTTTATTTTAAATCATAAGTCTTAACTATAGAAAGTTTAAAGAAAAAAGCCCCAATCTTAATTGATTGAGGCTTTGTTTTGTTTTCCGCTTTTTTTGCGGATTTATTGGTTTTCCGCCACGGTCTTGCTGTTTTTATTTTCATTAACAATGAATATAAAGTCGCAAAACTCATTAGGAAATTCCCTGGCATACAAGTGTATGTCATTATCTGGAGTAATAAAAGGGATTAAATTCCACCCCTTTTTGTGTTTTATTGCCTTCTCCGTAAATATGACTGTATTCTGTTGCCAAATCTTTCCGTGTTGCTCTATAGCAAGCAGTGCCCATGACACAGAAGGAAGTTCTCCTCCTTTTGTTTCGATAAATTCCCGGGCTTGACTTTCAGTAAAGGGTGCGTTCTTTTTATGACGCACTAAATACATCCTTACCTTAGCTCCTGATGCTACAGTTTCCGTAAAATTTTCATCGTTTATCTTACGATTGAAAAAACCGTAAACACCTTGCCTTTTGTAGGTAAGGCGGAATTCATCGATTGACAAACTTTCCGAATAAGGGTTTTCTACCTCAACGGATCCTATGATACGGAATTGTTCCGCGGGATCTTCCTTGAAGTATTTCACCCTTTTCATCTGTTGGGCGTCCGCACTTTGCGAAAATAATAATGAAAAAATAAAACTTAAAAAAATAACTACTCTCATATTATCTCCTTTTTTTAGATTTAATTTTATTTTTTTTATCACATCGGATTTAGAAATTACTTCGCTTTGTAGATATAGTAACCATCAAAGCGGGTCATCTTCATCGCCTGCCAGTTTGTCGCTGGAGCTTTTATTTCCACGACTCCGTTATCAGAGGCACTTAGGTGAGCGTTTACTAATTTCTCTGAGACAAAGAATGTCCCATCAGGAGTAATACCCCAGTCACCAACCAAGTCGGCAACTGGTCCATCGAGCACCCAGTTAAATCCCGATATTCCATTGGCTTCGGCTTTAATGCCGCCACTAGCAATCGCTAAATGTGGTAAGTGACGTTTTTCATCACCACCCAACCTTATACAGAACTTAACCCCTTTTGTTCCTGGTTCATAAAAATGGGCCGGGAATGTTTGAGTACTTGCTTGGCTGAGCTGACGAGTTCCTGAAGCTGCCGGAGCTGACTGATTAGAACCTTCTGTTATAATATGTATTACTGGCTCAGCGGCCGAAGGGGCTGGAGGAGTTGTGTTAACTCTTCCCTTGTTTGTATTACCGGTATTTACCCGATTAACCTTTGGGGCTGTTTCGGTCACAATTTCTATCGCGGCTGGTGCCGTTTGGAAAGTGTTACCACTTACCATCGGAGCATTCTCACGACATTCGTTCAAACTCTGCTGCAGCCAAAATATTCTTTCGGCTTGAGCAGCGTTTTTAACTTTAAGCTCGGTTGTGTTACCCAGATTCTTGATCAGAAAATGGAACATCAAAGCTTGTAAAACAACGATAATTATCGCCATCAAAACATAAAAATAATCAATTCGTTTCATTTTTTATGATTTTTTTTGGTTTATACTACTAATGATGATTATTATTATTTGCGCAGTAAACTGCTCAAGTTTAAATTCACGCTGACAATAAAATAATTATCAGTGAACTTACGACTTACCTTATAAAGGGCTCCGACTGACAAAAAATCGTCACGAAACTCTCTATAACAAGCTAGTTCAAGTCCTAATCCATAGAAACTCCGCGCGTCTCCGGCGGAAAAACTATAGAAGGCTAAGACCTTGGGGGTGTACCAAAATTCCTGCCGCCAATTAAGCGGTGCTTGATAAATGTTTTGTTTAGCAATGGCTTCAAAATATGTTTTATCCCAAGCTAAACTCTGATCTATCTTTTCTCTACCTCTTGCATCTTCCCAAACAGCCTGCTTTTCTGATAAAAGCGGCATCTTAAGGCGAAGTTGCATTTGACTGCGAGGAAGTAAATCGGGTTGCAAACCAAAAACTTTTAACAAGTTTAGATTTAAACTGGCATTTAAAAGCCAATCTTTCTGTACTCCGATATAGCGTCCTTTTTCCATTTTAACTATTTCCTCCTCGCTTTCTCGGCTAATTCCTAGCGCTAAGCCAGTAAATAACTGATGACGAAGACTAAAATTAGCCTCATAGAATCCAGCTGATAAACCGCCGCCGTAAGCATAAGCTCGGCTTCTTGATTCATCTAAACCACTAAACCTTATAGAATTTGATCGGCTAAAATTAACATAAGGACCAAGTGTCCATTTGCCGTTTGCCGATTTAAATCCCTGGTAATCCAGGTAGCTGCCATAGTAATTACCTATATCTTCTGAGTCTTGGTGAAATACCAAGCCGCCAAAAAATACGATATTACTTTTTTCCCGGAAGCTATCCTCAAAGCTCTGCGCTGACGCAAGCTTAACCGTTATAGAAATTATTCCTAAAACGGAAAAAATTAAAATTAATAATTTTTTCATCTTCTATATTTTATTTTATTGTTAACGAACTTTGATAATTGTCCGCCGAAGCGGTATATATTAATTTACCAATTACTATTTAACGAAGAACGCTACCGATATCGCCATTTGGTTCAAAAACATCTTTTTTAAACATTTCTTCTTTGATTTCTTCTTCTACTATTTTCTTAGGCGCAAAATCAGTTTCCACTCTAACGCTCTTTCTATTATCTCCAGTTTCTCGAGCCTTTATTTCTAAATTATTTTTAACTACTAAAATCTTTTTCTTTCTTTTTGTCGGCCAAAGACGAATATCGTATTTGCTCTCAGGGAAAAGATAAATATAGATTAAAGAAATAAACAAGGCTACCGCTAAAGAAAATATTAGGTTAAAGAATAGATTTGGCTTATCAGGATAATCAGATACAACCGGTTGATCTAAAACACTTATTTTAACTCCTTGTCCGCCCTGATAATCACTATTTTGGTTTATTAAAACATCGTTTACAGCCAAAGATATTAATCGAGCCTGATCTCTATTAACATGAAAAACATTTATTTCAATGATTCCGGTATCAGCAAAAGTTTTAGTAGAAACTGTTTTTCTCCATAATTTAATTCTCTCAGAATACTCCGAACTAAAATAAGAACTATCAATACTATAACGAGAATTTAAAACGGCTGTGAAAAATGAGCCAGAATAAGCAACTTGAGAAAACAAATTACCAAGGTACTCATTAGAACGAGAAACACTATAAGCATCCGCTGAGCCAGCATTTTGAATAACTAAAACTCTCGATTTAGCTGTATACTTTAAAGGGCTAAGCAAAGAAACAAGCATTACAATTACAACCAATAAAAAGCTAAGTGAAAAGATAGTTCCCTTCTTATTCTTAATTAATTTTTTAAAATCAATAAATTCCATATTTTAATTTTACATTTCTTATTTAATAAAACTTATTTAAGTTTCCTGTTATTATATAACATTTATATAATTTTGTCAAGGGCTTGGGGTAATGTGTACACACATATGGCAATTTTTGAGTCTTTAGGCCTATTTTTCTCTAAAAATAAGCCTTGTTAATAAGTACTCTTGACAAATTAATATAAATATTATATAATGTTATGAATATTTAAAATATATAAAGTTTTTAAAAATACTATGAAAAAAATTCTATTCTTTGCCTTTTTTATCCTTTTAGTTGCTTTTGTTTTTGTAAAAAGCACTGAAAGTAAAAATCGCCCTTACTATTCCGGTGAAGCTATCGCTTATAGCGATCATGTTTACGTCGGTTCAACTAATTCCGGTTATTTAGAAGTCTTTCGTTCTAATGGAAAAAGCGACTTTGAAACAGTTGCTAGATTAAAGAATTACGATGCTCGTTTTAATGAGTATAAAGAATTCTCTGACTTAGAATTTAACATTGAAAATGGTCGCTTATTTGTTTATGCAATTAGCGAATACTCTATTTTCAAGTATGAAGTTAAGACTAATGGTTTAGAGTTTATTACTAAAGAAACTAATACTTATTGGGAATGGTATTCTCGAATTGATAAGTTTGGTTCAAAAATGGCAACTATTAGTGCAAAAGGTGTAAAAATTCTAAATAATAATTTAGAAGTAATTGATGCCTATGATATTGTTAATGAAAATAGTCCTTATAGCTTAAGAGCGGATAATGATAGATACATCTTGAATGTAACTGAAAGTCATTTAGAAATTTACGACCGAGAAAGTCGTAGCGTTGTTCAGAAAATCGCTTTAAATTTCCGTGTTGCTCCTAATAACCGCAAGGCTTATCAGGATAAAGACATGAACGTTTACGTTGTCGATGATTATTATACAAAAAAATATAATTTAGAGGGCAAGCTTTTAGCCAGCTTCCGACATCTTGACCATGAAGGTTATGATGCAACTGGTAGCGGTATGAATGGCAGTTTCTATTTTTCTAACGGCATGGGCATAGTTCGTTTATCTAAAAAAGATTTAAGCGTTGAGGGTTATGTCTATACTTATAATTTAGGAGCGACTGGTGCTTGGGCTATGGGTCTTGAAGTAGTTCATAAAAACAATCAAGAATATATAGCAGTATTTAATAGTAAAAATATTCTTTTACTTGATAATAAGTTAAATAAAATTGCTAGTGTCAGTTCAACTGAAAAAGAAGATCCTTATCCTTTCGAAAATCTTTATCTTAACCTAAACCACAAATCAGCCATGCGTGGGGCAGAAATTACTTTAAGCGGTGGCGGATTTATATCTTACCAAAGTTTAGAAATTGATTTTGCCGGTAAAAAGTCTAAGGCTCAAGCTGATTCTTTAGGCAGATTTAGCACTAAAGTTATTGTGCCAGATAAAAGCGGTCCGGTTGATATAAAAGTTACAGGCGATGATTCCAAGCTTAACTACAGTATTTCCTTTACGATTGTGGAGAAGAAATAAAAAGATTATTGAATAAAAATAGTCGAGATGAAAAACGACCTGAGATTTTTTCTCAGGTTGTTTTTTTAGAAAATTGAGAAGTATTATATGATAAAAGGATGTCTGGAGACTTTTTAAGTGCAAGGAGTGGTTTTTGGGATCATAACGATAAAGCGAAGCCGGAACTTACCGCCCTTAAAGAATTATTTTTCAATTTTTCTTACAAAATTATAAAAGACTACCTTATGGATAGCCTTTTTAAATAAAGATGGTGAGTTTTTTTAAATAAATTTTAAAAATTAAGTAAACCAGCCAAAATAAGCTTTAACATCTATATTATCTTGAATATTTATATCTTGTCTAAATTCTTCCCAGGCAGAATAACTATCAGACCACT
>CAZDYJ010000021.1:0-15114 GCA_964509735.1 uncultured Gammaproteobacteria bacterium
CATGCCTTAGACACGCCGCCAGCGTTCATCCTGAGCCAGGATCAAACTCTCTAAATTTGATTGACTCGATTGAAGATAAATCTTCAATTGATATTTGATTCCGTTTTAATAAACGGATAAAAATTTTTGTTTACGAATTGATGCTAATCAGCATCAAAATTCAAAACCATCACCATGATTGTTTTTATTATTCTTTTAAAGTTCAAAAATTAGACAGAAAAAAACATAGATATAAAACTTATATCTCGTTTTAATTTTTCAATATTCTGTTTTATTTTTTACAAAGCAATTATATAGTAAAAAAATTTGCTTGTCAAGACCTTATAATTAAAGGATTTTTTAATGTTTTTTATTTTTCTTTTTATTGACTAAAACTTATTTTTGCGATATAAAGTAAGTAAGAATTTAAAAAGAAAAAAATGCGTATAAAATATCATCGAGTTGAAAGTAAGCCGATTGAGTCAAAAATAAAATCTAATAATCAGATTAAACATCCTGAAGTTTTTTTAATAGATGAAAATGGAGAGGCTGCTGGAGAAATGAAAATAGAACAAGCTTTAGCCTTGGCTGAAGAATTAAACCTCGATTTAGTAGAAGTAAATCCAAAAGCTACTCCACCGGTTGTAAAGATAGTTAATTTAGGGCAGATGAAATATGAGCAAGAAAAGTTAGCTCATAAACAGAAAATGCAGCAAAAGAAAATTGAAATAAAAAATATTCGCCTTTCTTTTCGTATTAGCGAACATGATTTAGGCCTGCGTTTAAATCAGGCAGAAAAATTTTTAGCTAAAGATAATAAAACTAAAGTTGAATTAATATTACGTGGCAGAGAAAGACAATATCCTAAAAAAGCTGTGGAAATAGTAAATCGTTTTGTATCTGAATTACAAACTAAAGAAGGATTAAAGGTTGAAGTAGAGCAGCCCTTGACAAATCAAGGCGGAAGATTTACTATTATACTGGTTAATAAGAAATAAGAATCTTAAAACTCAGGTGTTTACCTGTTTTTTTAATCTGGAAAAATAATATGTCAAAAATAAAGACACATAAAGCAACTGTAAAGCGTTTTACTAAAACTGCTAGTAATAAATTAAAGAAACGTAAGGCTGGTCAAGATCACTTTAATTCTCGTGAATCTGGAAAAACAACTAGACAGAAGAGACTTGATTTAAGCGTTACAAAAACTTTAAGTAAGACAATTAAAGTCTTAACCCCTTATAATTAATTTTCGAAACTTATATCGGTTTTTCCGGATAAGAAACTATTTTAAATATGCCAAGAGTAAAAAGAGGAACAACTCACAATAAAAAAAGAAAAAAACTTTTAAAGGATGTAAAAGGTTATAAATGGGGACGAAAAAAGCTTATTAAACTAGCTAAAACCGCTAGAACAAAGGCTGGTGCTCATGCTTTTGTTGATCGTCGTAAAAAGAAAAGAACAATGAGAGCTTTATGGCAAATTAAGATTGGAGCTTTTGTTCGCGAACAAGGAATGTCCTATTCTAGTTTTATTGGTGCTTTAAAAGCTAATAATATTGAAGTCGACCGAAAGATAATGGCTGACTTAGCAGAAAACAATAAAGAAGCTTTAATTGCTATTATTGAAAAAGTTAAAAAATAAATATGGATTTTTCTATAAAAATAATCCAAGTAATCGTCGCTGTTTTATTAATGGTTGCTATTTTAATGCAAAATAAAGGAGCTGGCTTAGGCGGTGTTTTTGGTGGAGCTGGTGGCGGCGTTTATTTGACAAAGCGTGGCTTGGAAAAGAAACTTTTTAACGCGACTATAATTTTAGCCGTTATTTTTATATTACTTTCTTTAGCTGTGTCTTTTAAGATATTTTAATGTCTTTTCTTAAAACTAAAATTTTTCCCGGATTACGACGGGCTAAAAATGCTTGTCGTTTTTGGCTTTTTGGAAAAAAGAAAAATAAAAGTCAAATTGATATTGATAAAAATTTAGTTTATTCTTTATCTCCTAGAAAAATACCTAATTCTAAACAATTAAAACATTTAGGAAGATTTTTAAATAAAAAAGAACTTTTTTTAATAAAAATTTTGGTATTAATATTTGTTTTAAGTTTATCTTATTTTTTATTTTCTGTAGTTAAAGATAAATTTGTTTATTTACCAGCTTTTGGGGGAACTTACACTGAAGCCTTAGTTGGTTATCCAAAAAATATTAACCCCTTGTATTCATCAGGCAATGATGCTGATAAAGATCTTAGTCGCTTAGTTTATTCTAGTATTTTAAAATACAATAAGGAAGGTGATTTGATACCTGATTTAGCAGAAAGATTTAGTGTTAGCGAGGACGGCAAAGAATACTATTTTAAAATAAGAGAAGATGTTTTTTGGCACGATGGCTCGAAACTTACAGTTAACGATATTGTTTTTACCTTTAATTTGATTTTAAATCCTGATTATAGAGCTACTATACGTCAAAATTTTGTTGGCATCAGTATAGAAAAAATTGATGATTATTCTTTTAAGTTTGTTTTACCAGAACCCTATTCTCCATTTTTAGATTTGCTTACATTTGGAATTATGCCGACCGATCTTTGGTCTGGCTACAACCAAGACTCTATTATTTTATCTGATTTAAACTTAAAGCCAGTCGGTAGTGGACCTTTTAAATTTAAATCTTTGTTAAAAAACAAAAACGGAGAAATAAAAGAATATCTTTTAGAGGCTAATGAAAATTATTACGGCGGAAAACCTTATTTAAAAAACATAAAGTTTATTTTTTTAGTTGACAGACAGGAAGCGATTAGTGCTTTAAATAATAAACAGGTGATGGGGATTAATTATTTGCCTTTTAGCTCCAGGACAGAGCTTTTAGCTCAGAACTCTTTGTCTATTAATAATTTAATACAACCCCAAGTAGTGGCGCTTTTCTTTAATAGCGAAAAAAATAGTTTTTTAGCTGATAAGGAAAATCGTTCTTGGTTGGAAAAAAGCATTGATAAAGAATTTTTAAATAATGAAATTTTCTTAAACTCATTTAGAGCGGCTAATACTTTTTATTTACAAGAAAGCAAGGTTTATAATGATAATTTTTCTTGGCCAAATTATTCTCCTGACGAAGCAAAAGAATTTTTTCATAATAAATTTAAAAAATCTTTAAACGAGAACGAAGCGGAAAATAATGAAGAAGTAGAAGATATTAAATTAGAACTAACGGTAGTTGGTTCTGGAAATAATGAAGTAGTGGCACAAAAAATAAAAGATTACTTTTCTGTTTTAGGAATTAATTTAGAGATAAAAGTTATTTCTGGAGAACAAGCAGCCAATCTAATAGGAAATCGCGATTTTGAAATATTGCTTTATGGACAGGCCGTTGGAGGTGATCCTGATGTATTTGCTTTTTGGCATTCAAGTCAAATAGCTAATAAAGGTTTAAATTTATCCGCTTTTAAAAATACTGAAGTAGATAAATTGTTAATTGAAGCAAGAGTTGAAATTGATAATGAAAAAAGAAATCAAAAATATAAAGAAATTCAGGCAATAATTAGCTTGGAAACGCCAGCTATATTTCTTTATCACCCGTCTTATACTTATGTTCAAAGCCGTGATCTGAAAGGATTTTCCGGTGGAGTGCTAATAGATTCGGCTGATAGATTTAGTGATGTAACTAACTGGCACTTAAAGACAAAAATAAGACTGTCTAAATAAAATTTAAAGACAAGACAGTTATTAATAACTCAATATGAATGAAAAAAAGAAGGTCTCTTACAGGGGACCAAAAAACAAAACTCACCCTGAGGGACGAGAAGTTTTTTTTACTGAACAAAAAACGGTGAAAAATTTTAAAAAAAATGACCTTGACTTGAGAATCGACTCAATTGGATTAGAAAGCTCAGGTAAAAAAACACAGAAAGGACTTAACCCGAATCGTTATAACCCTACTAACAAACATCATCCTCGACAAAATCCAAATCAAAAGTCTTCTACTAAATCAGTCTCTGAAAGATTTTCAGTTAACAGGCTATCTATTGGTGATAAAAATAGATCTTTGCCGACAAAGCCAGAAAATAGTTTAAAAATTTATCCACTTGGCGGACAAGAAGAGGTTGGTCGAAATTGTACCGTCTTTGAATATGATGAAGATATTATAATTTTAGACATGGGACTACAGTTTTCAGACGAGGACATGCCTGGAGTTGATTACATTGTGCCAAATGTTTCTTGTTTAAGAGGCAAGGAAAGAAATATTCGTGGCGTTATTTTTAGCCATGGACACTTAGACCACATAGGAGCTGCTCCAATTTTATTAGATCAATTAGGAAACCCACCTATTATTGGTAGAAAGTTAACTCTGGCTATGATAAAACACAGAGTAGAGGACTATAAAAAAGGTAGTAGTAAAAATTTAAAAGCAGTTACTATAAATGATATAAACCAAACATTATCACTTGGTAAATTTAAAATAAGTTATTTTCAAGTAGAGCACTCAATTATTGATGCTGTTGGAGTAATTATTAGTACTCCTCACGGAACAGTAATTCATCCTGGTGATTGGACTCTTGAAGACAATCCTAAAAATGGCTCTTTTAGTTATGAGCATTTATCAAAACTACCATCGCCTAGAATTTTAATGTTAGAAAGTCTTGGTGTTTCTTATACTAAAGAAAAAGTTTCAGTACAAACAACCTCTGATAATTTAGAGAGAGTAATTAATGAGGCCAAAGGCAGGGTTATTATAGGAACATTTTCTTCTCAACTTGAAAGAATAACAAATATTATTGCTTATTGTGAAAAAATAGGTAAGAAAGTTGCTCTTGATGGTTATAGTATGAAAACAAATGTAAAAATAGCCCAAGAGCTCGGTTATATACCTCAGCATAAAAATACTTTAATTTCTATTGAAAAAGTTCATGACTTCGAAGATGATAAGGTTGTTGTTATTTGCACTGGAGCCCAAGGAGAACCCAATGCTGTTTTCTCAAGAGTGGTAAACGACAATCATCGTTATGTAAAAATTAAAAAAGCTGATACGGTTATTTTTTCTTCCTCAGTTATCCCGGGCAATGAACGCTCTGTGCAAAAAGTAAAAGACCAGGTTTATCGTTTAAGCGATAATGTTATTCATGGTGATATTATGGATATTCATTCCGGAGGCCATGCTAACGCTGAAGATATTAAAAACATTCTAAAACAAGTTAAACCAGACTATTTTTTACCAGTTTACGCTAATCATTACATGTTAGTGGAGGCAAAAAAATTAGCTATTCGAGAAGGTTTTAAAGATGAACAAGTGTTTGTGTTAGATAATGGACATATTATTAAATTTGTTCGTGGACAAAAGCCCGTGGTTTTGAAAGATAAGGTAAATACCGATTATGTCATGGTTGACGGACTGGGTGTTGGTGACGTTTCCGAGCTAGTTTTACGTGATAGAAGAATGATGGCTGGAGATGGTATGATTGTCGTTATTGCGACTATAGACGCTAAGACTGGCTCTATAATCGGTAATCCTGATATAATTTCTCGCGGCTTTGTGCACATGAAAGAAAATAAAGAATTAATCGAAAAAACCAGAAACAAGGTAAAACAGATTGTAAAAGACAAAAATCCCATGACTTTAGCTGACGATGATTATATAAAAAACAAAATAAGAAATGAGATTGGACAGTTTTTGTTCCAGACAACAAAACGTCGACCAATGGTTCTACCGGTGATTATAAAAGTATAGTTAATCTTTTAACAAAAACCGGCCTAATTAAGCCGGTTTTTTGTTATAAGTGGTTGTGGAAAAGTAGTGGATAACGGCTATTGACATTAGCAATTTAATGTGATATATTTATTGGTCTGTAACACAGATGTTTTTAAGGTCTCTTTTAACGGGTCAGGCACGACAAGCATGGGGATTTTCTTACTAGGGTTTTTCCGGCTTTTGCTCGAAAATGCCTAGAAGAAATTTTCTTGCCTACCCGTTTAAGGAGATCTTTTTGTTTATAAAGAAAAACCGCTTTTACAAAAGGCGGTTTTTTAAATAATCAGAAGGCTTTATGTTAATATTTTCTAATAAAATACGAAGCAGGTGCGATTAAGGGAGTAATAATTAGTTAAATATTCTGTCTTTACCAACTATAACACTAACAGCGCTTTTTAAAACTCCTATTTCAACCGGAGTATCAATTTCTAAAACATCATCTATTAAAAGTTTTTCTTTAATATTTTCGATTTTTATTTTTTTAGCATTTATAAAACTTATATCTCTTTTTCCCGATTTTATAACAACATCTAACAATCCGTCATAAGGACTCGATTTTAATGTGTCCTTTTTTTCCTCTTTATCACTCAATAAATTTATTATTTTTATTTCACCCTTTTTTTGAGATTCAATTAGACAATTGTTTATTTCCATTACAGTACCCAGACTTTGTATTTTAGCTTGATTTAAAAAATAGAAATTATTAACAATCCCTAAATCTATTTTTTCAATACGTCTTGCAAGTAAAATATTACAAGCGGTTTCTTCATTTTTTATTCCAAAAGAAGAGGCTATAGAGTTGTCATTGCCAATAGGAATTATACCTAGAAGTGTTTGCTTCTGAAAGTCGCTATAAACATCAGCGCTTATAATAGCCCCAATTATTTTATTTACCGTTTGATTATTGCCGACAGCTACTATTGTTTTTGCTCCTAACCTAATTTCATTTTCAATCGCTTTCTTAATATTTTTTATGCCACTTAAGCGAATTATTTTTCCATTTAAACCAAGGTCTGTTAATCTTATTTCCATGCGATTAACAGCCTTATTATAACGGCTTTTATTTAAATAGTCGTCGTATATATAAACATACATAGATCTCTTTATTTATTTTTCTGATTTTTTATTCAGAATCTTTTTCTTCTTCGTTTTCATCTTTGTTCCGAGAAGAACGTCTTCCATCTTCAGAAAAAATTAATTGCCCGTTTATTATAGCTCCTTTTTCTATAGATATTTCTTTATAGGTTATATCACCAAATATTTTAGCACCTTCTCCAATTGAAAGATAACCGCGATTTTTTATATTTCCATGAACTTCTCCATGAATAGAAGAGTCAAGAGCTTCGATATTGGCCACTACCTTAGCTTGGTTGCCAATAAAAAGATTAGCCTCTGTTTTAATTGAACCCTCAACCATGCCCTCTACAACAATGTTTCCCTTGCCTTGAAAATTACCCTTTACTTTAATGGATTGACCGATTATAGTTTCGGCATCTTTAAATTTTTCCAACTTGTTTTCTTTGCTAAACATATATTTTTTAAAATTATGTTTTTATTTTAGGTCAAAAAAGATTTATTGTCAAAGATTTTTATCCTAAGATTTAAGAAGATAAAAACTTTTTTGCTTGTTTTATAAAAAACTATTGTAAAAAATATTTTTTTCTATTAAACTTGTTTTATACAGGTTTTTGCTCCTGTAGTTTAATGGATAAAACAAGAACCTCCTAAGTTCTAGATCCAGGTTCGATTCCCGGCGGGAGCACTTTTTGAGGCAAGCTTGTTTTGAAAGATTTCAATGTTAATTAAAAAAGATAAATGAGTTATTTTATTTAATGTTAGGTAAAATATTAATGTTCCTCAAAGAACATTTTCTCATTTTTTTATTATAATTTTTATTTAATGTTCTTCAAGGAACATTTTATGGGCCATTAGCTCAGTTGGCTAGAGCGCTTCCATGGCATGGAAGAGGTCAAGGGTTCAAGTCCCTTATGGTCCACAATATAAAAAATCCTCGTAAAGGTTGGGTATATTTTGTTCGGGGAATTGAACTGCTTGGAAGCGAGATGCGAGTTGAAGCGGAAGCTGAAACGAGCAAGCGAGTGTCGGACGGATTGCCTCGGATGGCAATCCGGACGCCAACCCTGGACGAGTGAAGCCGCCGCACTTCTGGCGGTGGTGAGCGAGAGAGTCCCTTATGGTCCACATTTATATATCTTCTCTATTAAAATTTGATTAAAAAAAATGAAAACTGTTTTAGTTGACGCAGTAAGCACATTTTTAATAAAGGATCATGGTATATTTCAAGAAATGCATAGTCTTCTTGAAAAATATTTAAATAGAAAAATTATAGCAACCAATGCTAATGACGAACAAATTTTAATGTTTGGTCTTGATAAAATGCCGTACGAGGTTTTTAGCATGAAACATGAACCAGAAAAGACTGATCCTAAATATTTTCAGACACTAATGCAACGATATAACTTAAAATGCGAAGATCTTATTTACTTTGAACATAATCAAGACGCAGTTTTAAGTGCTAAATCTTTAGGAATTAATTCTTTCTATTAGGATCCGGTTAAAAAAGATTTGGATGAGCTTGAGATTTTTATAAACTCTTCAATTAATAGTTAGTCTAAAAAAGATATGCACTTTGATATTTTTATATCAAAAAGCATAAATTAAGCCTTTATTCTTAATTTTTTATAGATTTAGTCTTAAAAATTGGCAAAAAAATAATATAATTTCCTTTATTTACATAAAAAACTGTCCCTTTGGATGGTTTTTTTGTTAAACATAAAGTTAATATTTGGAATCATATCTAAAATATACTTTATCAAAGCTTCTTTATCTTAATTTTCAAGGCTTTTCCGTAAAAGAAGTTTTTATATAAAAATTATTTGTATTTATTCTTTTGTTATTTTTAGAAAATCATGCCGAAAAATATCTTCTCTAACTATATATGTATTTTGTATTAAGATTTAAGTAGTTTATTATAATGTTCCTTGAAGAACATTTTATAGATAGGTCGTATAAAAAACAATCTTTATATAAAAGAATTTTTATGTATAAAAATATAATATACACGAGACGCTTAGTATATATTTTTTAAGAAATTTTTAGAATAATTTTATAAAATAAAAATATTAGCAAAAAAGATAAGTCTACAAAGATATAGACTTATCTTTTCTTATTTGGCTAATATTAAATAAAAAAATAATCTGGAAAAGATGTGGAAAAACTCTTTATAGTATTATTTAAAAAAGCATTAAAAAATAAAATCTAAAAAAAACATAAAAATAAGCTAAAAACTTGCCTTAATTTTTTTAAAAAATTATAATAGATAATATTAAGGAATAAAAAATAAAATTATGTATGATTTAATTGTTATAGGACTTGGTCCAGCTGGTTTAACGGCGGGAATATTTGCGGGACGAAGAGAAATGAAGACCCTGCTTATTGGTAAAGAGTTAGGTGGCCAGTTGGTTTGGGCTAGTGAGATTGAAAACTATCCAGGTACTCCTAAAATCAACGCTTTCGAGTTAATAGAAAAAATGAAAGACCAGGCAGTTGATTCTGGCGTTGAAATAAAGCAGGCTGAGGTAAAAAGGGTTGAAAAATTGGAAAATGGTAATTTTTTAATTAGAACAGAAAGTGATTCCTTTGAATCATCGGCTTTAATTATGGCTATAGGTCTATCTCCTCGTCGTCTGGCTATCCCTGGAGAGATGGAGTTTAACGGCAAGGGTGTTTCTTATTGTGCTAACTGCGATGGTCCATTCTTTAAGAAAAAAACTGTTGCGGTTATAGGCGGAGGAAACTCAGCTTTAGACGCTGCCGAGGTTCTTTCTAAAATAGCTGATAAAGTTTATTTAATTCATAGAAATGAAGACTTTAAGGGCTTTGAATCCCTACAAGAAGATGTAAAAAATAGAGAAAATATAGAAATATATTTAAATAGCGAAGTAAAATCTATTGAAGGCGTAAATAATGTAGAAAAAATAAAAGTTTTAAACAGCAAGACAGGTCAAGAACAGGAAATAGCTTTAAACGGTGTTTTTATTGAAGTTGGACGTATTGCTAGCACAGATTTAGTGGCTGACTTAGTTGATCGTAGCGAAAAAAATCAGATTATTATTGATAATAATGGGGCGACTAAAACCGCGGGTCTTTTTGCGGCTGGCGATGTAACAACTTGTGAAATTAAACAAATTTCCGTTGCCTCCGGACAGGCAACAATTGCCGCTTTAAATGCTTATAAATATATTCAAGAAACAACTGGTAAAACTTTTGTGGAAAGAAAATATTAATTTTCCATTTATTCTCTATATTTGTTATAATAAGGATAATATTAATTATCCTTATTTTTTTGTATGGAAAAAAGAAAAATCTATTTAGTAGCAGCTGACATGGGTTACGGTCATCAGCGACCCGCCCACGCTCTACGTCATTTAAGCGGTGGCGAGGTTTTAATTATAAACAATTATTCAGGTATTTTAGATTGGGAAAAAGAATATTGGGAAAAAAGCTTGGAATCTTATGAAAAAATTTCTCGCTTGAAAAAAATTCCTATTTTAGGACAAGGAGTTTTTAAAATCATGGATGCATTTCAGAAAATAAAACCACTTTATCCTTTTAGAGATCTTTCTAGACCAACTGTCCAGCAGAGATACTTCCAGTCTTTTATAAAAAAAGGTTTGGGTAAAAATTTAATTGATAAAATTGATGAGCCAGGAGCAATATTTTTAACCACTTTTTTTGTGGCAGCTCATATTGCTGAATATCATAATTTTTCCGGTGATATTTATTGTGTTATTTGTGATACCGATGCTTCTCGAGCTTGGGCACCTTTTAACCCGAGATCAAGTCGTATTAAATATTTCTTGCCAAGTGAAAAAGTTAAAGAGCGCTTTAAGATGTATGGAGTAAAAAGTGAAAATCTTTTTGTAACTGGTTTTCCTTTGCCTAAAGATTTAGTTGGGGAGAAAAAAGAATTAGCTTTAAAAGAACTTGAAAGAAGAATAATAAACCTTGATCCTAATGGGAAATATCGCGATGAATACAGAGGTTTAGTTAAAGCAGTTTTACCAAATTTAAAAAAGGAAGATAAAAGTTCTAAACCTTTAAGAATTACTTTTGCGGTTGGTGGAGCTGGAGCACAAAAAGAAATTGGTGTTAAAATTTTAAAAGAATTGCTTTTAATGGTAAAAAATAAAAAACTAAATTTAAGTTTAGTGGCTGGCGTAAGAGAGGAAGTAAGAGATTTTTTCTTAGAAGCTATTTCCGAATTTGGGTTAAAAAATGGTGAAGGAGTTGAAGTTGTTTTTGCTCCGAAAAAAGATGAATATTTTTCTAAATTTAATGAAACTATAAAAAATACTGATATTCTTTGGACAAAACCTTCAGAACTCTCTTTCTTTTGTGCTCTTGGTTTGCCAATTATAATTTCTGAGCCAGTTGGTAGTCAGGAAGATTTTAATAGAGATTGGATATTGTCTATGGGCGCCGGAGTAGATAGTTTAGATGTTAGCCATGTTGAGGAATGGTTACCTGATATGTTAGAAAGCGGACGACTGGCTAGAGCGGCGGTTGATGGGTTTTTAAATGCTGAGAATCAGGGGGTTTTAAATATTGAAAAAGTTTTAGGCTTTTCTAAATAAATTATGTCTTGGATATTTGTTGCCTTATCAGCTTATTTTTTATTAGCAATTGCTAATTTAGGTGATAAGTTTTTAGTTGATAACGTTTTAAAAAACAGCAAGGCTTATGCTTTTGTGGCCTGTGTTTTAGGTGCTCTTGTTTTTGTGGTTTCGCCTTGGTTTTTAGAATGGCCTGGGTTTTTATTATTTTCTTTTAATTTAATTAATGGTTTTATTTTTGCCATTGCTCTTTGGTTTCTTTATGAAGCCTTAAGGAGAGGTGAGGCTTCACGCGTTTTAGTTTTTATTGGCGGGTTAACACCGGTATTTTCTTTATTTTTTTCTTTTATCATCTTTAAGGAAAAATTTTTAGGAGAACAATTAATCGGATTATTTTTAATGTTAGTTGGTGTTTTTTTAATTGCTTTTTTGCCAACAAAAAGAAGTTGGTTGTCTAGGGTGGTAAAAAGCGTCGGCTTGTCATTTAAGGCTGGCTCAAAAAATGCTTTATTTATAGCCGCTTTTTCTGCCTTTAGTTATTCTCTTTATTTTATTAGCACAAAAATTGCTTATAGTCATCAGGAATTTATTAGTGCTTTTATTTGGACAAGGCTAGGGGCAGCTTTATTTGTTTTATTATTTTTATTTAGTTTAAAAAATAGATTAGCAATAATAGAACTTTTTAGCAGTAAAGGAAAAAAGAAAAATAATTTTTTGGTTTTTTTAAATCAGATAATTGGCTCCAGCGGTTTTATTTTGCAAAATTATGCCATATTTTTAGGTTCAGTTGTTTTAGTTAATGCTTTACAGGGAGTACAATACGCCTTCCTTTTAATTATTAGTGCTGTCATCGCTCTTTGGCGACCGAAACTACTTAAAGAAACTTTTTCTAAGAGAATAGTTTTTCAAAAAAGCTTAGCTGTAATTTTTATTGGTTTGGGTTTATATTTTTTAACTTTTTAATTTTTTATGAAAGAAAAAATCGGATTATTTTGGAGAAAATATTTTACATGGATAAGTAAACACAAAAAGAAAATAATTATTTTAAAAATAATAATTGTTCTTCTTATAGCTTTATTAATTTATATTTTAAAAGTAGCTAATCATTATCCTAGAAAAATAGATCTTAACTCAAAGCCAAATCATTTTGGAGTTACTTTTTCTACTAAGTATTGCGGAGAGCTAGATTTAGATTATAAGGAGACTTACGAGGCTGTTCTTAAAGAATTAAATGTTAAAAATATTAGAATCCCAATTTACTGGGATGAAATAGAAAAAGAGGAAGGAGTTTTTGATTTTAGTGTTTATGATTATTTAATAGACGAAGGGGAAAAGTATGATGTAAATTTTATTTTAAGCATTGGTCGCCGTGTTCCGCGTTGGCCAGAATGCCATAGCCCTCATTGGTTAAATAAAAAAGAAAATTTTGAAATTAGCCCTTTGACTTTAAAAATGATAGAAAATGTTGTTAAAAGATATAAGGATAGAGATAGTGTTGAATTTTGGCAAGTTGAGAATGAGCCATTTTTAGGCTCTTTTGGTGTTTGTCCGCCCCTTGATAAGGAGTTATTACTTGATGAGTTTGAGCTTGTTAGATCACTTGATGATAGAGAAATAATTATTACATCTTCTGGTGAATTAAAATTCTGGGGCGAGGAAGCAAAAATAGGTGATATTTTTGGCAGCACTTTATATCGAGTGGTTTATAATTCTTGGTTTGGTTTTTTAAGATATCCTTTGCCACCTAGTTTTTATAAAATAAAAGCTTGGCTTGCTGGTTTATCAGAAGAAAGATTAATGGTTTTAGAGCTTCAAGCAGAGCCCTGGGTTCCTCAAGGAAGAATGGTTTATTTGTCTCAAAAAGATATTGATAAATCTATGAGCGTTGATCAATTTAAAGCAAATTTTCAATACGCTATTAATTTAGATTTTTTAAGAACCTATGCCTGGGGTGTGGAGTGGTGGTATTGGCAAAAAAAATACGGCAACCCGGAATATTGGTGGATAGCGGCTAGTTTATTTGAATAAAAATTAGAAACATAAAAAAGCTATTTTCAAAAATAGCTTTTTTTAATTAGAGCAAGGTCTTTTGTCTTCGTTTATTTTTTTAAATAGTTTTCAATAATGTTTATTATTTTATTTTCATTTCTATTATACCAGTCCTGATATTTTTTGATTCCAGAAAAAGATTCTGTTGAAGAATTTTTTATCATATCTAAATTAAAATCATCTGACTTTAAAGCTATCTTTACTCTTTCAGCATCAATAGCATTATGTTCCTGCTCAAAATGATTTTTAGTTGGCACCATCATTATTTTTTTACCTAAATAAGCAGCCTCAGCAATTGAATCAAAGCCAGCTGTGCTAATATAGGCTTGGCATTTTTTTAAAAAATCTAAAAACTTTGTTCCGCTTAAATTATGAAAAGTTAAGTCAGCACTTTTTTTGTCAACTTCTTTTTCAGGTTGTTTATTAAAGGCTTCAATTTTTATTCCCGGATTATTCTTACTCCAGTCTATTATTTTTTCACCATAACCTTTATTTAGAAGGTATAGTAAATAAAAATCTTGCTCCTCCGTTAAACCTTTTACCTCTTTTCTGATAAGAGGAGGGCAAATAAAAAGATTTTTTTTCTCTAGGTCATTTTCCTCACTAAATGATAGGGCGATTTTTACGCTTTTTTTAGGAGCGACAAAGAGATTATAGATTCTAAATATTTCTTTAATAGCCAAGCTTTTAAAAAAGGGATTAAAAGCTGGATGATCCATAAAGAACTGGTGTCCAATAAAAAAAGTTGGTGTTTTATCTCGACATAAGCGTAAATACGCTCCAGTTAAGGGCTCGTAAAAACTTATTAAAGCATCTGGTTTATTTTCTCGGATGGTTTTTTTTATTTTTTTTATAGATTTTAAATATCTCAACGAATGAAGAAGTGAGTAAATAGCACTTTTAAATAAAAGTATTCCTTGTCCTTTTTTATCAACTTTAAATCCAGGACTGCTTAGCATTTCAATTGGACAAGAGAAAGATTCCTTAAAGAACAAGGGCAGATCCTGATAATTTTTTCCACCTATAAAAACGCAAGAAATTTCATGACCCCTTTCTATTAGCTTTTCTTTTAGAGTTATAGCTTGAGACATGTGTCCCCGACCTTCGCCTTGGACTAGGAATATGAATTTCATAATAAATTAAATGATAATTACTTTAATTATACCATGACAAAGGTGTTTTATAAAATAATCTTTTAAATTGTACTTTGTTCCTGATTTAAACAGGGGGAATTCCGCCTCAATCGCTCGCCGCCCTTCGCTCTTTCGTTGCCCAGGGTTGACGTCGAGTCCTGTGCCAGCTCGGACTCGCCGACACTCGCTACGCCTCGGTCTGCTGACCTTCGGCTAAGCTCGTTTCCAACCCTTCGATTTCCCCTTCTAAATATCACTCAAAAACAAAAGACGACTCTTTCGAGTCGCCTTTTATTTTTGGAGCGGGTAGGGGGAATTTCGCCCTCACCCGCCGCCGGCAGAGCGGCGGGCTCGCTTGTCCAGACCGACCGCTAAAAGCTCGCTCTTCGCTCGCTTTTATCGTCGCTCGTTTAATCGCCTCGTCTTCCGACTCGGCTCATAAACGCTCGTCGCTTGTTCGATTCCCCCTCTTTACCATACCAAAAAAAACAAAAAACAACTCTGTCGAGTTGTTCTTTGTTTTTTGAGCGGGTAGGGGGAATCGAACCCCCATCCTCAGCTTGGAAGGCTGATATAAAA
>CAZDYJ010000022.1:0-14274 GCA_964509735.1 uncultured Gammaproteobacteria bacterium
CAGCCTTTTATTATAAGGCGTTTATTAGCTTTTTAAAAAACAAAAATCGCCCTGCTAGGCAGAACGATTTTCGTATAATTTTCAAATGATAAAAAATTAATCGCTTTATAAAAAAGCAAAAAATTATTTACTATTTTTTCTTTGCAACTTTTTTAACGGCTTTTTTTGGAGCTGCTTTTTTTACAACTTTTTTAACAGCCTTTTTAACGGCTTTTTTTGGAGCTGCTTTTTTTACAACTTTCTTAACAGCTTTTTTTGGAGTAGCTTTTTTCATAAATTCACCCCCTTTCTTTAAAATTTTTTTAAATTAGTTTTAAAAAGTAAAAAAATATTTTTTACATTATAATTATACATCTTATAAAAAATCATAGCAATAGTTTTTTGAAAAATTTTGTTTTTTATAAAAAATTTTAAAAATAAAAATAAAAAAAATTCCCGCTTAAGGAATTTTTTTTGAAAAACTTTTATAAAATTTTTATTTTAATTTATCTTGAAAAAAAGAAATCATTTTTTCTAAAGAAATTTTTTCTTGCTCCATAGTGTCACGATTTCGAACAGTAACTTCTGACTTTTCTAAAGTATCAAAATCAACAGTTAAGCAATATGGCGTACCAATTTCATCTTGGCGTCTATAACGTTTGCCGATATTTCCATTGTCATCAAATTCGCATTTCCATTCTTGCTTTAAGATGTCGTAAATCTCTTTAGCTTTAGCAACTAAGTCTGGTTTATTTTTCAATAAAGGAAAAATCGCAATTTTTATTGGTGCCAAGGCATTAGGAAATTTCAAAACTACACGAGAGTCATTTTCGCCAATTTTTTCTTCTTCATAAGCCTCACTTAAAGCGGCTAAAAAAATTCTCCCTACTCCAGCTGAAGTTTCAACTATGTGAGGGATAAATCTTTCGTTGGTTTGAGGATCAAGATAATCTAAATTCTTTCCAGAAAATTTACTATGCTGACTTAAGTCATAGTCACCTCGAGCATGAATTCCTTCCATTTCCTTAAAACCGAAAGGAAAATTATATTCAATATCATAAGCGGCCTTAGCGTAAAAAACTAAATTCTCATGTTCATGCCAGCGTAAGTTTTCCGGCTTAAAGCCAAGTTTTAAATAAAAATCATAACGCTTCTTTTTCCACTCCTCGAAAATTTTCTGGTCATCACCTGGTTTAATAAAATACTGCATCTCCATTTGCTCAAATTCTCTGGTTCGAAAAATAAACTGCCTGGCTGTTATTTCGTTTCTAAAGGCCTTGCCAATTTGAGCAATGCCAAAAGGAATTTTTACCCTTGCTGAGTCAATAACATTTTTATAATTTACATAAATACCCTGACATGTTTCGCCACGTAAATAGGAAGGCTCTTTTGAAAAATCGCCAGTAAAATTTCCCAAATTAGATTGTACTAATAAATTAAAACTTTTTGCCGGCGTAAAATCACTCGATCCACAACTAGGACATTTTATTTTATCTCTATTTTCATCAAAAATTTTATTAATTTCCTCATCACTCATTTTTTCATCAGCAAAAACCCCAACATCTTCTAATAATGTATCCAGTCTTAAACGAGAATGACATTTTCGACATTCAGTTAATGGATCGGAAAATCCTTTAACATGTCCTGATGCCTCCCAGATTTTCGGACTCATAAAAATAGCTGAATCAAGTCCAACAATATTATCATTTAACTGTGTCATCTCTCTCCACCAAGCTTTTTTAATATTGTTTGCAAGCTCAACGCCGTAAGGACCGAAATCATAAACAGCCGTGAAGCCTTCATATATTTCAGAAGAAGGAAAAACAAAACCTCTTCGCTTACATAAAGAAACGATTTGATTAAATTTTTCCGATTGATCTTTTTTTTCTGTTGTCATAAAATTTATTTACCAAAAATTACATTTTCTATAAATTACATCTCTTCTAAAGCTTCTATCCCGAGCAATGAAAATCCAGAAACTAAAACTAAAGATAGAGATTTTACTAAAGCTAAACGGGCCAATTTAATTTTCTTCTCGGCTTTCAAAATATTTACCTCATGATAATAATCATTTATCATCTTAGAAAATTCAAATAAAAACTTAGCTATTTCACTGGGGTTATATTTTTCCGCTGCTATTTGTAAAATCTCCGGAAAGCGAGCCGCTTTTAAAATTAAATCTTTTTCTTTTTTCTCTTGTAATAAATTTAAATTTGGAGAGCTAAAATAAATTCCTAAACCCGCTTTTCTCACTAAGCTCCTTAACCTGGCATATGTGTACTGAAGATAACAGGCAGTAAAGCCCTCAAAACGAGCCGCCTCTTCAATATTAAAAGTAATTATTTTTTCTGCTCCCACTTTTAACATTTCAAATTTAATTATCGACATGGTTAAAGACATGGCTGTTTCCTTAAGACGAGAGTCCGTCCAATTATCGTGTCTTTTTTTTGTTTCAATAAATAATTTATCAAAAATCTTACTTTTTAAATCTTCATAGGTTATAACATTGCCAGTTCGAGAAGCCATCATTCCCTCAGGAAGAGTGACAAAATCATAAGAAAGATGAATTAAAGGCTGCTTGTATCCAGCTAATTCTAAAACTTTAAACAATTGTTTGAAATGCAATCCCTGCCTAACATCAACTACGTAAATAGATGCGTCAAGTTTGTATTTGTTAAATTTTTTAGATGCTAAAGCTAAGTCAGCTACTGGATATAAGGCAGTTTTATCAGATCTTATAACAGGTAAAACGCCTAAATTAAATTCTTCTAAATCGGCAATAATAGCCCCTTCACTTAACTTTAAAATCCCTTTATTAGTCAAATCATCAACCATCTTTAAGCCATCGTCTATTACCTCGCTTTCATAAAAAGTATCTAAAAAAGAAATATTTAACTCTTTATATATATTATTAAAGTAGTTGATGCTCCAATTTCGAGTTTTTTTCCATAACTCATAATCACTTCCTTGGCGACTTTCAATGCTTTTCATAATAAGAGAGACTTCTTCTTGTCCGGATTTATTACCCTCTTCTTTTTGTTTGGCTAGTTTTAAGCTAGCTTCCGAATAACAGCGACCTAAAAGATAGCCTTTATCTTCTGGTCTTTCTTCATAAACAGGATTTGCCTTCCAATTCCAAATAGTTTTAGCTGTATGTATACCAAAATCGTTTATATAAGAAACGGGTATGACCTTACAACCAGAGGCTTTTAAAATATTTTTTATCGATTCTCCATAAGAAATGTTTCGCAAATGACCAACGTGATATTCTTTATGGGTATTGCCATTTGAATACTCAATCATTATAGACTTAGGATTTTCATTAGAACTATATCCAAAATTTTTAGCTTTCAAGCGAATTTCTCTTAAAACCTCAGGAATTATTTTCTCATTTTTAAAAAAGAAATTTAAATAAGGTCCAACAGCTTTTACTTCTAAAAAAATATCTAATAAAGCTTTTGATTCCAAGGCTTTTTTCTGCAAATCAAGAGCGACTTGAGCAGGATTATTAGACGCTTCTTTAGCTAAGGTAAAACAAGCTAAACTTAAATCACCCAACTTACTATCTGGAGGATAAGAAAAATCGCCATCTTTAAGAGATAATTCGGTTAAAATTGTTTTTTTAATATCTTTAATATAAGCCATAACAAATATTTGGTGCTTGTAAAATAATTATGCTATAATACTAACAGACTTTTTAAGGTTTTTCAATTAAATAAAAATTTAAAAGATATAAATAAAAAATTTATGTTTTCTTATCGTTTCATTTTAAAGCAAGCTTGGCAAATAAGCAAAAAATTCAAATATCTTTGGTTTTTTGGACTTTTTGCCTCAATTACCGCGATTGGCGGTTCCTGGGAGTATAGTTTAATAAGTCAAGGGATGGGCGGAAACCTAATCGACAATTCCTATCTTAATTTAGAAAAATTAATAAACATTTTTGATATTTTAGGAGGAATAGGACTTGGAATGGTGTCTTTATTTACAAATGGCTTTGTGGGCGCAATGAATGCTTTAGCTATTTTAATAACCACTTTTGTATTCTTTGCCGCAGCTATTTGGATAGCAATTTGTTCTCAAGGAGCTTTGGTAAATAGTTTAAAAAATATCTTAGAAGGAAAGAAAAAAAATACTGAAATAAAAATAAGAGAAAATTTAACAGTTGGGCATAGAAATTTTTGGCCACTTTTTGGCTTAAATATCACAATTCAACTTTTTATACTTTTTTCTTTTTTAATAGTTAGTCTTCCTTTATTGATTTTAGCCTTAAACGACTTTTCAGGTCTTAATATTCTTTACGTAATTCTCTTTATAATTTTTATTCCTTTGGCTACTGGAGCTGCTTTAGCTATAAAATATGCCGTTGCTTATCAAGTTTTTGAAGAAAAAGGTTTTATGAAATCACTTTTAAAGGGTTGGGGATTATTTAAAAAGAATTGGTTGATAAGTTTAGAAATGGCAGTTATTTTATTTATTGTTTCTTTTCTAGCTGGACTACTTTTCTTGGCGATTGTTTTCTTTCCTCTATCTCTTATTTTCATTGGTAGCTTAGCATTACAACAGATATGGTTAAGTTACATTTTAATGTTCTTAGCTTTAGCAGCGGTAATTCTGTTTGGATCAGTTCTAACAACTTTTCAGGTAAGCGCTTGGACTGGCTTGTTTGTAGAGTTAAAAGAAAAAAATATTTTAGCTAAACTAGAAAGACTCTTTCGTAAATAAAAAATATGAGCGATTTGACCTCAATTGATAATCTAATAAATCCAAATAATGACGAAGATAGTGTAGCCGGTCGTTTTACAAAAAAACAAGGAGAAATCAAATTGAAAGAAATTGAAAGAAAAACTGCTCAGGCCGCTTTCCAAAGCGGCCTTGATTATGTTGATTTAAATGGTTTTCCAATTAGCCCAGAAGCTTTATCTTTAGTACCAGAAGAAAAAGCTAGAGAATTAAAGATGGTCTGTTTTTTTTATGATGGAAAAAATATTCGTCTTGGCTGCTTAGACTCAAGTCTTGAAATAGAAAAAGAATTAAATGATTTAGGAAAAAAATATTTTTCCTCAACCCGTCTTTATATAATTTCTGAAACAAGTTTAAATATTGCTTTAGAAGCTTATAAAAATTTACCAAAGATAAAAAAATATGAAGGCGGTGTAGAAATAAAAGCTTCTGACTTAGAAAAATTTAAAGAAAATATTGCCAACTATAAAAGCCTTAACGAGAAAATAAATGATGTAAATATTAGCGATGTTATAACTTTAATTTTAGCCACAACTTTAAAACTAAAAGCAAGTGATGTTCATATTGAAACTGAGGAAAAGGGCGTAATAATTAGATTGCGTTTAGATGGTGTTTTACAGGAAGCGGCTGAGATAGGTAAAGAAAAATGGGAAAGAATAATTTCTCGTTTAAAAATATTAGCCGAAGTAAAAATTAATGTTGATGACAAACCTCAAGATGGACGATTTACAATTCATTTATCCGATAATCAAAAGATTGATGTTAGAGCTTCATTTTTACCAACCGCTTACGGAGAAAGTGTGGTTATGCGTATCCTGGACTCTAAGACCGCCGCTTTAGAGTTTAGTGATCTGGGGTTAAGAGATGAGGTTGCCCCTATTTTAGCCAGAGAAATTGAAAAACCAAATGGACTTATTTTAACAACTGGTCCAACTGGAAGCGGAAAAACAACCACTCTTTATGCTGTTTTAAGCAAATTAAATAAACCAGGCACAAAAATAGTTACCCTAGAAGATCCGATTGAATACCAAATCGAAGGAGTAAACCAGAGTCAAGTTGACGAAAGTAAGGGTTACAGCTTTTCTGACGGCTTGCGTTCAATTATGCGTCAAGATCCTGATGTTGTGATGGTTGGAGAAATTAGAGACTTAGAAACAGCGGAAATATCAGTCCGCGCTTCTTTAACCGGACACATAGTTCTTTCAACCCTTCATACCAATGACGCTTCCGGTGTTATTCCTCGTTTAATAGATTTGGGAGTAAAGCCATATTTTTTAGTGCCCTCAATTAACGCTGTTATTGGACAAAGATTAGTTAGAAAACTTTGCCCAAATTGCCGCCAGGAGCATAAAATAAACCAAGAAGATGAAGAAAAAATAAATAAAATATTATCAGTTATCTCGCCAAAAGCTAATGTTAGCATCCCAAATAAATTACCAACTATTTATGAAGCGGGTCCTGGTTGTGATACTTGCGGACAAATAGGTTATAAAGGAAGAATTGGTATTTACGAGATATTTACCATGAATGATAAAATAAAGCAGTTAACTATAGACGCCGCTCCTTCTTTTAAAATTCTCCAACAAGCAATTGAAGACGGCATGATTACCATGCTCCAAGACGGAGTTTTAAAGGTCTTAGATGGAGTAACTTCGTTATCGGAAATATACCGTGTAATCGGTAAATTTGATTATATAGATGAGTTATATGATATTGTTATTTCTCAAACAATTGGTCGTGGCATAAAAATATCCAAAGAAGAAATGGAAGAAGCTGAAAAAATAAGTGCCGACTTATCAAGTGTTCCAGAGAAAATAAAAATGACTTCAAGTGATAAAATGATAAATTTAGTTTTATCTCTTGGTGTTAGTTCTTTAGCTGGGGATATTCATATTGAGCCAACCGAAATTGATGTAAAAGTTCGTTTCCGTATCGATGGTGTCATGCATGACATTATGTCACTGCCAAAAACAAGTTACTTGCCCATTTTATCAGAAATGAAAATTTTAGCTGGAGAAGCAACTAATGTAAAAAAAGCTACTTTTGATGGAAGATTTAGAATTTATTTACCTAGTCAAAAAATAGACTGTCGTCTTTCAATTATCTCTGGTGGCTTCGGGGAAACTATTGTTATTCGTTTATTATCAAACTCAGCCGCTAATTTAGACATGGAAAAATTAGGCATCACCGGAGCAGCTTCAATCTCTCTTGAAAAAGCCATGAAAAAAACCAGAGGAATTATTATCACAACTGGTCCGACTGGGAGCGGAAAGACAACGACTTTATATTCAATGTTAAATAAATTAAATCAAAGTGATGTAAAAATAATTACCGTTGAAGATCCGATTGAATATCAACTCTCTGGCGTAATGCAAACTCAAATAGACGAAAATCGTGGTTATACTTTTGCGTCTGCTATGCGATCGCTTTTAAGACAAAATCCAAACATCATGATGATCGGCGAAATTCGTGACTCGGAAACGGCTAAAATTGCTATTGAAGCGGCTTTAACTGGACACTTAGTTCTGTCAACCATTCACGCTAACTCAGCCGCAGCCGCTATTTCTCGTTTTTCGGGATTGGGATTAGAAAGACAATCTTTAGCTAACTCAATTGAATTTGCTATCGGACAGCGTTTAGTTCGTCGTCTTTGTCCTCATTGTAAAAAAATAAAAACTCTAAACATGGAAGATGAGGAAAAAGTAAAAAATATTATTTCCAGTATTAAAAATAGTGAAATAAACATTCCTTCTGATTTGATTTTTTATGAACATGGAGGATGTGAACAATGTGGGCAAATTGGTTATAAAGGAAGAATTGGTCTTTATGAAGCCATTGAAATGAATCCAGAAATAAGAAAATTAATTCAAGAACCAGGAATAACTGATTTTGAAATTGAACAAGCAGCAATAGAAAGTGGAATGATTACAATGCTCCAAGACGGAGTTTTAAAAGCTTTAGCTGGCGAAACAAGTCTTGAGGAAGTTTTTAGAGTAATATAAATATGATTGAAAAAAAACTATTAACTATTTTAAAAGATAGTTACAAACAAAACGAATCAGAAAGAAGGCAAATTATTTCCGCTTCTAATGATATTCTTTTTAAAGCGAAAAAAACAATTTTCGCCATTCAAAAAGGTGATAATAAATCGGCTGAGAATGGTTTAAAGGAAATGGAAGAAGCTTTTAAAAAGTTGGAAAAGAATTTCGGAGAAAATCGCTTACTTCGAGAAGGTGCTTATAAGGCAGCGGCTGAAGAATATATGGAAGGAAAATCTTTTTATAGCATATTAAAAAATGGCAAGGTAGAAACCGTAAAAGATTTATCTTTTAATTATGAAACATATTTAGGTGGAGTCTGCGATATGATTGGCGAATTAGTTCGTTACGCAACCAATCAAGCCGCGGCTGGAAAATTTTCTGTGATTTCTAAAATGAAGAAAATAGCGGCAACTAGTCTTGAAGAATTGGCTGATTTTGATATGACTGGCTATTTAAGAACAAAATACGATCAAGCTCGAGGACATTTACGAAAACTTGAACAGATGTCTTATGAAATAAAAATTAGAGATAAAAAATAATGAAAGTAGCCATCATCTCTGACATCCACGACAACCTCTTAAATCTAGACAAGTCTTTAAATTGCTGTTTAGAGAAAAAAGTTTCTAAACTAATCTGCCTAGGAGATCTATCAAATAGTGACACTTTGAAATATTTAGCCGATAATTTTTCCGGCGATATTTTTTTAATTAAGGGAAATTGTGACACTTATCCAGAAAAAAATATTACCCATAAAAATGTAATCTATTTAGGTGAAACAGCTAGAATAACTATTGATGGTTTAAAAATATCTCTAACCCACGAAGAATTTAAATTAAAATACGAAAATGATTTTGACTTCTTGTTTTATGGACACAGTCATAAGCCCTGGCTAGAAAAAATAAATAATTCATTAAAAGCCAACCCAGGAAATATTTCTAATACTCGTTTTTCACCGACTTTTGCTGTTTTAGAAACAAAAACAAAAAATTTAGAATTAATACTTCTTGATAACTTATAAAAGTATGGAAAATTATAAAAAATTAATTCCTATTATAAAGCGAGCGGGAAAAGAAGCGGCTAAAAAATGGCAAACCTATAATCGTAGCGATAGCGTAATAAAAAGTGACTCACAAATAGTCACTCAAGTTGATTTAGATACTGAAAAATATTTAATTAAAGAAATAAAAAAGATTTTTAAAAATCACGCCTTTTTAGCTGAAGAATCAGGATCTAGTCAAAAAAAATCTGACTATACCTGGATTATTGACCCAATTGACGGCACAACAAACTTCTCTATTCATAACCCTCTCTGGTCAATTTCTATAGGACTATCTTACAAGCAGGAAATAATTTTTGGCTTAATTTATGCGCCAATACTTAATGAAATTTTCTATGCTGAAAAAGATAAGGGCGCTTTTTTAAATAATAAACGTTTAAAGCTAAGTCCTCTAAAAAACGGCGGTAAAGAAATTCACACTTTTTGCCATGGTGATAAAAAAAGAGATTTAATTTTTGCCACTAAATATTATAAGGAAAGAAAATTAAATTCCCTAGACTGTCGTCAGCTTGGTAGTGCTGCTATTGAATTAGCTTTTGTGGCTGCTGGACGAGTTGATTCAATAGTTATTCCTGGAGCTAAAGCTTGGGATGTGGCCGCGGGAACTTTAATTGCTAAAGAAGCTGGGACTTTAATTTATGATTTTGAAAATAAAGAGTGGACTTTAAAAAGTAGGGATTTAGTAGCTTGTCGGCCGGGAACAGAAAAAACAATTTTTCAAACAATAAAAAAAATCTCGAATTAATTCGAGATTTTTTTTAAGTATTGACCAGTTAAGCTATTTTTTTCACGAGCTACTTCTTCTGGATTGCCGCTTGCAACCAAACAACCACCCTCTTCACCGCCACCAGGACCAAGGTCAATAACAAAATCGCAAGACCTTATAACGTCTAAGTTGTGTTCAATTATTAAAACTGTATTACCACAATCAACAAGCATATTTAAAACTTTAAGTAAGCGCACTATATCGTCAAAGTGTAAGCCGGTAGTTGGTTCATCTAAAATATAAAGAGTTTTTCCGGTTGCCCGCCGTGAAAGTTCAGTAGCTAACTTAATACGCTGTGCTTCTCCGCCTGAAAAAGTAGTTGCACTTTGACCAAGTCGAATATAACCTAAACCAACTTCTTCTAAGGTTTTTAGTTTTTTAGCAATTAACTCTTGATTAGAAAAAAATACTAAAGCCTCTGAAACAGTCATCTCTAAAACTTCAAAAATATTTTTACTTCTATATTTTATTTCTAAAATTTCATCTTTAAATTTTTTACCACCACAAACTTCACAAGTTAAAAAAATGTCTGATAGAAATTGCATTTCAACTTTAATAGCACCATCTCCGCCACAATTTTCACAGCGACCGCCAGGAACATTAAAAGAAAAATGACCAGGACCAAATCTTTTTAAACGCGCTTCTGGCAAAGAGGCAAATAAATCTCTAACATGAGAAAAAAGTCCGGTATAAGTAGCTGGATTAGATCGAGGTGTTTTGCCAATTGGCGATTGATCTATATCAATTACTTTATTTATATTTTCTAAACCTTTTATTTCTTTATGACGTCCCGGTTCAGCTTTAGCACGATGAAATTTTTGAGCTAAGGCTTTAGCTAAAATATCATTTAACAAAGTTGATTTACCAGAACCAGAAACACCAGTAATAGCGACTAACTTTCCTAAGGGAATATCAACATTAATATTTTTTAAATTATGCTCTGAAGCGCCGATAATAGTAAGATTTTTTCCACTACCCTGGCGATATTTTTTGGGTTTATTTATTTTTTTGCGGCCACTTAAATAATCTCCGGTTAAAGATTCTGGGGCAGAAAAAATATCTAAAGGTTTACCGGAAAACAAAACTCGACCACCAAGCTCACCAGCTCCCGGCCCAATATCGATTAAATGATCAGCGGCTAACATCATCGCTTCGTCGTGTTCAACGACAATAACTGTATTTCCATTATCTCTTAAATCTTTCAAAGTTTTAATCAATCTATCATTGTCTTTTTGGTGTAACCCAATAGAAGGCTCATCTAATATATATAAAATTCCGCTTAAAGCTGAGCCGACCTGAGAGGCTAAACGAATTCTTTGCGCTTCACCGCCAGATAAAGTAGCGGCGGCTCGAGATAGAGATAAATAATTTAAACCAACATTTTCTAATAATTCTAAGTTTTTTATAATTTCTAAAATAATCGGCTGAACTATTTGAAAATTTCCATTAAAAGACCCGGGTTTCTCTAACCAGCTTGGCAGATAATCTTTAAGCTCACTAATACTTTTATCAGTTAATTCAATAATTGAAAGACCACAAATTTTTACCGCCAGAGCTTCTGGTTTTAATCTTTGACCCAAACAAGAAGGACAAAGAGAAGCTCTCATAGATTTCTCAATTTCAGCTTTTACCGTACCCGATTTAGTTGTTTCATATTTTTTTTCTAAATAAGAAACTATACCAGAAGATTCACTATCGCCAAAAAGAAGAAGATTTTTTTCACTCTTTGAAAAATCTCTTAAAGGGCTACGTAAATTGAGTCCATGTCTATTAGAGATTTGCTCTAGCTCTAGGATTAAAGGATTATTACTTAAGTTAACGTGTGCTAAGGGTTTAATAGAGCCTTCTAAAATACTAAGATTATTATTAAATAATAATTCAGGGGCAATTTCTAACTTTTCCCCTAAACCGCCGCAAGCGGAACAAGCGCCATGAGCAGAGTTGAAAGAAAAATCTCTTGGCTCAAGTTCGGCTCGTCTATAATCACAACCAGAACAAGCAAAAAACCTAGTGACAGTTGAAGATTTTATTTCTCTTTTGCCAATTTTTTTTACTCTTTTATTTTCTTCAAAATCTTTTTTTAATTTTAAACCACAATGAGGACAAAGAGGTGTTCCAGCTCGAGCAAAAAGAAGTCTTAGATAATCATAAATTTCTGTTATTGTTCCAACAGTTGAGCGAGGATTATGAGAAATTGTTCTCTGATCAATAGAAATAGCGGGAGATAAACCTTCTATTAAATCAACGTCCGGCTTATCCATTAAGCCAACAAACTGCCTGGCATAAGAAGATAAAGATTCAACGTAACGGCGCTGCCCTTCGGCATAAATAGTATCAAAAGCTAAAGAAGATTTACCAGAACCAGAAAGACCAGTAATTACCACGAGTTTATTACGAGGAATATCTAAAGAAATATTTTTTAGATTATTCGTTCTTGCTCCTTTTATTTTAATTGAATCAGCAGCCATAGTTTCCTTGTTAAAAATTAATTAGGAAAAGTATAGCACAAAAAAATAAAAAAAACAAGACTTAAAAAGTAGAGTCTTTAATGATTACTTAAATGTCCAAATAGGACATTTTTATTTCCCCTTTACAGACTTAAAAAGTAGAGATTAAAATATCGGATAAAAAATCTTTATAATTGATATTAAAATTTTATCACTAAAACGATGACGATTACGTTTAAATTCAAAAGGCTCAGCTTCACTCCGCCATTTTTCAATTATTTTCTGCAAATCAGCAACTAATTTTTTCTGACTAAAAAATACCCCAGCCTCAATATTAAAATTAAATGACAAAATATCGAAGTTCTGTGAGCCGATTAAACCTATCTCATTATCAATAAGTAAAAGCTTGGCATGATTCATAACTGGACTTAAATAGAATTTAACACCAATATCTGACAAGCGACAAGCATTTAAATAATTTACTTTATTTAAAGATTTTACATCTGTATCGTTGGGAATAATTATTTCCACCTTAATGCCATTGCGGCAAATTGTATCTAAGGCGGCCAATAAACGGCGAGGCGGGACTAAATAAGGAGTAACGATAATAATAGATTTTTTAGCTTCTAAAATTCTATCAATGTAATAATCGGATAAGCGATATTTTTTTCTAGTGCCCGGCAGACTATCAATTATTAAAGATTTTATTTTTCTAGTTAAAGATAGCTGGCTGTATTTTAAAATCGAATCTTTTTTACCACCAGCTAAACGATAGCCATTGGCAAAAGATTTTAATAAGGGTTTTACTATTTTACCACTCACCCTAATTTGCATATCACGCCACTCAATAATTTTTTTATTGATATTAACGCCGCCAATAAAAGCTAATTTTTCATCAACAATTAATATTTTTCGATGGGTTCTTCTAAGCCAACTACCAAAAAAAATAAACTCAACCCCAGCATCTCTTAATTCTTTAACTTTTTTATTTGATAAATGAGAACTCCCATAAGCATCGGCGATAACTGAAACATTTAATCCAGCTAAAGCCTTGTCTTTTAAAAGATCTAAAAAATTATGAGTATCTTTAGTATCTTCAAGCAAAATATACATTTCTAAAAAAATGGATTTTCCCGCCTCTAAAATAGCTTTTAACATTCCGTCCCAAGCTTTTCTTGATGTTGTATAAAGTCGATATTTCATATTTTATGAAATATTTTTTTTATTTCCGGCAAAGCCTTTCTAGTTGCGTCTTCGCCAATTTTAATTAATTTTTTTACTGTTTCTAAATTATATTTTGACAGACTAGGATTAACTATAATTTCTGAGGTATCAGGACTAATCATAAAATCCGCCTTAGGAATATCGGCTTGAGCTAAATTATACATAACGATACGCGCACTTCTTAAAGCGACATTTTTCATATTAAACTTACGCTTAACAAATTCATTTTTATGATAAAGATTTACACCTAAAGCTAAATCAGCGCCCATATCTTTTAAAAGCTCAACTGGTACTGGATTACTTAAGCCGCCATCGACAAAAAATTTATCATTATATTCAAATGGTTTAAACATTAAAGGCACGGAAATACTGGCTCTTATTGCTGAAGTTAACAAGCCTTTGGAAAAAACAAAAGGCGAACCACTAGCTAAATCAGTCGCTACTACTTTAAGAGGTATAAATGTTTTATTAAAATCAAAATTAGCAAATTCTTTGTCTAAAAATTTAGAAAATTTTCGACCAGCAATAAAACCTCCTTGCCAACTAAGGTCAAGAAATTTATAAAGATTATCAACTGGCCATTCATTTAATTTTTCTTCTATTTTAGAAGCTGAGCCATAAATAGCATAATAAGCAGCAATCAAGGCGCCAATAGAAGATCCTGTTAAATAATCTGGTCGTAAATCATTTTCCTCTAAAACTTTTAAAACTCCGATATGAGCCAAACCTCTAAAACCACCAGAGCCTAAAGCTAGTCCAATTTTTCTTTTTTTCATTTTTTTCGCTAAAATAAAGGATTTAAAAAGATAACTTGAGCTCATTATAGCATATTGACAATATTTTTAAAAATATATAAAATGATTTTAAGATTAAGGAAGATAATTGTCCTTAATTTTTGTTTGAAAATGGTCCCTTCGTCTAGTGGTTAGGACGTCAGGTTTTCATCCTGGTAACAGGGGTTCGATTCCCCTAGGGACTACGGAAATAAAAAGAGCGCACGTAAGTGTGTTCTTTTTATTT
>CAZDYJ010000023.1:0-13432 GCA_964509735.1 uncultured Gammaproteobacteria bacterium
GCTCGCCAGGCCCATAACCTGGAGGTCGTCGGTTCGAGTCCGACTCCCGCAACAAAAATAGAAATTTAATAGGCCTCGGTAGCTCAGTGGTAGAGCAAAGGATTGAAAATCCTTGTGTCGTCAGTTCGATTCTGACCCGGGGCACATAAGTAAATACTCCTTTATTTTAAGGATTGTTTTTTATTCGGGGTGTGGCCCAGTTGGTCTAAGGCGCCTGGTTTGGGACCAGGAGATCGTGAGTTCGAATCTCACCACCCCGACCCTTGATTTTTATTTATAATTATGTTAATATTGGATTGATTTAATAACAATAATCTTAAGAATTTGATATGCCAAACAAGAAATCCGCGGAAAAAGAGCTTAGAAAGGCTAAAAAAAGAGCCATTGCTAATAAAAAAGTAGCTACTAAAGCTAAAACTTTAGTAAAAGCTAACTTAAAACAGATTGCTGATAATGATAAATCAGTAAAAGAAGTTTTATCAAAAACCATTAAAGCTCTTGATAAAGCCGCAAAAAAAGGCGTTATTACTAAAAATACTGCGTCTAGAAAAAAGTCTCGTTTAATGAAAAAAGTAAACACTATTAAATAGGGTTAATTTTTATTAATTTTATTTAAATTTAAAAAATAATGTACTTTTTCTGGGATAAAGCTAATAAACTTTTTCTCGGATAAAGCGCCAAAAACCATGTTAGACAAAAAAACAAAAGAAAAAATCATTAAAAAATTCCGAGTTCACGAAACTGATACCGGATCTTCACAGGTGCAAATCGCTATCTTAACTGAAGAAATAAAGGAATTAACTGATCACTTAAAAAACCATAAACACGACTTCTCTTCTCGCCGTGGTTTACTGAAAAAAGTTGGCGAAAGAAGAAAGTTGCTAAAATATTTAAGAAAAGAAAATGCTGAGCAGTTTAAAGAATTAGCTACTAAGTTAAAGCTTAAAATCGCTCAAAAATTAGAAGAAGAGGAACAAGAAGATTTAAAAAAGGAAAAGAAAATAGCTGTTCCTGAAGAGGATGTTGAAGCTGATATATTACCGGAAGATGAAGTTGAAGAATAAATAAAATGATAAAACATAAAGAACAGAGAGTGGGGGTTTTAGTTGATGTAGCGAATATGTATCATTCGGCTAGGAATCTTTATGGTCAAAAGGTAAGTTTTAAAGAAATACTCAAAGAAGCAGTGGCTGATCGAAAACTTATTCGGGCCACTGCTTATGCTATACGGACAGAAAACCAGGAAGAGACTCCTTTTATTGAAGCCTTGGAACAACAGGGTTTTGAGGTAAAAATAAAAGACTTACAAATCTTCGCTGGAGGAGCTAAAAAGGGCGACTGGGATGTTGGCATCGCAATCGACGCTATAAAATTAGCTGATAAATTAGATGTTATTGTTTTAGTTTCCGGCGACGGAGACTATTTGCCTTTGGTTTCTTATTTACAAAACAATAAAGGTTGCTTGGTAGAAATAATGGCCTTTAGAAAAACCTGCTCTTCTCGATTAATTGAGGAAGCGGATGACTTTACTGATATCGGAGTAGAAAAAAGATTTCTAATTTATAGCGGACAAAAAGGCAAAAAATTTACAAAAAAATAATTAAAAATTAAATATTTTTGTCCGTCAAATAGATAGTGCTGTATTTGGATATACAGTCCTGTAATTTGACGGCCAAAAGACAAATCTATGGAAAAAATATTTTCTAAAGAATGGTTAGGCCGTACTCTAACTATTAAAACTGGAAAAGTGGCCAAGGCAGCTGATGCAGCTGTTTGGGTTCAGTACGGAGAAACAGTTGTACAAGCAACTGTTGTTCGCTCAAAATACGAGCGCAATGTTGATTTCTTTCCTTTAATGGTTGAGCTTGAAGAAAAGCTTTATGCAGCCGGAATAATTAAAGGCTCACAATGGATTAAACGTGAAGGTCGTCCTAGTGACCAGGCTATTTTAACTGGTCGTATGATTGATCGTTCAATTAGACCATTATTTCCCTCAGGAGATAATCGCGATGTTCAGGTTATTATTTCTGTTTTAACAGTTGACCAAGAAAATGATCACGATATTGTTTCTTTAATAGCGGCTTCAGCTGCTTTAGCAATTTCAGGAATTACTTGGCATGGTCCAATTGGCGGAATTCGTGTGGCTTTAATTGATGATAAACTTGTTTTTAACCCAACAAATGAGGAACAAACTAAAAGCAGTCTTGATTTAATTGTAGCGGGCACAGAGAGTAAAACAATCATGATTGAAGCTGGAGCTGATGAAGTTCCTGAGTCTAAAATGCTAGAAGCTATTTTAGCAGGACAAAAAGAACTTCAAACTGCAATCGAATTAATTAAGGAATTACAAAGCGGTGTAGAAATAAAACAAGAAATAGTTAAAAAAGAAAGAGAAAAAAGTGCTGAAGAAATTGAGTCGATAAAAGAAAAGGAAGCTTTACTTGAAATCGGAAAAACTTGGTTAGAAAATAATATTAAGAACTTTCTTTTCAAACAAGAATATTATACAAAGAACGAAAGAAAAGCTGCTGTGGCTGCTATTAAGGAAAATTTCGATGAGTATTTATTTGAGCAAGGATTTAGCGAAGATAAAAGGTCTTTTGTAGCTAAATCTTTAGTAGAAGAAATGATTGATACGGAAATTACTAAAGCTATTGTTTTTGATAAAAAACGTGTTGATGGCAGAGCTTTAGATGAGGTAAGAGATTTATCGGCTGAAGTGGCTCTTTTACCAAGAACTCATGGCTCATCTCTTTTCTCACGCGGAGAAACACAGGTAATGTCTATTGTAACTCTAGGTCCTCCAGGGATGGAACAATCTCTTGAAGGTTTAGATGGTCAAAGCAAAAAACGCTACATGCACCACTACAACTTCCCTCCTTATTCAGTTGGCGAGGCCTCTCCTTTAAGAGGAACCGGTCGTCGCGAAGTAGGTCATGGTGCTTTAGCAGAAAAAGCTTTATTTCCAATGATTCCTAAAAAAGAAGATTTTCCTTATACAATTAGAGTTGTTAGTGAGACCTTAGGTTCAAACGGTTCTTCTTCTATGGCTTCTACTTGTGCCTCAACTTTAGCTTTAATGGATGCTGGTATTCCGGTTAAAAAACCGGTGGCTGGTATTGCCATGGGACTAGCTTCAACTGAAAATTTAGAGAATTGGGAAGTAATAACCGATATCCAGGACTTAGAAGATGGGCAAGGTGGAATGGACTTTAAAATAACTGGAACAAAAGACGGTTTAACCGCTATTCAGTTAGACACAAAAACTTTAGGTATAAACGAAGATATAATCACTAAAACTTTAACTCAAGGAAGAAAAGCTTTAAATGAAATTCTTGATGTTTTAACTAAAGCTATTTCTAGTCCTCGAGCTGAACTTTCAAAATACGCTCCTCGTTTAGTTAATTTCATGGTTGATCCAGAAAAAATTGGACAAATTATTGGTCCAGGAGGAAAGGTTATTAATCGTATTATTGATGAAACAGGAGTATCTATCGACATAGAAGACGATGGACAAGTAATCGTTTGCGGAACAAAAGCAGACATGGTTGAGGAGGCTGTTCGCCAGATTAAAGAAATTGTGAAAGTTTTTGAAGTAGGCGAGATTATTAAAGGAAAAGTTGTTAGAATGCTTGATTTCGGAGCTTTTATCTCTATAAGTGCTAGCCAAGACGGCATGGCTCATGTTAGTGAATTAGCACCTTATCGAATAGATAAGCCAGGCGATTTCTTAAATCTTGGTGATGAAGTAACTGTTAAAATAAAAGAGATTGATGATCAGGGTAGAATTAATCTAACAATGAAAGGTTTAGAAGAAAACGCTGCTCTATGGAAAGATGAGAAAGGAAAATCAACTGGCGGTGGGTTTGGGGGAGGATTCGGTGCTTCAAGAGGTTCTCTACCAAGACGACCAGGCGGAAGTAGACCACCTTTTAGCCCAAGACCAGACAAATCTTAATTAAAAAAATATTATTGACTTTTTTCCTATAATTAGTTAATATTATCCAATAAAAAAATAAACAGAAAAAGAAAACTATGCTAGCAATTAAATTATCCCAAAAAGGAAAAACTAACAAACGAATGTTTCGTTTGGTGATTTCTGAGAAAAGCCGTGATCCATACGGCGATGTTTTAGAGGTTCTTGGTTCTTATAATCCTCACACTAAAGAATTAGCTGCTAAGGGTGATAGAATTAATTACTGGATTTCTAAAGGAGCTCAAATGACTCCAAGTGTTAATAATCTTTTACTTGAAAACAAAATTGTTGAAGGTGAAAAAGTTAAAGCTTCAAAAGCTGGTAAAAAAAGTGAAAAACGTCAATCTCAATTAAAATCTAAAGCTGATAAAAAAGCAGCCGCTGAAGCAGTTCCAAAAGAAGAGGCTCCAGTTGTTGAAGAGAAAGTTGAAGTTTCTGAAGCAGAAGTTACTCCAGAAGCTCCAGTAGCAGAGGAAAAAGCAGCTGAATAATTAAATTGACGAGCGTTTTAGTTTTTGTTATAATCTAAACATAAAGCCTTAAAAGGCAGTTATTTAATAAAATTTCTTTTAAATATTGAGCCAACTAATAAGTTCAAAATTTAGAAGACACAAGAAAACTATGGAAGAACAAGACAAGGAGTTCTTAGAAATGGTGGTAAAAAGCATCGTCAACAATCCTAACGATGTAGTAGTTGATCGTACGATTGACGAAAGAGGAGTTCTTTTAACTCTTAAGACCAACCCAGCTGATATGGGCTATGTTATTGGACGTAAGGGCCAAACAGCTCAATCAATTAGAACCCTATTAAAAATTATCGGTGCCAAGAACAATTCCCGTGTCAATCTAAAGATTTATGACCCGGAAGGTGGTAATCATCGCGAAGCTCGCTCTGAGTCGAACACTAGTTCTCACGAAGACGTAGATACTTCTGCTCTTGATGATTTAAACATCTAAACTTATAAAAAGACTTCGCTTCTAAAGCGGGGTCTTTTTTGTTAGAGGAAGGTGTCTATTTGGGGTTTTAGAAAAGAAAAAAGCCCGATTCGATTGAACCGGGCTTGTGCTCCGACTTCACGGTTTGTTAAGGAAATGTTTATTTGGGGCTTCTGCAAAAACTTTTTATACAAACTGATTTTTTAATAAAGAGTTATTAAAACTGGACTTTTTATTAAATTTAACCTAAAATAGGTAGTTATGAAAAATTATCAAGAAAAACTACAAGAAGCTTTTGTAAAAATTAAAAAAGCTCATAATATTTTATTAGTAAGCCACGTATCGCCTGACGCCGATGCTATTTCCTCTCTTGGAGCACTTATTGAGCTTATTTCTTCCTTAGGTATAAAATACTATGCTTTTAGCGCGGAAAAAAAAGCAGGAGAATATAATTTTATTCCTAACAGCGAAAAAATAAATTCTTTTAAGCCCTATAATTTAAATGACTTTGATTTAATAATTACTTGTGACTGCGGCTCAATAAAAAGAACGTCTTTAGAAGATGAGTTAAAAGAAATTATTCAAAAAAGAAATAATAAAAAAATTCCTTTTATAATTGAGATAGATCACCACGAAAAAGTTGATGACTACGCGGATTTAGAAATTAGACGACAGGATAAAGCCTCAACTAGCTTAATGATTTATGATTTGTTAAAAGAAAATAATTGGCCCCTGTCAAAAAAAATTAGCAACTGCATATTAAGTGGTTTAGTAGGAGATACTGGCTGTTTCTTACATTCTAATTCCTCAGCTGAGGCAATTGCGGTCGCCTCAGAAACCTTAAATTACGGAGCGTCTTTTAACATGATTTTAAAAGCGAGCACAAAAAATAGTAATTTTTTGTCATTAAAAATTTGGGGGAAAATAATTGATAATTTACATTTTAACTCAGACAGCGGTTTACTTAGCTCTGGTATTAGCGAACAGGAAATGGAGAGTTTAAAAAAAGAGAATAATCTTCTTGAGGAAAATTCAAGTGCCGACTTATTTGGAATTATTACTTCCTTTCTTTGTTCATTGTCTGGCGTAAAAGTAGCTTTGCTTTTAAGAGAAAGCGATGGTTTTGTAAAAGGTAGTTTAAGAACATCCCGACACGATATAGATGTCTCAGAGATAGCTGCCCGTTTTGGTGGTGGAGGTCATAAAAAAGCGGCCGGATTTTCCTTAAAAGGCTATTTGAAAAAAACGGAAACCGGCTGGAAGGTAAAAAGAACTTAAATTAGGGAAAATTTTTACACTTAAGACATGAACATGGTTTCGCTTAAAATATATAAAAAATAAATTTTTTAGCGAAAATATAATGTCGCCCTAAATTTTTTTCTGCTATAATATAAATATGAAATTTAATTTAATTACAATTTTTCCAGAAATTTTTTCTTCTTACTTAAACGAGGGGATGATTAAGCAAGCCATTGCTAAAAAAATAATTAACGTAAACCCTATTAACCTTCGTGATTTTACAGAAGATAAACATAAAACTGTTGACGATACGCCTTATGGTGGAGGAGCCGGCATGCTTTTAAAAATAGAACCGATTTATAAAGCACTAAAATTTTTAAAAGCGAAGCCAGGGCTTAAAACTAAAAAAATAGTTTTACTTTCAGCGGGCGGAAAAAAATGGACACAAAAAAAAGCCCAAGAATACTCTCGTTTAAAAGAAATAACTTTTATTTCCGGGCGCTATGAAGGAGTTGATGCTAGAATTAAAGAATTTATTGATGAGGAAATTTCTATAGGTGACTATGTGTTAACGGGCGGTGAACTTCCGTCTTTAATTATTTTAGATTCTATTTCTCGGCTATTGCCGGGTGTTTTAGGAAATAACACGAGTGCTCTTGAAGAGTCCCATTCTCAAGAAGGTATTTTAGAATATCCCCAATTTACCAAACCAGAAACTTTTAAAGCCGGTAAAAAAGTTTTAAAAGTCCCAGAAGTTTTACTCTCAGGTAATCATAAAAAAATTAAGGACTGGCGAGAGGAGAGGATGGGAAAAATTAAATAGAAATGAAAAAAGGACCTTTTCAAAGGTCCTTTTGTTTTTGTTTAACACTATCAAATTAAAAGCTTGTTTATAAAAATAGAAATAGCAATTATTAAAACAGAAATTCCTAAAGCCGAAAAAATAACTTTTTTCCTCTTATAGTCAATTAAGGTTAAACCATGCCAAAATACGATAATTCCAAAAAATAACATAATCAGAAAGCCGTAAATAAGCGATATTTTTAAAAGAATTAAAAGCCATAGAGTTAAACCGGCTAAAATAATTTCAAATAAAACATAAAGAACTATCCAGGCGTGTAAACCTTCTCGAGTTTTTTTACCCTTACGAATAAACTTAGAGTCATAATTCATTGCCTTCCTAATTCCTAAAAAAACAAAAAAACTTGTAATTGAGGTAATCATAAAATAGGGTAAATTCCTTTCTAAAAAAACATTAAATGATTCCTCTAAAGAAACGCCGCTAAAAATAACTTCGCTATAACAAACTATTATTGTTAATGCTAAAACGGACAACTTAAGCCAGTCTTTGGTATTTAAAAAACCAACAACCGCCCAAATAAAAATTGCATAAAACATTGAAGCTTCCATGATATAAAATTTTTAAGGTTCTTATTTAATTTTAACTATAAATCTTAAAACATTTTTTCTAAAAAAACAATAGCCTATAAAACGTATAAAGGCAATATAAAAATATTAACAAAAAGACCTCCTGAGAAGTCTTTTTTAAAAATAAAAACTTTTTAAATTAAGTAAGTTATACTCCTAAACTACCTCCTCAATTAACTTCTCGATTTTTTCTGCCTCTCTTTCGGTTGCATCAAACTCCCAAATTAAACGAGGAATTCTTCTTATCTTTACTCTTTTTTTCATAAGAGAAACTAATTGTCCGGTAGAGGATTTTAATTTTCTTAAAACTGTTCCAGCTAAATGATCAGGTAAAACAGAAACTCGCACCAAAGCAGTTTTTAAGTCTGGATCACAACTTACCGAAGAAATAGTAATTAAAGCGTCTTGGATGCCAACCTCTTTATTAACCGCATTAGCTAATTCTTCTAAAAGCAATTCATTTATTCTTTCATTTTTTGCCATATCTGTTTTCTAAATTTTTCCAATAATTTTTTCCTCTTGATAAAAGTTTAAAATATCGCCAACTTCAATAACTGGTTTCCCTTCATATTTCAAACCGCATTCAATATCTTTTTCAACTTCTTTAACATCTTGTTTAGCTGACTGAAGTTGAGTGATGTTTCCTAAATCTATAAAATTATCACCTCTTTTCACTTCCACAAAAGAATTATTTCGCACAACGCCATCTAAAACCTTGCCACCGACAATTTGACTATCGTTTTCCGTTCTAAAAATAGCTAAGACTTTTAAACGACCAAGATCAATACGATTTATTTCTGGTTTTACAAGAAGTTGCATTTCTTCTTTAACATATTTAATCAAATCATAGATAACAGAAAATGTTTTAACAATAACCTGTTTCTCTCTGATTTGTGTTTCAACTGCTGGTGAAATTTTAGCATTAAAACCTAAAATCTTGGCATCAGAATCTTCTGCTCTTTTCACATCACCTTCAGTAATATAACCTAGTCCACGATTAATAACTTTTACTTTAACTTTTTCATTATTTAACTTCATTAAAGATTCTTCAATCGCCTCAGCTGAACCAAGAAAATCAGCTTTAATAATAACATTTAATTTTGGAGTGTCATCATCTTTATTTTCTTCAGAAGAATTAAATAAAACACTTTTTTGATGACCAGTTTTTATTTTATTAGCTTTAACTTTTTCCCCTTCGCCAACAGTTAAAATATCGCCAACAGCAGGAGAAATTTTTAAACCTAAAACTTTAGCCGGTGTAGATGGTCCGGCTGAAATAATTTCCTCACCTAAATGATTTTTTAAGGATTTAACTTTTCCATAAATAAGGCCATTAAAACAAAGTTGATCACCAACGCTTAAAGTTCCGTTTTGAATTAGTAAAGTAGCTAAAGGTCCAACAGCTTTATCAACATTTGATTCAATAACCGTTCCAGCTGCTTTAGAGTCCGGATTGGCGAAAAGACTATCGCTTTCAGTTTCGGATAAAAGCAAAACCATGTCGAGTAAATCCTCAATACCAACATTATTAAGAGCAGAAATAGGTGAACAAATAATTTTTCCACCCCAGTCTTCCGGGGTAATATTTAATTGAGTTGATAATTCTTGTTTAACGCGGTTTATATCTGCGGCTTCTTTATCTATTTTATTAATCGCTACTAGATAAGGAATTTTTGCAGCTTCAATAATTCTAAAAGCCTCAACGGTCTGTTGTTTTACCCCGTCATCAGCCGCAACAACTAAAATAGCAATATCAGCCACCTTAGCACCACGACTTCTCATAGCAGTAAAAGCTTCGTGTCCTGGTGTATCGATAAAAGTTATAACCTGATCTTTTCGAGTAATCTGATAAGCGCCAATATGCTGAGTAATACCACCTGCTTCACCGGCTACAACATTAGTACTTCGAATTGAGTCGAGTAATTTTGTTTTACCGTGATCAACGTGACCCATAACAACAATAACTGGCGGGCGAGGTTTTAAATCGGCTTTTTCTTCTCCGGCTAGAATTGATGATAATTTTTTTTCTTCTTTATCATCTACCTCTAAAGATTCATCGGCCTCTTTAACATCTAAATTTAAGTTTTCACCGACAATAGCTGCTGTATCAAAATCAATTTTTTCATTAATAGAAGCGAAAACACCATTTTTCATAAGTTCGGCTAAAACTCTATTAACCGGAATTCCGGCAATTTCAGCATAATCTCGAACGGAAATAGCTTTTGGCACAAAAACAGACTTTTTCTCTTTTGGCAAATCCTCAGTTTCCTTTTTCTTGATTTCTGCCTGCTTCTTATTTTCCCACTCCCGGCGCAAGCGAGGCCATTCTTTAATAATTTTTTTAGCTGTATTATTATCAACCTTAATCGCTTTTCGGCCAATAGCAAAACCAAATTCCGGCAAAAGATCGCGTAATTCTTGAGGAGGTATTCTAAGTATTCTAGCTAATTCCGTAATATTCATGGTTTTTTTAAAATTAATTGATTTATTATTTAATATTACTTGATAAACATCGTTTAGTCAATTTTCACTCACTTAATTTAAGCCCTTTTCAAAATAGAAATTACGTGCTAAGCTAAACTTGTAGTTTTATTAACTAATCAGATTTTTCGGAAAATAAATAGAATTAGACTTAAAAGAAAAATAAAACGCCCTACCGACTACTTGAAAGACTTATGAAGAATTTAATTATTTCGCTGAAATTAAACAAAAACTTATCAATTTTCGGTTCTAAAAATAGTATTTTTTAGAGCAATTTTTCGCTATTTATAGCTTTTCTATTCAAATTTTTTCGGAAAATCCATTAAAAATATGGATTATTTAAGTTATGCCTTATATGTAATTCTAGCTGTTGCTGGTTTTGCTTTTGGCTATCTTTACTTTAAAAAATCAGCTGGAGAAAAAATTAGCAGTGCCTCAGAAAAAGCCGAAAAAATGATTGGTGAGGCGAGATTAAAAGAAAAAGACATTCTTCTAAAAGCCCAGGACAAGGCTTTATCAATTATCGAGGAATCTAAAAAAGAGGAGTCAAAACGTCGAAATGAATTGAGTCAGTTACAAAACAGACTAGAGCAGAGAGAAACATCTTTCTCTCAAAAACTTCTAGAACTTCAGGACAAACAACAGAAATTATATGACAAAGTGGCTGAGGTTCAAGAAATAAAAGAAAGAATTAAAAAGATAAAGGAGGAACAGGAAGAAAAAATTCAAGAAATGGCTGGTTTAAGTAAAGAGGATGCCAAGGAAAAATTAATGAAAATAGTTGAGGAAAAAGCCTCTGAAGACTTAATGGTTAGGGTTAAAAAATTAGAAGAAAGCTCAGAAGATAAAATTGAAGAAAAATCTCGCGATTTACTCGCCTTAGCTATGCAAAGAATGGTATCTTCTTATACCGTTGAACTTACAACCACAACTGTCGACTTACCAAGCGATGAAATGAAAGGAAGAATTATTGGTCGCGAAGGTAGAAATATTAAAGCAATTGAAAACATGACTGGTGTAGAGATAATAGTTGATGACACCCCAAACGCTATAACTGTTTCTGGTTTTTCTTTAATAAGACGTCATATTGCTAAAAAAACTTTAGACTACTTAATAAAAGATGGCAGAATTCATCCCACAAAAATAGAAGATGCTGTTGAAGCTGCTAAAAAAGAAATTGCTATTGATATTAAAAAAGCTGGCGAAGAAGCGATGTATGAGTTAGGCATTACTGGCTTTGACCCAAAATTAATACAAATCATTGGTCGCTTAAAATATCGAACTAGTTATGGGCAAAATGCCTTAAGGCATTCTATTGAGGTTGCTCATTTATCAGCTATGTTAGCCGAGGAGCTTGGTGCTGATGTGACTTTGGCTAAGAAAGGTGGATTACTTCATGATATTGGTAAAGCAGTAGATCACGAAGTTCAAGGAAATCATACTGAAATTGGTCGTGATATTGCTAAAAAATTCAACTTACCAGAAGAAATTATTGCTCCAATTGCTACTCATCACGATGACAAGCCAGCTAGCTTAATATCTGTTATAGTTAAAGTAGCCGATGCTATATCCTCTGCTAGACCGGGTGCTAGAAGTGATAATTATGAAAATTACTTACAAAGATTAGAAGAGTTAGAAAAAATCGCTTCAAGCTTTGAAGGTATAGAAAAAGTTTATGCTATTCAAGCTGGACGAGAGGTTAGAGTCTTTGTTCAACCTGATAAGTTAGATGACTTTAAGTCTTATAATTTGGCTAGAGATATTGCAAAAAAGATAGAAAATGAGTTAAAATACCCAGGAGAGATAAAGATTAATGTTATAAGAGAAATGAGGGCAATAGAATATGCTCGCTAAAAATAAAAATTCTAAAAGATAATTTAAAAAGTTATGAACAAAGCGCAACTTATCGAAAAAATGAGCCGCGAAATCGAAGGGGTCAATAAGAAGCAAGCGGAAAAGATGTTGGATTTTTTAACCGACACCATCATTGAAGAATTAAAAAATGACCGCGAGTTAACTATCGCTGGCTTCGGAACTTTCTTATCAAGAGTTCGTTATTCAAGAGGTGGTGTTAATCCTCAAAAGCCAAGCGAGAAAATTACTATCCCGGCTGTTAAAGTAGCTAAGTTCAAAACTGGCTACCACCTAAAACAAGCTTTAAAAGGAAATCGATAAAAATTGAAGAAAATATGTCTAAGACGACTATTTTTTAGTCGTTTTAGATTTTCGCGCTCGTAGCTCAACTGGATAGAGTACTTGGCTTCGGACCAAGGGGTTGCAGGTTCAAATCCTGCCGGGCGCACAAAAACTAAAAAAGGCCTTAAATCAATAAAAATTTAAGGTTGACGAAAGCTTTTTTATTGTTTAATATTTAAAGGAAAATATTTATTTTAGGCTGGGTAGCTCAGTTGGTTAGAGCGTAGCACTCATAACGCTAAGGTCGCGGGTTCGATCCCCGCCCCCGCCACAGAATCTAAAATACGCGCTGTTAGCTCAGTTGGTAGAGCAGCTCCCTCTTAAGGAGATGGTCGCAGGTTCGAATCCTGCACGGCGCACAGAAAAAACAAAGTCTTAGAAAAGACTTTGTTTTTTTATTTAACAAGCTTTTAAAGGTATTTTTTCAATAAACCGACGTCTTCCCCGATGTCCTAATTTGAGCTATAATGATTTAAGCTTTAAATAAAGTCTTTAAATTATTTTACAAAAAAAAATGAATATCGTAATTTTTGGTCCTCCGGGGGCTGGTAAAGGAACGCAAGCAAAATTAATTGCAGAAAATAATAATCTTGAACATCTTTCCAGTGGTGAACTTTCAAGACAAATGTTAAATGATAAAACTCATGGTGCAAAAATTAAAAAATGTCTGGATGCTGGAGAGCTGGTTCCAAATGCAATTATAATTTCTATTGTTGAAAATTATATTAAAAAAAATAGCGAAAAAAGTGGTTTCATTTTTGACGGTTATCCAAGAAATATCACTCAAGCAAAGGCCCTGGATAAACTTGCTAAAAAATTTAAAACAAAAATTGACTTAGTAATAAATTTAAAATTAGGAGAGGATGAAGCTTTAAAAAGAATTTTACTTCGTGGCGAAAATTCCGGCAGAAGCGACGACAATGTAACGATCACTAAAAATCGTTTAAAAATTTATAAACGAAGAACGGAGCCAGTTTTAAATTATTACCGCGCACAAAAAAAACTAAAAGTTGTTGACGGTCGCGAAAGTATAGAAAAAATTGCTTCTGAAATTAAAAAAATAATTTCCCAATCTTAAATCTTCTGTTATAATTAAATAACAAGGATTAAAAATATGAAAATAAATAAAATTTACGTTGGTAGTTGGTACCCAAGAACTCTTTTTCATTTAAATGA
>CAZDYJ010000024.1:0-12374 GCA_964509735.1 uncultured Gammaproteobacteria bacterium
ATCTTCCCTTCAAGGGCATGGCACAAGCTTTTGAGGTAGTCAAAGATTTAGACTGTGAAGTTTGGTGCGTTTCTTATGATGGCAGGCCCAAACCTGATTGGCGCTGTGACCGCTTCTTCGAAAAAGTCCCCATGCAAATGATGCGCCGGATTTATTCTTCCTGCGATATTCTCCTAAAACTATCCAAAGTCGAAGGTTTCTTTGGACCGCCTCTGGAGATGATGGCCTGCGGCGGAGTTCCAATAGTAGCCAAAGTCACCGGATATGATGAATATATTAAAGACAATATAAATTCTATTGTTGTTGAAGCTAATAATCACAAAACAACTTCTCTTAAACTAAAACAATTGTTAACAAACCAATATCTCTATCAAAAATTAAAATCTCATTCAAAAGAAACTGTTAAACTATTAAACTGGAATAATTCAATAAAATTATTATCAAATTACTTTAATGATTAGGACAATTAATTACATACGCGACATGCTTTTTGTAAGCCAAAAATATTATGAGTCATTTGGTCATCCAATTAACTGGCTAAATCCAAAACGTTTTACAGAAAAACTTAATATTTTTAAAATTTCCAGAGAAGCAGAAAAACTTTGGCCATATGTTGACAAGTTCAAGGTCAGAAACTATGTAAAGCAACAAATAGGCAAGGAATATCTAATTCCTCTAATCGGAGGATACAAAACACCTCAAGAAATTAATTTCGACCGGCTACCAAATAAATTTGTAATAAAAGCTAATCATGGTACTGGCTGGAATATTATACGTAAAGATAAAAAAAGTTTTGATATAACTAATGCTACATTTTTACTTAATAGTTGGCTAAATAATAATTTTTACCGTTACGGGAGGGAAGTACAACAGTAAGTTAATCCCTAACCTCTATGCATAATTTCATTAATTACCTTACGAATAAAATCAATTATCTTCAAAAAAAGAAAACAAAATTATCTTGGGAATTAAGTTATTGGAAAAATAAAAAAAGCGAAGAAAAAACTTTCAATAATTCATACTTTAGATATTTTTATACGGAATTTTTTGGTTTTGATATTAACAATTTTAAAAACAAAAAAATTTTAGATATCGGTTGTGGACCTAGAGGCAGTTTAGAATGGGCAAATAATGCGTCTGAACGATATGGTCTTGATCCTTTAGCCAATTCATATAAAAAATTAGGTGCTTACATGCAAAAAATGAATTATATCCAAGGTTCTTGTGAAAATATTCCCTTTTCTGACAATTATTTTGATTTTGTTTGTTCTTTTAACTCTCTAGATCACGTAGATAATTTAGAAAAATCAATTAAAGAAATAATAAGGGTTTTAAAGAAAGGCGGATACTTCATGCTTATTACAGACGTTAATCATAATCCAACCGAATACGAACCTATGTCATACTCTTTTAACATTATTGATAAATTTAAACCCGACATGGATCTTCTAACCGAAAAACACTTTGAAAAGCTGGAAAATGGGATATACCAAAGTATTATGGCTAACGTTAAGTATAATCACAAAAACCACAAGAAAAGATACGGGATATTAACAGCTAAGATGATAAAAAAATGATTAAAGATAAAGCTAGTATCATTATCACCTATTATAACCTAGGTGAACTTATTGAGGAAACATTAACCAGTGCCATTAACCAAAGTTATAAAAACACTGAAATTATCTTAGTCAATGATGGTAGTACAGACGAATACTCAATTAATAAACTAAAAGAGCTAAAGAAAAAATACAAAGATATTGTCCTATTTATCGACCAAAAAAATAAAGGAGCTGCAGTAGCTAGAAATACTGGTGTTAAAAAATCTCAAGGCAAATATATTTGTTGTCTTGATTCTGACGACAAACTCCACCCTGATTATATTAGCCAATGTATTAAACTACTAAAAACTAATAACAAAAAAAAGATTGGCTTTGTTACTACTTGGGCACAATTATTTGGTGAAACTAAAGAAATATGGAGGACAGGAAACATTACAAAAAACGAACTATTGATTCAAAATGAAATCCATATTTCTTCCCTGTTTTACAAAAAAATTTGGAAAGAAGTCGATGGCTACTCCGAAAATTTGCGCGGCTATGAAGACTGGGATTTTTGGATAAAAATAATTTCGAAAGGATACTCTTGGCTAACCATTAAAAAACCTCTTTTCTATTACAGAAAAAGGGTTGGCTCAAAGTTAAAAACGTCCGATAAAAATAAAAAATATTTAATAGAAACAATAATTCGAAATAATTCAGAAATTTACTTCAATAAATGCATCAACCTATTGCAATTATGGAAAGATAAATATAGCAGCCTATATAACGAATACAGAACTTATCTTAAAAACACTGATTGTGAAATTAAAAATTATAAAAAAGAAATTAATAAACTCAACAATGAACTAACTAATATTCATAATTCTAAATTGTGGAAATCATATTTAATTTATCGTAAGTTAAGGCATATTAACAATAATAATGTTGCATATAAATTCGTCTATCAGGAAGGACTTTTTAATAAAAATAAAGTTTTGGGAATTTGTCATATTAACTGGCATGGAGTAAAAAATGCCACGTTAAACCAATGCTCAGACGTTATACTGGTAGAAAATTTAGAAGACGCTAAAACTTTTGAATTTATATGTGAGTTTATAAATAAGAATAAGATTGAAAAAATTTCAATAAATGCAATACCTGATGGTACCAATGAGTTCATCAAACGCATAAAAAAAATATTTAAAAATATAAAGATTTTTTTTGTGTGGCACGGTTCTTTTACACAACAAACTATTGAAGATCACATTTATCGGTTTGACAAATTATATCCTTCTTTCAAGCATATTTACAAACTCGGTTTTGTTAAAGACCAGATGGATACGGTTTTTACAAAAATGGGATACAACGCTAGTTTTATTCCTAATATTATTCATCAAAATAGCAAAAGAATAACGATACCCAAAAATAACAAGTTAGATATTGGTGTTCTTTCTTTATATCTTTGGCACAAAAACAACATGAATCAAGTTGTATCTGCCAGTATGGTTAATAATGCTAACATTCACGTTCTTGATTTTCCGAATGTCAAATATTTAAAAAAATTATTTGATAATAAAATCATCAGACACGGATTTTTACCTAACAACAAGTTTATTGATCTTCTTTCTTCAATGGACATTAATTTATATATTTCGCTCACAGAGTGTTACCCTATGGTCTTTATTGAAAGCATGCAATTGGGAGTACCCTGTTTAGTTGGAAAAACGTCTGAAAATCTCCTAAGCGATTACCAAAATCTTAAAAAATATCTAGTTGTCCAAAACCCAGAAGACATTATGGAAATAAAATACAAAATTGAAAAAGTAATCAATAATAAAGAATTGCTATTAAACGATATTGCCAGTTTTTCAGAATCACTCCATACTGTCAATCGAAGAAAAATATTAGAATTCTTTGAAAATAAATGAAAAGAATTCTTTTGGTTGCCCAAGAATTATATCCGGTAACAAAAGGTGGGGCAGGTGTTGTAACAGCAAATCAAATAAAACAACTGCAAAACAATTTTTATGTATCGCTTCTGCTACTAGGTCACGATAAAGACGAAATTGTTAAGTTATCACCAGATTATAACAAAATACAAATTTTTGATTTCAAAAAACTTAAAAACTCTCTAAATTTGAACATATCATTCAAATACTTCCACCAAAAAAGAAGTTATGAGATATATAAAATTATTGAAAAAATAACCAAAAATCACACTTTTGATATTATTGAGTTTTACGACTTTTTAGCTCCTGCATTCGATACAATTAACGCAAAAATAACCGATAAATTCCTAAATAATACAATAATTGCAGTAAGAAATCACAACACACTTAAAGACATATCAGATTTTGAAAAATTAAACGATAAAAATGACGAACTTAGCTCTTTATATTTCAATGAAATTTTTTGTTTAAAAAACGCTGATTACGTGTTCTTTCAATCCAAATATTTAAAAGATGAAATTCAAAAAAAACATAATATTAAAAGCATAAATACTATAGTATCGTATCCACCGACCAATTTATTAAGTAATTATCCAAAAACTTTTTCCAACACAAAAGAAAATAACATCCTCTTTCTTGGTAGGTTACAACCTTTTAAAGGAATTTATGAACTGGCAGAAGCAATTAAACTGATATATCAAGAGAATAAAAGTATTAAGTTTTTTCTTGTTGGATCAGATTCTTCTTCTAGTTACAAAGGAGGTCCCGTTTCTAATGAAATTAAAGAAATCTTAGGTGAAAGCATTAACAACGTTGAATTTATAAATCATCTTTCACAAAAAGAAATTGATGAACTGACAAAAAATATTAGATTAGCCGTAATACCATCAAGATTCGAAAGCTTTTGTTATGTAGCACATGAAGTAAAGAAAAGGGGGGTTCCGTTAATAATTAACGACATACCTGCCCTCAAAGACTTCTTTATTGATAGGCTTAATTGTATTAAATACAATGGTAGTCCAATTAACTTATCAGAAAAAATTTTAAGTCTAGTTAACAATAATAAACTAATCAGAAAAATTTCAAATTCTCCCGAAATTATCTATCCTGCATTCGATGAACCATACAGACAAATTCTCAAGCAAAAAAACACATTAAAAAGAAAAACCGTCACTCCAATAATCTTGGACTTGTCAACACTTAACAAAGATAATATTAATAATAACAAATATTATTTGCTAAAAAACAATTCCGATTTAATAGCCAAAAAAAAATTTACAAAACTACGAATAAATACAAACACAAAAGTAATTATTCCATTGATAAAAATAAGCAATTCCTTCTTAAGAAATACATTCTACGAAAATTTTTTCATATTTAACAACAATATTAAAGAATTTTATCTCAATGGAATTGTTGTAAAAGGATCTCTAATATTGAAATACCTTAAATCAAAAAACAAGCTAGATAAACTTTATTCCCTGTTCAACGAGATCAAAGAATCCCTGCTTTTTTATAATCATATACTAATAAATACCAATGAATCCATCACTTTAGATAAGTTCATCATTCCAAATATTAATAGTAACCTATTTAATCGCCACAAAAAGATTAAAGAAGAATATTTACAGGTAAAAACTTACTTATTAAATTCTTCTGTCAACAACAATATATCTTTTTCTAACCTCCACATAAATAATCCAATCCTAGAAAATATCGTCTATGCAAAAAATAAAAAACAAAAAATCCTCACACTCATCAAATCAATTCCACATATGAATTTGCACTCAATTTCTGCTGTTTTATCTTATTATCTTAGTAAATATTCTTCTAAAAGAAAATAACTTTATCTCTTCAGCCAATACCAATAAGCTAACTACAGAAAAAATTATTGTCGGATACGCATATCTTAACTCTTGACTCCCAGACACTATTGCCATACTAATAGTATTTGATAAAACAGGAACAATAACAATAAATCTTTTTTTCTTCTTCCAAATAAGATATATAAAAATAGTAAAATTTAAATACAAATACGAAGCTGCCTGAAAAAAAATAAATAAATACTTGGACGCATTTATTCTCATAACATAAAACACGATTTTATCCCTTACTTGAGGCAGAATAAAATTTGGATGAATGCCGTACTTATTTTGTAATGCACTATAGTACTCGTCAGATGACTGTGTCATATCTAAAGCCACCGGAGTAGAATACGGATTCTTTGGTTTACTAATAAAGAATAAATATGAATCTATTTGTAACCAAGATTTAACAAATAATAATGGATGGTTTAATGCAACACTAAACGCTGTCTCCAACACATCTCTCTGATTGTTTACAAGATAATTTTTATCAAATTCATCCGAAACAAAATAATTCCAAGAAGAATACGGATTGTAATATTTATCCCATAAATCATAATCCAGTAAATTATCAATTACTTGGCGGTTTCTTTCACTGATATCAATTTTATTTTTTACAACGTTCGATAAAAAATATATTGGCTGGTAGTAGTATTGGTATGCAGGAGAAGGGGATACTGATAACTTTTGATAAAACGGTCCTTTTATCAAAAAAATCAAAACGCTTATTATCAAAAATTCCAGTAATATTTTTCTCCACCCATCTTTAAATATTATTGGCAAAACTAAAAATAATAGTAAAAAAGAAAACATACCGTTTTGCCTCAACATAGCCAAAAATAATAATGATAATCCAAATAATATAATTAATAGCTTTGATTTAAAAAAGTTTTTCGTGCCAATATCCGTCAAGAGTAACAAACAAAAACCTAAAATTAATAAATTAATCGTATATAAAACATCCTTCCAAATAGTTACAACCATTGTCCCTGAAATCGGATTGATCGTTACTAATACCAAAAGAATTATTAATAAAATGGAGCTCAAGCCTCTAGACTTAAAATAGGAAAAAACTATTGCTAAAGCAAACGAAAAATAAAGAACTTGAAATATGACGACCGCAGCTGGATTGGCCCAAATTCTTGTTATTAAATAAATTATGAGTGTATGGAATACCGGATGAATATCGCTAAACACAAAGTTATGCATTTGCGACCACTGGTCTAGCGAGTCTGCAGTCAATATCCCTGGATAAAAAGACAAAAAATACAAAGTAAGTATTGCTAACGAAACTACAAAGTAAAATAAAAAAAATAATTTTGAACACTTCATTTTCGTAAGTATAGAAAGTTAACCAGTTCTCCATACTCACTTGTTCCCAAACTGACAAAACTATTAGAATAATTATCGGGTATAAAAACTGGTTCTAACTGAATGCATAATTTTGGCTCATTTACCTTTAATTTTCCAAAATATTGGACAAAAACGCCACTTTTCTGGATATCGCTCTGTTTTAAGTATCCTTGTTTATATATTTTATTGCAGTTAGAGTCCATTATCCGATATCTATATGGAACTAGTATTCTTTTTTCCTCTTTATTATCCAAATAGTATTCGAAAGCTGACACTTTATAATCAGGATATTTTGTGTCAATAATAATATTTGTTTTGCCGTTAATTTCCTTACTTATTATATTTTTCTCAGAAATTGCACTAACATAATCCCAAACAATTCTTTCATCAGAATAGTTTTTTGAGTAATCATAATATCTTAGAAAAATACCCCTAATTATTACACCGCCAATAAAAGCTGCTGAAATAAAAATAAGAATATTTTCTTTTCTTATTCTTCGTAAATATGCAACGCTTTGTACCACTACAAACAACAAAAACGGGAACAAAACTGTTATATATCTACCTTGAACACCAGAAATTGATTCACTTCCGACATGTGCATTAACAAGATACATAGACAAGAATATTAGAACAATTATCCCTGCCAACACACCCCCAATTATCATATTCTCAAATACGTTTAAAATATCATTTTCAGATTTTGACGATTTATAAACAAATATTGATAAAAACCCAAAAAATAAATAATACACAAAACTAGTAGACATATGTACATCCAACCACCCAAAGATTCCAAAGAAACCTTTAAAATAAAATTCCCAATTAGTCGCAATAGAATTCCACAACGCCCTCACAAAATATAATGGATCATCCAAAATTATATCTTTTTGAATATATGGATTTACTAAATATGGATAATTATTCCCCACATTTTTGAAAAATATTTTTGTATATACAACAATCAAAATTGCTGATACAGCATACAAACCCAAACATCTTATTAAATATCTTAGTTTTTCTTTTTTCTTATAAATTCCTCTTAATTCCCTAATCTGAATTATTGACAATAAAAAAATAAGTGGGAAATAAGTTTGCTTTATTATTGAAATAATTGTTACCAAAAAAGAAAAAAATAATTCTTTTACAAGCAAATTATTCCTATTACTTAACAAATTTATAAAAATCGCAAATACGACAGGTATTAAACCAAATATCACCACATCATAACTAAACGCTGTCACCTGATGCAAAATCATTGGCACACATCCATATATATACAAATATCCACGATACTTTTTGTCAATAATTCTTAGTGATAACGCTAGCGCACCTAAATAAAATAAAAACCCCGCTATTCTCCCCAGATAATACGGTATTAAAGGATTTTTAGTAAATACATTTCCTATAAAATAACCAACCAAATTTGGAATATACCCAATTACAGGTAAATTACATATTTTTTCTTCGTATGCTACTTCTCCCGCACCTTCATTTAAATCACTCCTAAAAAAGATATCTTTTGGAAATTTTGCTTTATTGATCAGCACACTTTCCAACCCCATCCTGTACGGAAATTCGTAAAGATTTTTTGGTATTTCAAAAACTCCATTCTTGCAGTTATATTGGCCATCAGCAATACTCACAGTGCGATAATAATGGGCTAATTCATCGTTTTTCTGAAAAGGAGGTATGGCAATAACAAAAAAAATTCCTAAAAATATTACTAAGAAACTAAATAAGATATTCTTATTACTCATCCTTATCTTTACAAGCTAAAACACATAATTCTGGTTTAAGCAACTTAACTAAAATATTGTTAACCGGCCAATATTTAAAAAATGACCCATAACTAAATAAATCGATAACACCAAAATACTTTGATACTAATGCAGTAAATTCTTTTTTATCCCATTCAATTACATGAGTAGGATCATAATGTAAATTGTGTAATATAAAGTTAATATCAAACGTAGTAATAAACAATAGTCCGCCCGGTTTTAACACCCTCCTAAATTCCTTCAATAAATTAGAATAATTAACTACATGTTCAATCACATTAACACATATTATTTTATCCACAGAACTACTTTTCAGATCAATCTTTTTTTTTGAAACTTGAACCTTAAATTTTGTATTAGGAAATCTCTTAGATGCGCGAATAACATTTATATCTATTCCTACAATATCTTTACATTTAGATTGGAAATAATTCGTATAATCTCCAGCGCCACACCCATAATCTACTACTACATCCATCTTATTTATATTTAATTTTTCACCTATTCTTTTTAGCATAGGATCATTATTCGGTATCCTTAGTTTCTCGTAACCATATCTAGTGTCATGATATGTTTTATAACTTGGTTGCACAAACCCACCACTAAATAAACACAATCTACACAAGCAATTTCTTGTATTATTCTTTTTTAAAAAAAAATAAGGTTTTTTGCATGCAGGACAAATCATATTCAACGCCAAGATAATGGAAAGTTATCAGTTATTTCAATATTTTTAAATTTACTAGTCTCTCTTACTCCATGTTTTTTTACCCAATCAGCCATTTTTTTAACACCTACTTCCAGACTGACCGGAGGTTCTATTATGTCAAAATAATTCCTAACTTTACTATGATCAGAATATGCATTCTTAACTTCATTTCGAGCAGGATCATGACGAATATTTACAGTCCTACCCATCGATTCCATTACCACTTTAGCTAAATAATTTAATGTGTAAGGAGTATCAGCTCCTACATTAAATACTTCCCCATATGCATTTTCGTAATTGACGGATTTAGCAATCACCGGTGCAACATCATCAATACAAGAAAATGCACGTGTTTGCTCCCCATCACCAAAAATAATAAGTTCCTCATTTCTCAATATCCTATTCATAAAAATCCCAATAACATTCCTGTATTTGTCTCCGATATTCTGACGTTCTCCATATACATTATGAGGCCTAAAAATTATATACTCCAAATCAAACATCTCATGGGCTGCTCGTAAATCTAGCTCTACTGCATATTTTGATATGCCATAAGGATCTTCGGGCTTAGGTTCTAACGTTTCAACCATTGGCGTCTGATTTGCTCCATACACAGCAATTGAAGACGTAAATACAAAACACTTTATCTTGTGCACCACACTTAAATTAATAAGATTTACACTTCCTATTAGATTATTTTCATAATTAAACCTTCGAATAAAATGACTCAGCCCTTCTGCCGCGTAAGCTGCTAAATGATATACATAATCAAAATTCTCCTTCTCAAACAATTCCTTAAGTAACTCATAATCAGCCACGCCACCCTTAACAAACCTACTATTACTATTAACGTTTTCTTCAAATCCTCCCGACAAGTCATCCAGCGCAACCACTTCGTGACCTAAATCAACTAAATGATCAACAATATGAGATCCAATAAAACCGGCAGCTCCTGTTACTAGTGATTTAGGCATATCAAATTGTATTTATTAACATATAATGATAAATCTTAAACAACGGATTTATTATATCTCTTATTAACCAATTATTTACTACTTCAAAATCCAATGTACAATCCAATTTCTCAAGTAATATACAATCACTAATCAACCTTTTCCTTTGTATTATTTCACGCTTATTAAATATTGATCGAAAATGGGTTATTACATAAACATAAGACTTTATCTTCAACAACAACCACCGGTTTGTTAAGGAATATACCAAAATCATAAATTCATTCAAAAAAATTATAGGCACCATTACTAATAATGTTTTAGCTTCATAATTTTCTAAAAGTATCATCAATCTGTTTTTCTCTGAATGATACATTTTAAAAGGTCTTCGATGGAAATTATATTTGTGATAAAGCAATGCTTTAGAGCTTAACAGGTGAACATATTCTTGCATTATCCCCCTATAAGAAAGATTTTGGTCTTCGTTATATATAAAAAAATCTTCGTCAAACCCACCAACATTTCTAAAATAATCCCTAGATATCAACAATGCCGCTCCAGAAGCAGATATTATTTCGCCATCCTTTATTTGCTGCTTCTTGTAATCCCTTAAATAATCTTTACAGTACCCAAATCCCAAATAATGAATAGTATTTCCTTTCGTGTTGAGCTTTTTTGGCTTGTCATACAATAATATTACTGGCTGCACTAACCCAACTTTTATATGATTCATCAAAGCCAACTTATACGATGAAACCATTTCTTTAACCATATTCACATCTGCTTTAATATCAGAATTCAGCACCAATGAAAAATCTGCTTTAAGCTTATTAAAAGAATACTTTAAACCTTCATTGTTAGCTTTTGCATAACCCAAATTGTCTTTGAAAGAAATAATTTCTATATCTGGATAACATTTTCTTATAAACTCTTTAGATCCATCAGTTGAATTATTATCTAAAATAATTATCCTGTAATTCTTATAACTCTGTCTTGATAATGAGGATAAGCATTCATCCAAAAAATGCTTTTCGTTTGTACACAATACCAAAAGAGTTACAAATGGATCTTTATTTTTTTTCATTGGTTCCTTTTTTTATTGATATCTTTCGCACAAGTTTCTCTATTTGTTCTTCATGCTTCTTTATCCTAACATTATTCTCAAAGGTTAAATATGACAAAATCATAAATGCAATTATCATCCCCAAATCCATCACTCTAACAATAAACAAATTAATTAATAATGGCTCCAACGTCTGAGGAAACAAAGCAACTAATACAAAAATCGACCAAATCCCCATCCACACCAAAAAAGTTTTTTTTCTTATATCTTTCTTATTAAAATGCAAAAATAGCACATACATCATAAAAAATCCAAATGCCACCAGCACCAATTGAACACCAATTATATTCATTTAGAAAAATACCAAAAGGGGATTTGAGTCAAGATTTTTAACGCATCCAGTATTGATACCCCTTTATATTTATCAATGTAAATAGTATCCACTTTGATCTCACAAAAAGCAAGCCTATTCTTCCCCACCTTCGTCGCCATTTCTGTTTCGATACCGTATCTAGGTGATTTCCATTTTATTTTTCTATAAACTTCTTTTCGAAACCCCAAGTAACCGCAAAGCAAGTCTTTTCTTTGTATGTTAAAAAGTACTCTAACTAAATTTTTGGCAATAATATTTCCCCACTTTCTTACCCACGGCATCTCTACACTCATATCTCTATAACCAAAAACCAAAGAATTGTCTCTCAGTTTTTCTTCAAACACGAGTAGGTGTTTCGGATCGTGCTGCCCGTCAGCATCTACAAAAATTACTGCATCTGCCCCAATTTTCCATGCTTTCACAACTCCCGTTTTCATGGCCGCCCCCTTTCCCAAGTTAATTACGTGATTCAAAATTACCACCATTTCATTCTTACCAAAATGTCGCCTTAGCATTTTTAACGAACTATCCGATGACCCGTCATCCACAACAATAACCTTATTATTCGAGACCCTCAAAATTTTTTTTATTGTATCAATCGCTCGTTTTTCTTCGTTATAAACTGGAACAACTACTACAATTATCATGTTGCTATCATACAATTAATTGGTAATTAATTCATTCATGAATACTAAGCTTATTCTCATTATATCTGTTCCGATAATCATCCTTTTCCTTTTTTTCCGTTTCTACAACCTCGATCAATCTTTCTTCTTCTTTAACGATATGG
>CAZDYJ010000025.1:0-12360 GCA_964509735.1 uncultured Gammaproteobacteria bacterium
CAATCTGCGGAGAAGCGGTTATTTCCGCCTCAATCGCTCGTCGTCACTCGCTCTTTCGTTGTCCAGGGTTGGCGTCCGATATGCCACCCGGCATATCGTCCGACACTCGCTACGCCTCGGTCTGCTGACCTTCGGCTAAGCTCGCTGCCAACCGTTCGAATCCCTTTCTAATATCAAAAAACACAATAAAACACGCTATTTAGCGTGTTTTATTGTGTTTGCGGAGAAGCGGGGATTCGAACCCCGGATAGGGGAAAAACCCCTATAACAGGTTAGCAACCTGCCGCTTTCAGCCACTCAGCCACCTCTCCGTTTAACTCAATTAAAAGACCCTTTTAAAAGGCCTCACTTTTTTTCTTATTTATGTTATAATAACTATATAAAATATAAAAGCGATTGTCAAACGCTTTTTTACTCCTAAAAAACCAAATAAAATAAGCTAACATTATGGAAAATTTACCAAAACAAATAAAATGGGAAGTGCCCGAATTCCGTGTGCCAAATCGCGGAAAAAATTGGTATAGAATTGTTATAATTTTGGCAGTTTTAATGATATTCTTTTCATTCTTTAAAATGAACATTTGGCCACCTTCTTTAGAATATCGCGGCTCAAGCAATAACTTTCTTTTTTCTGTTATTATTATTTTATCTTTTGGGATAATGTTTTTAATGGAAACTAGAGAGCCAAGAATGATAAAGGTAAAAATAGACGGTGAAGGTTTAAAAATAGGTAATAAATTCTATGATTATGATAGTTTAAAGAATTTTTGTGTCCTTTATAAACCAAAAGAAAGCTTAAAAAATCTTTACTTTGAATTTAAAAATGGTGCTCGCTTTCGTGTTTCCCTGCCACTTAGAAGTCTTGACCCTTTAATGGTAAGAAATTTTTTAAAAAGATTTTTAAACGAAGACTTAGAAAGAGTTTCCCCTCCTTTGTCTGAACAATTATCAAAATTGTTAAAACTTTAGGCCGGGTTGACTAAAAGACCTTATTTATAATAAGATAAAGGGGTTGTTTATTTTTGGACTTAAAGCCCAAAAAAAAGCCTTCGTCGTTCAACGGATAGGACGCAAGATTGCGGATCTTGTAATCCAGGTTCGATTCCTGGCGAAGGCACGACTGAGATAAGGCGTCACCAAAGACTTTTTTAGAAAAGAACTGGTTGACGCTTTTTCTTTATTTAATTAATTATGCTTACCTTAAACTCTCCTTTAGAAGAATTAAAAGGGGTGGGGAAAAAAACAGCTAGCGACTTAGAAAAATTGGGAATTAAAACTATTTCCGATTTGCTTTTTCATATTCCCTTTCGTCACGAAGAATTTAGCCAAGCAGAAGAAATAAGCTCTTTAAAGATTGGTGAAAATGTAAAAATAAAAGGCGAGGTTGAATTAATTAGCGGGCGACGTGGCTTCAGACGAAAAATGCATGTCACCGAAGCTTTAATAAGTGATGGAAAAAATAGCTTAAAAGCTGTTTGGTTTAATCAGCCTTTTTTAAGCAAAACTATAAAAATTGGTGATCGTCTTTTTCTGTCAGGTAAAGTTAGCGAGGGTTATGGCGGACCATGTCTTGTCTCACCTGATTACAAAAAAATAAATGAAGAATTAATTACCGGTCAAAATAATTCTTCAACTAATGAAAAAGACTTGGAAGCAGTTTATCGTCTAAGCGGTGCTTTAACTCAAAAAGTATTAAGACGTTTAACGGCAGAGGCTCTTAAAATAGTTGATAAAATACCAGAATGGCTACCAAGCGAAAGCCGAAAAAAATTATCTCTTATTTCTTTAAGCGAGGCCTTGCTTAAAATTCATCAAGCCAAAAATCAAAAAGATATTTTAGCCGCCCAAAAAAGATTAGCTTTTTCTGAATTATTTTTACGTCAGTTAAAATCACAAAAAATAAAATTAGAATTAGCTAAAAGAAAAGCGCCTTTAATAAAATTTCAAGAACAAGCCACTAAAGATTTTATAAACTCCCTGCCTTTTAAATTAACTAATGCCCAGAAAAAGGCAGCCTGGGAAATTTTACGCGACCTAGAAAAGCCGCGTCCAATGAGTCGCCTGCTTGAAGGTGATGTTGGCAGTGGAAAGACTTTAGTGGCGGCCTTAGCGCTATTAAATACCGCTTTAAACGGTGAAAAAGCGGCTTTAATGGTGCCAAGTGAAATTTTAGCCAAACAACATTATCAAACATTATCGAAACTTTTTAAAAATCAAAAATTCTCTTTAGCTTTAAAAACTCGTTCGTTTAAGGAAGGAGACTTTGAAACAGCTGATATAATTATTGGTACTCAAGCCCTTATTCAAGAAAAAGCTATGGGTAAAAAATTAGCCCTAACAATAGTCGACGAACAACATCGCTTCGGCGTTAGACAAAGAAAAAAAATAATTGATGGTAGTAGTCACGAGTTAAGTCCTCATTTTCTTTCTTTAAGTGCTACTCCAATTCCCCGCTCTCTATCTTTAGCTATTTATGGCGACTTAGATTTATCAATTATCGACGAATTACCAAAAGGACGCAAAGAAACAATCACAAAAATAGTTAAAGAAAAAGACAGAGCCCAAGCTCATGAATTTATCAAAGATCGTTTAAAAACTGGACGTCAAGCTTTTTTTGTTTATCCGCTAATTGACGAGTCGGATAAATTATCTTTAAAATCAGTTAAGCAAGATTATGATTTAATTGCTGAAAAATATTTTAAAGAATTTAAATGTGCTTTAATTCACGGCAAAACAAAAAAACAAGAAAAAGAAAAAACCATGGCCGATTTTTCTCAGGGAAAAATCGACATTCTTTTAGCAACTTCGGTAATAGAGGTTGGTATTGATATTCCTAATGCCACAATAATAATCATTGAAAATGCGGAACGCTTCGGCTTATCCCAACTCCACCAATTAAGAGGTCGAGTTAATCGAAGTGATAAACAATCTTTTTGCTTTCTATTTCTATCGAAAGAAAATATTAGCGATAAAAGCTTAGAGCGTCTAAAAGCTTTAGAGGAGTATAAAGATGGTTTGTCTTTAGCAAAAATAGATTTAAAAATGCGCGGAGCCGGAGAGATTTTCGGATCCCTGCAGAGTGGTTTTTCAGAAATAGCTTTAAGTGCTTTATTTGATTATGGGATGATAAAAACCGCCCAAGAAGAAGCAGAGAGACTTATAAGAACCGATCCGGAATTAAATAACTATCCCTTGTTAAAAAATAAATTAGGAAATTTTGAAAATGATCTTCATTTAGAATAAACTTTAATCTTTAACTAAATGAGCTTTAACATAATTTAATAAAAAAGAAAAAAGAGCTTCTTTTGAAAGCTCTTTGTATTTTTTGATGAGTCCTGATTTTGAAATCAGAAATCATCATCGTCGTCATCGTCGAAGGCGACATCTTCGTCTTTAACATTTTTTAGGTAATCCTTAACCCCTCTGGCCTTTGCTAGACCATAAACAACCAGGGATAGGGCAACAACAACTACTATGCCGACAAAAGCGGCCTTCTTTGAGGCGAGAGCAGCGTCAGCTACCCCCTCAAGTGATGAAATAATGGCAATTACTGCCAAAATTATCATCACAATTGATATCTTGGTGACTAAAACGCCAATCACTTTTTTATCAATATTTTCCATGATTTAGACCCTCCTCCGGTCTTATTTTATGTTTTTAAATTTCAAATTTACTGTGACTACATTATAGCACATTTAAAAAGATTTGTCAAGTTTTCATAAATTATTTATTTAAATAAAATGTCGAGTTAGAATTTAAGACTAAAACCCACTTCCTAATTAAAATCACTTAAACTTTTTTAAACTATCTAAAAATCATATTTTTACACCTTGTCAAAAATATTTTTTTAAGTTAAACTTTTTAATATATTTTCGAACCTTTAAATCTTAAGAGCATGTGTAAAAATGATGACAAGGGAATTGCTGTTATTTATAACAACCAGCAAGGCAGATTAAAAAAAATTAGATGGCACTCTATTAATGAGGAATTAATCGCTGATTTTTTCGAAAGGCGAAGTGTGTATCCAGTAGTCGTTAATGTTTCTTCGGTGAAACCTTTTAATGGAAAAGCCGGAAAAGATCTTAAAGAAAAAAAGGAGGAGGTTTTAAAAAAAATTTCCAAAAGAGTGCCTGAAACCGCACATGTCATGTAAACCTAAAAACAGATGTTAAATCTGTTTTAAAAAAGAGCGCCTTAAAACGCTCTTTTTAATTTATTTTATTATCTCGACTAAATCGGCTAAATTTTTTATTTTAATGGCTTTTAGCTTACCGCTTTTTATCTCTCCTGCGGGCATAACAACTTCTTTAAAACCTAAACGTTCCGCCTCTTTTATTCTCGCTTCTAATTTTGAAACTGGTCTAAGTTCCCCGCCTAAACCAACCTCGCCTAAAACAAGACAGTCTCGTGGCCAATTTTTATTAAAATAAGAAGACATAATAGCCGCACAAACAGCCAAATCAAGAGCTGGATCAGAAATCTTTAAACCACCAGCAATATTTAAGATTATATCTTGAGAAGTTAAATTAACTTTTGTTCGCTTACTAATAACTGCACTTAAAACCGCTAAACGATTTAAATCAAAGCCACTACTTTTTCTTTGCGGATAACCAAAAACTGTTTTAGAAACAAGAGCTTGGACGTCAGCTAAAAAACTACGATTAGCTTCCATAACACAGGTAATAACCGATCCAGAAATATCACCAATTGGTGTTTCGATAAAAATTGAACCGGGATTTTTCACTTCTTTAAAACCATCACCAGTCATTTCTAAAACTCCTAATTCATTTACCGACCCAAAACGATTTTTAGTTGAACGAAGAAAACAATAACCATCGCCTGCTTCCCTTTCTAAATAAAGAACGGTATCTACAATATGCTCTAATGATTTCGGTCCAGCCACCTGACCGTCTTTAGTAATATGTCCAATTAAAATAATGGCAATATTATTTTCTTTAGCCAGTTCTAAAAACTTAACTGTAGCTGCTCTTATTTGCGAGATTGAGCCGGCTTCTGAGGGGACAAGAGATGAATAAACTGTTTGAATGGAATCAATTATTAATAAAGTGGGCTTAGCTTTTAAAACACTGGAAATTATTTTCTCTACATTAGTCTCAGAAATAAATCTAAATTTCTCTAAATCAAGTTTTAAGCGTTCGAGGCGTCCTTTAACCTGAACGGCCGATTCTTCTCCACTAGCATAAATAGTTCCGGAGATAGCTGTAGCAGCCGCTATTTGGGCGACTAGAGTGGATTTACCTATACCCGGCTCACCGCTTAGAAGAACTAAAGAGCCCGGCACTAAACCGCCGCCTAAAACTCTATCAAATTCTAAAAAATTACTTTTAAATCTAAGCAGAGGATCGTCTTTTATATCAGCTAAAGAAATTATATCCGCTCCGCCAATATTTTTTTCTAAAATACTTTGCTTTTCTTTTTTTAAATCACTTACTTCAGCGCTTAAAGTGCCCCAAGAGCCACATTCTAAACAGCGCCCGCTCCACTTAGGGAACTGGGCACCGCAATTTGTGCAAGAAAAAATTGTTTTAAGTCCGGCCATGTTTTTTATCTTAAGAATCTTGTCCTCATTGTTTTATAATTTTTCCCAATAAGCAGCATCAACTAACCATTCGCTGCCAACTTTTTTAAATCTTAATTCTAAATTTTGATAATAGGACGCTCCTTCTCCTTGATTAGTAATTTCTCTTCTTTCTGTTTTAACTAAAATATTAGCACTACCACCTTTTTCATCAAAATCAACTGGCTCGGCTGATAAAGCCGTTGTTGTTAAACCATAAAAATTAATAGAATCAGAGTGCTGTTTTTTAAGATTGTCAACGTAAGAATTTGTCCAGGAAGCAAAACTGTCGGTCATAAATAATCTTAAATCCGTAAAATTTTCATAACGGGATTGATTGGTAAAAGAGCCAAATCTTTCCGCAAAAGACTTGGATAATTTTGCTAAATCAAAGGAATTAAAAATATGTTCAGCTTCTTTGGAAATATCGTACTGCTGATAATTACGGGGGATGTCGCTAGGAGTAGTGGTTCCAGAGACTATTTCTTGTTCAATTTGAGTCTGCTCATCTTGTGGTCCAAGCTCCTCGTTTTCCACTTCTACTGGTTTCAAGAAAAAGAAATAAATAATTAAAGCAATTATTATCAAGCCTAAAATTATTATTATGATTCCAATATTTTTTCTATCTCTTTGCATATTTTTCTAATCTTATTTTTTATTCAAAATGATTTTTTAAAAATCCTCACTTTCACCTCTGGCTTCTTTTTCGGCAAATTCTTTTTTTGCTTCTTCTATTTCTAAAAGCTGACGTGGATCAGAGGTAATTAGTTGATCTTCAGTATAAGAAGCTACTACTTTCATGGCCACGTGTTTATTGCCGGCAAAGAAAATTCCCTCTCCTAAACCACATTCTAGTAATAAATACTTTTCTCCTTCGGTTAATAAAAATGTTTTTTTAACTTGTTCAATAGCGGCTGGAGCTTGTTTTAAAAGAATTTGCAAAGAAGAGTTATTTACAATCGCCTGTCCATAAGGAGAGGTTAAAAAGTCATTAACGTCTTGAGTGATAGTTGTAACACCTAAATAATATTTACGACAACGTTTTACAAGAGCAAAAATAAATTTAGCACTATCTTCATTTTGCATCATCCACCAAGCTTCATCAATTACTAAAACTCTTTTTTTCATTTCACTGCGAACAATATTCCAGATATAATTAACGATTGTGTAAATCGCCATTGGTCTTAACTCATCTTCTAAATCGCGAACAGAAAAACAAACTAACTGATTATTCATTTCTACGTTAGTTAGATTATTAAGTAGTCCAGAGAAAGTACCACGAGTATATTTTCTTAATCGGGCAGCTAAATCAGATCCACCTTCCATGCCGTCTAAAACCTGCTCTAAGTCAGACATAATTGGCGGCTCAATAGTCGATAAGTCGGTATCAGGAGTAATATCTTTTTTAGCATAAGTCTCAAGTAGGGCTCTATCAACTAAAGAATCTTCATCGTAATCTAAATTACCAATCATTAAACGAACTAAACCTTTTAAAGTAATAACCGCACTTCTAATAATATCTTTTGGTTTAGCATCACCGCCAACTGAACGAGGTAAATCAAAAGGATTAATTTTATTTTCTGACGAGAGAGAAATATTAATATAAGTACCGCCTACTGCCTCGGATAAATGTTTATATTCTCGCTCCGGATCAATAACAATAACATCAGTACCAAGCATTAAAGAGCGAAGTATTTCTAATTTAATAGCATAACTTTTTCCTGCACCAGAGGTAGCAAAAACAACTGAGTTAGCATTCTGCAGAGAAAATCTATCAAAAATTATTAAACTATTATTATGCCGATTAATTCCGTATAAAATTCCATTATCGCTCGTTAGCTCAGAAGAAATAAAAGGAAAGGAGGACGCAATAGGCGAAGAGTTCATATTAAAAGTAATATATAGCTCATCATTTCCCAGTGGTAAAGTCGAGTTAAAACCTTGTTCTGCCTGGTAATAAACTCTTCTGGAATAAACTAAACGAGAGCCAAAAATATCTTCAACTTGATCAGATAATCTATCTAAATCTTCTAAATTATCGGAGTACAAAGTAATATATAAGGCGAATTGAAAAAACTTTTCCGTTCCTTGAGTTAAAGCGTCTCTTAAATATTCAATGTCACGTAAAGCGGTTTCACGAAGAGGGTCGCGAGCCGCCCCTTTTTCCGCGTCGGCAATAATTTGGGCTTCAATATTACCAACTTTGTCTTTCAATTGCTTTAGAACCACTGCACTTTTAACTGGGTAAAAGAACATGGAAATATCAAAAGTAACATTAAGATTAATAACGGGGGCAAACCAACCGACTGAGATATAACGAGGATAAGAAACAATAAAAATAGTTCTTAAAAATTTATTACCCAGGCGAACGTGATTAGTATCAACCTTAAAAGCGGCTGGAGCAATAATATCGCGCACCGAAAGGACACCTCTTCTAAAGGCTTTTTCTTCTTCAATTATTTCTCTGGTTAATTCTGGATCATTTTCAATCGCTCTTTCCGAATTTTTTTTACGAAAAGTAACTGGAGCATTTAAATCAACTTTTTTTTCTTTTTCTTTGCTGAAATCTATCATAGTTTAAATTTTAAGCTTCAACTCTTATCTTTTCAATATCTACTAACTCCTGATTCTTGGAAGTTTCTGGGTTAAATGTTTTATAATATAATTCGATTAAACTCTGAGTATCAAGTCTAGTTGCTGCTACACCCATAGCCTCAAGCCCGCTCATAACACTTTCTGTTCTTCTGTCCAACATCTCTTGATATTTACGAAAAGTTTTTTCTTTTAATTTTAAAATAGTCGCTGGACGCAAAGCTTCTCCAATAAGACTAAAAAAACCTTTTCGTTTATCGGTTAAAGCGCTGTAAGGAACGATAACATAAAATCTTTTATTCATGATTCTCCCCAGGGAAGTAAGTTCTCTAATATATTCTATATAATCGGCTGTTTGAACTTTTAATAAACGATTAGTCTGCTCCTTTTCTTTAATTTTTAAATATTCTAAATAATTATCAATATCTAGTTCGCGAGATTGAATAATAATTTGTAAAGGAAAGCTTAAATTATTTAAAAATCTTATATAAGCATCGATCACGGCATTTTGACCATCTTCACTTTTTAAAGCAAAATTAATACTTGAAACCATAACAACAGCTCTAATCGTTCCGTCCTTCATGACAACGATGTCGTCTCTTATTTCTGCAATATCTAAATGTTGTTGCGTTGAAACGCTTATTTTACTTTTTGCCATTTTATTTATTTATTTCTTGTTCACCTTTATATTTTCCAGCGGTGTCAACTATTAAAGATAACTCCGCTAAGCGTGAACGTTTATATTCTCTTTTAGGTTGAGGATTGTAATCTGCCTTAACGACGGGAACTTTTTCCGCTTGTTCATTTAAAATAGCTTTATGATTCCAAACTCTTACTCCCGGACGACGGTTGGTTTGAATAACATTTAAAACAAAAAAATGAAAAGGTCGTCCATTAATTTTTACAAAAGCGAAAGTAGCTGCCAGACCTAAAACAATAATCGCGATAATTAAAAAAGTTGTAAAATCAAACAAGCGATAACAAAGAGCTAAAATTAAAGTAGCAGCCAAAAGAATCAAAAATTGTCTAGTGGTTATTGGACCAATAATTTTTGACTCAACATCGATAAATTGTGGTACTACAAATTGTTGCATTTTTTTACTTTAAAATATCAAGCGACTATTTAACTTAGAAATTGCCTCAACTTCAATTTCTTTTAAAAAGGGGAGGTTTTTTTGTTGACGTAGTATTATTGCATCCTTTAAAGATATCCCGCTCATTATTGCCTCTCTGCCCATTTTTACATACAGCTGATTAACCTCGCTAGCATGCCAGGCTCTAACCCCTTGTATCATTCTATCATAGCCATCTTTTTCCAACAATTTTATCTTTTGAAAAATCTTATCAGATATTTCTTGTGCTGTTTCGCCTAAACGATGAAAGTTTGTTAAAGTTAAAAACCTAAGCTCATCAACGGGGTTCATTATTTTTGGCATCGGCTTAATATCATCAAGCCGGGGTTTAGAAAAATTAGGAGACGGGGCTGGCCTTTTAAAGTCTGGATTAATCGGTAAAGGCTCGTTTTTTACATCTTCTTTTAAGGTTGTTTTTTTTGACTCAGGAGTAGTTATTAAAACAGATTCTTTAATTTGATCTTTAGCTTGAGTTTTTGCTTCAATTATAACATTGTCTTTTTCTGGAGAAATCTGATCAGTTTTAGTTTCTATTTTTTCTTTAACCAGTTCTTTAGATAGTAATTTATCATTTACTTTTTCTTTTTTATTTTCAGATAAATTTTTATTTATAAGCGAAACTTCTTTTTCAATCACATCAAGCAAGCCTTCTTTTTTGCTATCAGATTTTTCTACTAGCTCGTGCTTATTGTCGTGGCTGTCTTCTAAGCTAAGAACTTTTTCTTCTAAGGGTAAGTTTAAAGGTGTTTCCATTTCTGGTAAGAAAATTTCTTTATCTTCAAGGGGTAAATTTAAGGACTTTTCTTGTGTTGGTAAAAGAATTTCTTTATCTTCAAGAGGTAAAGATTCAACTTTTTTCTTTTCAAGAAGGGATTTTTTAAAATCATAAGCACCGCCAGACAAACCCTCGGCTTCTAAAATAATTTTATTTAATTTTTCTCGATTAACTTCTTTTTTTTCAGGATTAGATTCAGTGTTGTTGGATAATTTTTCTTGTTTTCCAGATAAAACATTAAATAATTTTTCAACCTCTATTAAAGTTAATCCTAAACCGCCAAACTCAACCGGCTTCATTAAAGAATTCTTAGTATCTATTTTATCTCTTACTCCTTTTTTATAGGTTAAAACAATATTTTTTAGACGTTTTTGTAATTCTTCGCTGGCTAAGATAAGGCCAGCTTCTTTTATATTTTTATCAACTTCAAAATGACCGCTTAAATCTTCTTTAATTTTTATTTCTAAATAATTTGAAACTAAGGAAAATATTTTAGCTACTAATTCTTCGCTCAAAGATTTAGCTGAATTAGCACTTAGAGAAAATTCATTTATAAAATGCTCAGGCAAGGAAGAAATAGTTAAATCTTTTGTCATCACCTTCATAACTACCGCTGCTAATTCGACTCGATATCTTTCTTCTAGCTCTAAAATAAAACGCATAGCCTCCGGTGTTGAGACTTTATTGCGCAAATCTTGTGGTAAATTATTAAATTTTTGTAAATAATCAAACATTAATTTTGTTTATTTATTTTCTAAACGTCTTATCTCAGCAGAAATTGCCTTATATTCTAAACTTAAAGGTTGGTATTTATTTAAAGCTTTTTTTAGATTTAATAAATTTTCTTCATCAAGGTTAAGTTCTTTTTCTTCCGATTTAATAAACGATTCAACATTATTATTTTCGTCTTCTTTTTTATCATCAAAAGAAAGAGTTTTTTCTGGAGCTATTGCTATATTTAAAGATTCTTGCTTAATCTCATCTTGTTTAATCTCATCTTTTTTTGGCTCACTATCTTCTTCTAAAACGTCGTTTATAACTTTCTTTTCTGGTTGAGAAATAGAGTCAATTGGAACCTCGAAAGGAAATATTTGCCATTTATCAGGCGCAATATTTTGCATGCTTTCGGGAAAAAAGTTAATATTTTTATAAAACCTTAGCAATGAACTTAAAATTTCTTTCTCTTCTTGGCTTAGCTGTTTGGCACCGTTGTTGTTATCAAGATATTGAGCTAAAACTATATCATCAAACATGTCAGAGCCTTTTTCTTTAATAAAGTTCTTTAACCAATTAGCTACACTAGGAGCCACCTCTCGGCCGTCCATTAAAATATTATTTTTTCCAATCAGACTTTGACTCGACATTATTATTCTAAGAGCGCTTTCTTTAAAACCTTCAGCATTAAAGAGTAGATAAATAAACCCTCTATTTAGGGCTGTATTAGCACTTAAACTGCTTGTTTTAAAAATACTTAACAAATCATTTTTTAAAATATCAGTAACATAATCTTCTTCCTCTTTTATATCAACAGATGCCTCAAAGTTAGTAATTAATTCTTCAAGTAATCTAACATTTTCATCATCAATTAAATCGATAACTTCTTCTATTTGATTTTTATATCTTATAGGATTTGTGCCTAGTCTTTTTATCTCCGCTTCAATTTTTATTTTATCAGGAAATTGAGCTTCTAATAATTTTTCAATCGGTAAAAGAATGCGCCCTAAAAAATCTATCCATAATTTTTTAGCACTTATACCAGTTAACTCCATTTTTTTAATTCTATCCTTTAAAATTTCCAAATCAAAATCAGAATTTACTGCTAAAAAAACTAGAGAATAAATTTGATAATCTTCAACTTTATACTCTTTAGCAAGCTCTAAAACATTTTTACCATTTATTTCTGAGGAAAAATAAAGCTTAACTTCGTCAGGAAGAAGTTCGAATTTATCAGAAAACTGATTGTCTAAAATTACTTTATTCATAAGTCTTAAATTTTAAAATCTTAGCTTACTGTTGGAGGAGAAAAGATATTATTAACGTTAGCGTTGTAACCGCCGCCACCCTGACTTCCGCCTCCGCCAGCATTTCCACTGCCCTGACCTCCTCCTTGGCTTTGTCCGCCGCCGCCTTGGTTTCCACCACCTTGATTAGCGCCAGGTTTTGGGTCTATTCCTAGTCCCACTCTCGCTGATACGGCCGCAGAAGAAGGCCCTCTTAATGAAGATTCGGCGTTTACAAAAACTTTTATCTTTTCTTCTCTTGTCATTCCAGCTAAAGAATCT
>CAZDYJ010000026.1:0-10916 GCA_964509735.1 uncultured Gammaproteobacteria bacterium
CTTGGTGTGGGTAATTTTCCAGGGGGGGCAAACCAGTTTTTTGTTGAAGGCGATGGCGGGGTTTTTCTTGTTTCTGATATGGTAGCTAATCCGGTTTTTTTTGATGGTGCTACTTGCGAAATAATAACGGATTATAATGCTATTCAATCAGCTGGTAGAAGGATAGCAAATAACTCAACTGTTTATTATGGCGGTAAATTTTTTACTGTTGGGCAATATGGCACAGTAACCACTTATGATGCTGATACTAATACACTTCAAGATTTAGGCACTCTATTAGGTAGATTATTAATTTTTGATGACGAACTATATCTTATTGAAATTGAATCACTTGGACAAATTATTTTTAAATTTGATTCAATAAATGGAACATTTGTTGATTTTGCAACGCATAATTTAGACACGGCAATAAAATCGTTTGAATATGACGGCAAGATTTATGGATATGGTTTTGATGGTAATGTATATCAATCTCGTGTAGATAATCCATACATTGATGAGAAACGCTCTTATTTTTATAATATTGACGGGGACTATTTTTTGAGTGGTTCAATTAAAAGCGAAAATGAGAACGATTATCAATTAATTTATATTCAAACAATCGCACCAATTCTTGAACCAGGTAAAGAATATGAAATAAAATTAAATACTGGTTCTATTCCACCATATGCTTTTAATTTAAGTTATGGCGAAAATTTTGAGGATTGGGAAGAAAATAAAGTTTCAATATTAACAATGCCAATGGCAGAAAGCACAATCAGTATAACCAATGATTCTGAAGAAGCACAAAAATTAGTTATTTATATTAATGACATTGCTTATCCGAATAGGTCATATTATTCTCTTGATAACATAAGAGTTTATGAAGTTGAAGCAGAGCAACCATCTAATAGTTTTGATTTTAATGTTGCTACTGTTGGATACATAGTTAATAATTCAACCTATTTGGGGGAACAAGTGACCGCAGGAATTGCTGACCAAGGTGATTTAATTGGTATGGCTGTTGGGTTATTCATTGCTTTGGGACTAATTTTTGGCGTTGTTTTCTTAGTTTGGAAATTCGGCAAAAACATAATCAACACTGCAAAAAAATAAGAAAAATATAATAATGCTAACGCCCTTAATTATACTGGTAGTAATATGAAAAAGAGTATTTTGTTAATTTTGTTTATTCTTTTTATTTCATCTTGTGCGTTCGCACAAACTAATTTAATTACAAATGGAAGTTTTGAAACAAGCGATTTAACCGGTTGGTATTCTTTTGCTAAAGCTGGGGTAGCACTCAATACATATAAAGATGGCAATTATTTATTTGCAACTGACGGAAATTATATTGGAACATTATCCGCATATTGCCCCAACACTGGTTGTATTGACTATTCAGGATTACAAACAGCAAACAAAATTATGAAGGCGGGAAAATCATACACTTTAATTATGGACACGGGGCATTATTCCGACAACCCCGAAGGCGCCGTATATGTGTCAATGAGTAGCGGGTCTACTGCAACATATACAGGTAGTTTTTATGGTCACCCATCAATAGTAAGCCATTCAAATCAAGCAATGGAGGAAGTTAAATTAAAAATAAAAAATCCAACAGATGAAGATTTATATTTATACTTTTTTAGATATTCAAATGCTTACCCATCTGTTCAATTTTATGCTTTAGATAATATAAGATTATATGAAAACCTTCAATTAATTAATACTATTACCACAACAGAGCAACCAGTAGGAATATTAGAACAAGGTTATATTTATACCGAAGTAACTGATAATGAAGGCAATACTTACACAGGTAATGATGTAAATGTAACTATTAATATGAATGGGGACACTAATCCTATGGTTTGGAACACATCACTTAGTTTATATGAATTTGAAACGCCCCCTTTATCTCGTGGAACATATACTTATTATATTGACGCAAATAAAACCGGGGCGTATGAAGGTGTAACAACGCAAGGGAGTTGGAAAGTTGATTTTTCAACAGGCGATTTTATTGGGGAGTGCGTTCAAAATTGTGATATTTCTTTTTCTCAACAATCTATAAATTTATTTAATAATAATAATAAAGATGATGTTATTTTTTGGACTCAAACACCAGCGATTTTATGGATTGATTTAGATGCTAATTATACTATAAGTAATGATAATGCCAATAAGTCAATGCAATATTATGTATATGTTTCTGATGATGGGGAAAATTGGGTTTTTTCTGACACAATAAATTATGGCAGTTTTGGTTATGATGGGTTACAGAAAATTTGGGAAAAGAACAAGTATGAATATAAGTTTTCTGACACTTTTAGTTATCCGAACGAAAGAAAATATTACAAATTAGTTTATGCTGAAACTCCGTTTTTTTCTGAAGTGAGCGAAAACTTATTTATTAATGAATTTGACCCATCTAATACTTACATAGGCACTAAATTATATGATGTTTTTCAAAATTCAATATATTCAAGAGTTAAGTCATATTCTGAAAAAAAGTTTAGTGAATTAGTTAGCTCTGATTATAATGCTGGTTATATTGTTCAATTTACTGCTTATGCTACTGAAGACATAATAATGCAAGTTGGAAGTTATGAGAATGGGAATTTTGTTAATCTTCAGGATATTACTATTAATGGAGAAAAAACAACATACCACATTAGAGTTAATCCAACTACTTATAATTCAAGATTAGGCATTAAAACAAGTGATAGTAGCTCACAATCTACCATATACATAACTGATTATACTATTAGCCCCGTTAAGTATTTTGCCGAACAAATAAATATTATTGATATTGCAAACGCATTAAGCGTTCAAGTAAAAGACGGAGTAAGTTATGAAGTTATTTTAGAAGGATTACCATTTAAGGCAACGACCAAAATATTAAATCCAAATAATGAGATTTCAAAAATTAGGTGGGAAGTCATTTTGCAATCTTCTACAGTTCAAGTTTATGAAGAAGAAATTAATACTTCTGGAGTTATTGATATAACGCAAGATTTTGGCGGTGTTATAGATAGATTGGGAAGTTATTTTAATCCTTCAACATTAAGAAGTTTTACAATTAAAGCAACAATATTGGACAATTATGATATGAATGTCGCAACACAATATAAAGTAATTAAACTATTGCAATACCCTAATAATCCTAATGATTTTAGTTTGACTTTAACCCCAATTAGTTTTAGTGTTGGGGAATACCCAGAATTTAATTTATATTTAAAAAATGAAAATCCTTCTAATTTAATTGGTATAGAATTACAGATTTTTGACGAAAATAAAACGATTGATGCAAATGGGGAGGTAATTAATCCGAATTATAAGGTTATTATTACGGCAGATGAATTAGGTTGTAATAATTTTGTATGTAATAAAATTTTAAAAATTGATGATTGGAAATATCCTTATAATAATAATTACAGAGTGTATGCTTTGGCGTTGGTTAAAACTGAAGAAAAATATTATAATAATCCATTACTTTTATATCAATTTGGTGTTAGTGTCGGGTATAATAATTACGAAACTACGAGATTAATGCAATTAATGGAAAGGACAGATTTCATATATAAAAGCACAGAGGCAATACCGTTAGTTATGCAGTTAAGAGATGTTGGTTTTAATAATTTAAATCCAATAACTAACTTCTACATAACTTTGGAAATTTGCGAAAATGAAACATTAACCACTTGCACACAACAAACAAATAAATTTGTTCCAAATAGGCACATATATGATAGAACTTCAGGTTATAATTATTACATATTTAACACTTTATTTTATCAAGATAATGGGCAATTATTACCCGATGGAAATTATATAAGGTTCATTGGACATATTGAAGATTTAAGCGATTCTTTTAATGGGGACATAAATATAGGATTAGCCCCAAAATGTAAAACATACCCTGTTGATGCAAATTTAAATATTATTGGAAGGTTGTTCAATATGGCAAACGAGTTTTTTTCCAACTCAATCTATGGTTGCGTTGAAAATACTGACGAAATAATTACCATCGGACACGAACAAGAAAAAGGCATTTTAATAGATAATGATGATGAAACAGCGACTAATGGCGGTATAAATATAGCGTGTGTTAATCCAGAAACATCAACTTATACTAATAATCTTGAACAATCTGTTTATTGTGCCGTCTTTGAAAAAATTGGGGAAAAACCACTAAATTATTTTGAAATAAATATAAATAACAATAATTCTGATTTTTCCCGTTCTGATGAAGATAGGCAATATTTTACTTTTAAAATTCCCGCAGACGAAATTATTTTTAACGATGTTGTTTTGCTTCAAGAGGCATTAAATAAAGAGTATTCTACTGATAGTATTGATACTATTGGAGAATTTATTTATTATGGTTTTGATTCTATTCTGGGATATAGTCCATTAGATGAAGTAATAGAAGGCGTAAATCCAAGCGGATTAATTACAAACATTGGTTTTGACATAAATTTTTCAAAATCTTTTAATCCAAATTATGTTAGTAATTTATTTTTTGTTAAGATTGATGGACTTAAGACAATTAATTATTATGATTACGCTGAAGATTATCCAATATTATTAGAATATGGAATAGAGCCAAAGGATTTGGTTAAATGGGGAAATTTAAACGGGGTAAGATTTCCAAAAGAAAAGGCATCTATTACAGTAATTAGTAGAAACGGAGAAGAAACTACTTATTACGATTCTGATGGTGTTTTGGTTGTTAATGTTGATTCTGGCGATTCTACTATTATAGTTGATGGCAATAATGTTAATACTCCTGCGAAAATTGTTAAGTTTAATTTTGATTTTTCACGAGTAGAAAACAATGCTCAAGATGTTTCAAGAGTTTCTGTTCCTTTGTCTTTTTCTTATGTTTTTCAAACTTCATTTTTTGACGAGGTTGGGAATTTGTTTTCTAATCCTGCTGGGTTTTTAATTAATAATTGGTTTTTTGTTTTTATTATTATTGTGTTTGTCTTAGTTTTGAGTGTTATTGTTAGGAATTTTAAGGGGCGTGGTGTTGGTGGCTGACCCAGTTACTATTGGTGGGGTTGTTGGTTTTCTTAATGGGGTTGCGAGGTTAGGCGAACACCCATTAATTGCTTATGCGTTAGTCGTTTTAATGATTTTTGCCGATGTTGTAGTAGCTGGGTTAATTAATACGCAAGGGGTAATTGGTTTTTTGATTCAACAAACCTTTTTTTTATTATCTGGTGTCGTTATACCAGTTTATTCTTTGCATATCTTAATTATTTTTGTGACATATCCTGTCGTAAGGTATTGTTTGTTAAATTAATTATGAATTGTTATTCATTAAATTAATTATGAATTATTATTCATTAATGTGTATGTAAGAACAATACATATATTAATATGATATAACATAAGTATGTATATAATGAGGTGTGCGAATGAAATATAAATTATTTAGCTTATTTATTATATTAATATTATTATCTAATTTTTTTAGTGGGATTGCCGTAACGGAAATAAGCGACACAATATCAAACACAACAAACGAGTTAAAACAACAAAACATAAATATTTTAGCCAAATTAATAAACTTAGAAAATGCCGTTAATAAATTACCCGATGAGACAAAACAAATAGAAATATTAAACAATCATTTAGATTATTTAATTCAAGAAAATCAACGATTACAATCTGAATTGAAAACATCATTTATTTTAATTGGATTATCTTTTGTTGGCGTTTTATATTCCACTTTGCTATTATTAAAAGGACGGGGTAAATTATGAATGATTCAAACAATTTAAAACCTATTGAAAAAAAAGGTGCATTTTCAAGAATGGGGGGCGTTCAAAAAATAGCATTTATTATTTTAATACTTTTAATCGTAATAATCGTAATATTTGTTTTCGCTGGCGGATTTCAAGACATTTATCAATTCTTATTTTACATTATTGTTTTGATTGCGGTAGTTGGCGGGGTAGCAATATTGCTTAAAACAGTCAGCATATTATTTCAACCCAGATATTACTCCCCGAGCGAAGATATTAAAACAAAATTAACTTTATTATCTCAACAATTCAAACCTGATAATGTCAAATTTCTGTATTTTGTCGGTTCCAATAGGAGACAAAGAGTTTTGGCAGGGGAAATTATTGGGGTTTTGGGATTGCCTGAATACATTGGGGATATTGACAAAGATAATGACGGGAATACACAATATACTGAATTATTAGATTTTGAAGGAAAAAAAATTCCTAAATTTAAAGATATTGAAGTAAATAACGAACTATCTGGAGACACTTTATTTTATGTTAAAAAAGGAAATTTTATTTTCGCTAAAAAATATTTCATAAGATGCAGTATGTCTTTACATTCTGATTTAAATGGCGATGTTGAAATTTATGATATTAATCCCGTGCCTTATGGGTTCTACAATTATCCATTCAAACAAATGCAAAAAGACACAAATAAGATTATGATACAAAATCAATTAGAGACAATTCTCAATACTCACTCACACCAACACGATTTAATTAGTCAATCAGTAGATAGTGCAATATACTTTAATCCATATATGAGGGTGTCAATCAAGCAACAAGCAGAATTGGGGGGCGATGAATGACTAAATCAAACATTCCTTATGAGTTCCCTTTGTCTGCTGAACATTTAATTAATTATTCAAACAAAACTTCAGACATTAATAATTATAAAAATTATTATTGGACAATCCACGAAAAAAAATTAAGTTTAATTTTGTTTTTATGTTTGGGTTTTTTAATTTTAGAAGTTTTGGCAAATACAAATATTTTGCAAATAGTTTGGGATTATACGGCAATAGAATTAATTAAATTATTCTGGGGGTTTTTTATTTGAGTAAAATTGTAAAATATTCGCAGGTTGAGAGCGAAGAAGTTAGCTTAATGGAATTGGTTAAAAATTCACAAAATTATATTATTGAAGACATTACCGAAAAAGAATATTGCACTACTTGCAATCAAGAATTAAGAAAATATAAAAATCAAAGATATATAAAATATGTTTGTGGTTGCGGGTGTAGAATTTTTTACCCGAGAAAAGACGGGATTAAATTATCTAAATGGGTTAGGGCTGAAGATTATAATAAAATTAAACACCAACCATAAAAAGAATTTTTTAATATTTATTAAAATTAATTATTAGGTGGTATATAATGGGAGATAATGAGCAGAATATTACATATTATTCACAACTTTTTTATTATACAAAGTTATACGGGAATAAAGACCAAATAACTAATTTGATTAGTGTTGTTCAAGATTTTTCTAATTTATTTAAAGATAATGACAATTATAATCAAGAAGAAGACATTATTATTTTGCAAAAAATTGGCGATGAACCAATTAAGTTTTATTTAGAAAATAGTAAAAGGATTCAATTAAAAAATAAAAAGAGATTTATTAAAATTAACCCTACCATTGCAAGAATTGAAGCAATTTATTTTAAAGATATTGTGGGGGGCGTTCCGTTAAATAAAAAATATTATTTAGATATAAAAAAACCAACTCCTAATAATTACTTAACATTGGGTGATATTGTGGATATAAGGGCTTTTTTGATTGAACGCATTTCTTCAATTTTTACCAAAATAGTTTTGGCTAATAATGTTAAATTTAATTTTAATTTTGAAAGTTTTTCAAAAATGGGCGATGCTACTAAATTTTTAGGCGGGGTTTAATTTGAATTTTGATGAATTTGACAAAAAAATGAGTCAATTTGAAATTATTTATCGGAAACTTGTTAAAAAAACGATTAAAAACTTAATAAGTTTTATTCCTCAATTAATTATTTTTTCATTTTTAAGTTTTATTTATTTTAGCATTTATCAAAGTAAAGGGTTTGAGTTTGCATTAATTGCGTGTTTAGTTTCAATAATTTTTTTATTGGGTAGAATATTAGGAAAGAGGTCGTAATATGGGTTATGATACGCCATTAGAGCAATATATTAAAGAGATGGATTTTAGACACCGCAATAAAAGTTATGATGATATTTATTATAATTTTGCTTTGTCTGTAGATACTAAAAAATTTACGAATTTATTTCTTATGGATATTAAACACAGGGCAGAGTTTGGTTTAAATATAATAGCGAGTGTAACAGGAATGCAAGGCAGTGGTAAAAGTTTATTTGGGATTCAATTATGTCGTTCTTGTGCTCATTATTTTGGTGTTCCTTTTGAATTAAAAAAACATTTATATATTGATAAAGATTTAATCAATGACGACATAAGAACCGTTAGCAATAATACTACTTTAATGTATGACGAGCAAGAAAGAAAAAGTGCGGGCTATGGTTCTACTAATACGAGTTTGGAATTAAGAGATTATGAAGATATTTGTAGATATACCCAAAAAAACTTAATTAATATTGCACCTGTTTTATACGAACACGGACATTATTTTATTTTTAGACAATTCCAATCTGCACCAGATAGAATAAGAAATAAAGTTTGTTCTGATTGTCCTTTATTAGTTAAGTGTAGAAGAGCAGGGTATAATACTTTATGCGATGAATTAAGCGACGCCGAAAAAAAAAGAATTGGTTTAATTAAAAATTTTGAATTTTATGAAAAAGACGGTTACCCGAAAACATTAAGTTATTTGCTTGAATCAATAAGGTATAGTGATGGTAATTGGATACCACGGGGCGTTGTTTCGTTTCCAATGCCCCCCCCAGAAATTGCTAAAGAATATGATGAAGTTAAAAAAATGAATATTTTTAATTATGAAGCAAGGCAAACAAAGTCGTGGGATAAAAAAATGGAAGAAGTTAGGAATTTTGTTGATAAGTATGAGGATAAATTAATTTATAAATCTAAAAGTGGAACAAAGATTAAACCGAAAAAAACTATTAAAGTTTTATTTTTGTCAGAGTATGGGGACAGGCGTTTTACTATTGACCAAACTGAATTAATGGTTGAAGCTATTAATATGGAATTGGAGACCAGAATATGAATAAGTCATTAAAATTTAAATCTGATTGTAATAGGATTAAAATTTATTTGTCTATTAATAATCATAAATTTTTTGTTATTGAAGAATTAGAAAATAAGTTTAAAGATTTACAAATTTATGAAATTAAAAAAGTATTAGATTTTTTAATTAAAAAAAATGAAGTTATTTCGTGGGTTCGTGGCGGGGTTGAAGGTTATCATATTATGAAGTATAAGGGGGCGAGGTTGAATGAAATAAGGTATAATTTGTTGAGGGAGTTGGTTTATTTTTTTGAGTGTAATGAAAAGAAACCTTATTCTATGTCTGACATTATGGAGGGTTGTAGTAAAGACACTTATTCGTATAATTTGTTTATTAAAGTTATTAATATATTGTATGATTTTGATTATATTGAGATTATTTTTTTGGAACGAAATAAAAAAAGGTATTTATGGGTTGCAAAATAATTTATATTAGTTAAACTATAATAATATTGAGGTGGTATTTATTAAAAAAATAAGAAAAATTAGTAAATCGTCTGTTAAAAGAAAATCTACTATGAAACTCAAAAATAAAAGAAAATCCAGATTGAAATCTCCTAAGGTTTTGAAAAAAGCTAATTATGTTACTGATGTGCCTAATAAGAGTTTAATCAAGGATAAAAAAAGAAGTGCTTTGTCGCCTGGTAAGAGAATGAGTGCAAACGGAAAAATCTATTATGAGACAAGAGTTAATAGAAGCGATTTGAATCATAAGTTGGGGCTTTGATTCCCCTTTTTCTTTTTTTTTGAAAAAAATAGTATTATATATAAGAACATACTAATATTATAATATTAATCAATAATGGAAGTGGTATAATGGAGAATGCGAGTAAATTAGTTAAAAATTTTAAATTGGGGAAATGTGAGATTGCTGTTTTTGAGAATGAACAGCAAGGCAAAGATGGTAAGCACCCTTATTCTTCTTTTTCTTTCAAAGTTCAAAAATCTTATTTTGTTGTAGAATCTAATGAATGGAAAAGTAGCAGTAGTTTTAACAGGCAAGAATTATTGCAATTAATTCCATTAATTATAAAAACAATTAATGAGATTGAAACAAAATAAATGGATAACAAATAAATTTATTAATAAGTTGCACCCATTTAATTTACTAAATCTGTTACTTAAATCCACACAATAATTGCCATTCTTTCTTTTTTTTTGTTTTTTTTTGAGTGGATTATTTTTTTCCACTCAAGAAAATCATTTAATTTTATTAGTTGGTTATAAAATCATAATACTTTGGAATATTCTTTTTTAACACTTCAATCGCATCACTCACTTAGAAACACCTTCTTCCAAAATATATTTTCCAATTTCTGGATTAACACAATTTCTAATAATCTGGTCTTTTCTGTGATTAATTTTAATTCCAACTAAACTAATACCAAACCTTTCAGTTTTACCAGTAACTAAATTATGTTTAATAATAGGTTTTTCAAAATCTTTTTCTTTAATATCAAAATTACTCCAAAACAAATGTCTTCCAATTTGTATTGATGGTTTAATTAATGGTTCATAATAAGGTTTAACATTTTCCACAACCCACTTTTTGTCTTTACAAAAATGTTTTAACCAAATAATTTGAGAATATAAACTTAAATCAGGTAATTTTGGAGAATAATCTCCTCTTTTACTTGCAAGATACCTCATTTTAGAATGACTTTGACAAGGTGGAGAACTCCAAATAAAATCAAATCCTTTATAATTATTCATTAAATATTCTATTGCATCTCCAACAATAACTTTATCGTTAGGATACCATTCAGAATAAACTTTTGCTAAATCTTTATTATACTCAACACCAGTAACTTCTACATTTTCCCATAACTTTCTGTTACCACCAATACCAGCATACAAATTCAAAACCTTAATCACTTAGAAACACCTTCTTCAAGCTCTTTAATCCATTTGTTAGTAAAACTAATTACTTCAATA
>CAZDYJ010000027.1:0-10238 GCA_964509735.1 uncultured Gammaproteobacteria bacterium
TAGAATAGTCGTAGGAAAAAACAATATGAAAAAATTAACTACTTCTATTTTGCTGGAACGCAAGAACAATGGGACGCTATACCAAAAGACTTTGTTACAATTCCAACAAGTGTAAACGTGGTATTTAATACTTCCTTTGAATTTTAATTACTGATATGGCTGTTGATAAAAGCAAATACGTTGTATTGGATGTAGAAACTAATGGATTGACCGTTGGATATGACTTGTTATCCATTTCTTTATACATGCCTGATACAGGTAAAAAATACGAGAGGTACTTACCTCCTGAGAAGAATAAACGCGTTTTACCCGAAGCATCAGCGATCAACGGCATAACTGATGAAATGGTGATGGATAAACTCCCAATTATTCAAGAAGAATGGGATTCTATCGTTAAAGACTTTGAACTAGACAAAAGAGAAATACTCCATTATGGCAAAATAGACCAAACATTCATTAAGGACTATCTTCTTAGCCATGGTATTAAAGGCTTTTCAAAACTAATATTTCATAATATCAAACGTCATTTTTTAACTAATTCCTTTTCTAGTGGAGAGTATTCAAAAGATAATCTTTGTCGAGGATTAGGCATAGAGGGTGTTACTGAGGTTCATAACGGATTAAATGACTGTATCTTAGAATGGCAATTATTCGAAAAGATTGATGGTGGTTTTGTTCTTTGTCTTCGATTAGGCGATTGGCAAATGGGGATGTATAAATTGACTGATAGGTATTATATACCTGCTTCAAGAATCCGTTATTTCCCTAACATGAAATATGCCGTTAATCTTCCTGATTTAAAAGTGGATTTTGAAGAAGTCTTTAGTTTGGAATTATCAAAGAAATGTTACAACAAGAAAGATATGTGGTTCCAACCAGCTGGATTTGCATCTGAAAGAATAATTAGAGCAAGTTTAAATGCGGTTAATGTTGAAGATGATTCCTTTGCAAAAGAGAATTTTAAGAATCTCGAATTAATTGGCAAGTTCTCTTATAAACCTGATGAATATGAGATTCCAGTTATTGAAAATAGTGATGGAACATTGACTGCTGTAAGAGAAGAAGATAAGGCATCTGTCGAAGAAATGAATAGAGTGATGCTCCAAATTAAGAGTGAATTACCACCTTTATTTAACTTTGTCAAAAAAGAGATATTCAAGAACAAACCGATTAATACTCAAGAAACAATAATTAATCATGAGCTGAAATCCTTCGGCTATACTGATTTTTCAAACGATGTAGCTTGTTTAGAAATGAAATTTAGCGATGGTATGATGGATGATTTCTACTTTAATAAGTACCATCCATCGATTAACAAGCACAAATATCAGCTATATATCTTATCTAACGGAAGACCTACCTATTTGCTGATTGGCGGACATGCTAGATTCATTGTTCTCAAAGTTACATTCCATGTCGGTAGAGAAGCCATCAGAGAAGTCATTACTGCGAATAGGCACTATGATACTAGAATAGTGGTTCAATATGATCAAAAAGGCAAAAAGATAAAAGAGTTTTCATCAGCTAAAGAAGCTTCGGAAGAATTAGGTGTTTCTGTAGGAGCGATTAGAGACAATTGTAACGGAAGGCATCAATTGACAGGTGGTTTTCAGTTTAAATATAAATATTCCGATAAAAAGATAGGTGAAGTGATTATCGTCCATCATGGGGGCGGAAATCGCTCTCCTAGACCTAGACCAACAAGACATGTTCTTCAATATGATTTAGACGGTAATTTTATTAAAGAATACAATTCAGCCAAGGAAGCATCAGAGGCTGTCGGAATACATGTTTCGAAAATTTCCATGGTTTGTACAGGCAAAAGAAATAAAGTCGCTGGCTTCGATTGGAAATATAAAGATTATTCAGACTAAATTTCTATAGCAAGTAATTCACGTTAATAGATATAGAAATTGACTTAATCTAAGATTAAAGGCTCATCAGCGATGGTGGGCCTTTTTAAGTACAGAATTGTATTAGTTCTGTGTTATTGCAGAACTCCCAAATTATGGAGTTGCAAATACATAATTGCCTTGATAAGTTTTAGTTGGAGAAATTGTTAAATAAACTTATAACTTTATAAAATATAAACTCTCAAAAATCTAAGTCGATTTAACAAAAATTCTCATTTAAAATTATTGTATGAAGAAAATTCCTTATAAAGTTAGATTATGGGTTGGCATCGGTTTGATGCTTTGGTCTATAGTAGCAGTAATCGGTATAATCATTTATGCTTCTTATGGTGCTCCTATATGGCTTATTATATTGATTCCTATAGTGGCTGTTATTGCTTTTGCAATTGGAGTCATATTTGTACCAAAAATAAATGAAGATGGAACACCAATCGTTATTGAAAAGAAACCGAAGGCGAAAAAGCCAAATCGTCATAAAATAAAGAAACAAAAAAGACCATTTATGACCGAAGAAGAGTGGCGAGAACAAGAAGAAGAAGACGATGAAATGATGTTTATTGAAGAAGTCGTGGAGGATGATTAAAATGGGGAATACGTTTATTGTTGATGACATTGAGTACAAAATAGTTAGAAACCCACATACAGCTGGTCCAATGATAGCAAGGGTGGATGGTTTTCCAATTGAAAACAGAAAAGAAATCTGCCGCAGGTTTTTAAGAATGCATGGGTGGACTGATGATATGTTCGGTAATAAAATTACCAATGATTTAGAAAGACAGATTAATAAGATTGTAAATGGTTCTTACATTCCTAATGAAGTTGGTGATCCAGGAACCAAAGAAAAGAAAATAGATCCTTCTAGAATTCATCCTGAAATGACACAAACAGAAGAAATACTTTTCCATTTAAAGAACAAAGGAACAATGACTCATGGCGAATTATCCATTGCAATGTATGGTGATAACTACCACATGCCAAATATTAATGAGTCTTTGCAATCATTAGTTAGAAAAGGAATTGTTATTAGAAGTGGTGCTAGACCAGCATATTATTCTCTTTCTGGTACTGAAATAAATGTACCTGTTGAGCATAAAGAAAGAAACGCCCCTGTATTTAGAAGCTCGAGAAGAAGAGAAGATGTTCCAGAGCCATCTGAAGAACAAGTTGAGTTATGGTTACATCAATGGGACGAATTAGAGGATTACACAGCTCAAGAAGCTGCGATTGATAGACTTTTTCATGGTGAATTTTCAAAGAATGACAATCTTCAAAACATCCTTATCAAATGCAGTGTTTTAAATGATTTTTATAGCACTAATATCTTTAAGATATACCCGGTCGCGAAACATATCCTTAGTCTCAATATTGATGAAAGATTAAAAACTGGCGATCCAACACTAGTTGATGACATTGCAAGAGTTCAAATTAATGATAAAGAGAAGAACTTCTATTCTTTTGCATCTAAGTATTGTTCGCATCACAACCAACTTGAATTTCCAATCTATGATTCATATGTTCATAAGGTCTTGAAATACTTTAGGAACGTTGATAGATTTTTCAGTTTTAATGAATCTGACTTAAAGTCATATTCAAAGTTTAAAAATATCCTTATAGAATTCAGAAAGTTTTATAAATTAGATAAATATAACCTTAAAGAATTAGACAAATACTTGTGGCAGTTTGGGAAGAAGTATTTTCCAAACAACTATTAATTTTATAAACTAAATTGTATGGAAACCTTAGAAGAGTTCATAAAGAAGCATTCATCGAGCAAAGAAAAAACATCATCTTTTATTGAATATTTATATTCATTGATGGATAATTATGGCTTTGAAAATGCATCAGATTTATATAATAAAGCCAATATTTCAAGGCAGCTTTGGTCTTCAATTATTTCTGAAAAATCGAATCCATCATTAAATGTTTGTTTAAAGCTAGCGTTTGCTATGCACGTTACCAACCATGAGTGCAAATATCTATTAAAGAAAGCCGGTTATACTTTAGCTTCTTCAAATAAGTATTCATTAATCATTAGATACGCTATTGAAAATGAAATTTATGATATTTACAAAGTAAACGAGCTGTTAGAACAAAACGGATACGCTGATTCGTTAATTATTTAATTGTCAAAATAGTGGTCAAACTAAATGTCAAATACGGTTTGACCTTTTTTGTTGTCTTTCTTTCTATAATTTAGGTGCAAAAGGGAGGAAAGGCATATGAACGAAAACTTAAAGAAGATCCATGAATACCTGCTTGGCACAGGTGTTAAAAAGGAGAGGATTGAGAAAGCAGATACCTCTTCGGTTTATTTGGCAATGGAAATCATGGAATATGCACACAGAAATCAAAAAAGAGAAAATGGTGAAGATTACGCGAATCACCCAGCTAGAGTATTAGACAACTATCGTAATCTCGTTGGAATTGATCCTGATGATTACTTCTGTATGGATGATGAATTAATGCACAAGCATCGTGTCCCTTACGAAGGTGTGCAAGAAGTCTGTTTGCTTCATGATGTAGTGGAGGACACGGAATTTACAATAAATGACATTAAGGAAATATACAGCGAGTGCGGTTTTGGATCGTTCTTCAAAATCTATATAAAAGACGCTCTTAAAAGAATAACTCACGATAAGTCCGTCCCTTATTTAGATTACATTAAGATTTGTTTGGAAAATCCAATATCGGCAATAGTTAAAATGATGGATTTACAAGACAATTTGCGTGTTATTGATTTGGTCGATCTTAATGACGAAAATTACAAAAGATCACACGATTATCTCAGTTACATTTATTTAATAAATGATGTTTATCACTTCTTGGAGAATGTTAAGTCTTATAAAGAAGAGCTAGCGAAAGAACCAAAAATGACAATGGAAGAGTTGATAAAGGTGTGTGATAAGGTGGAGGTAAAATAATGAAATATTTATTATTTGGCGATGAAACAAAAACATTATTTATTGAAGATGATGAAAGGAATCGTTCTATCTTCTTCAGCAAACACTTTAATGAATGGTTGAGCGGTGGAATGAGACTTTGGGATGCTAGAGTTGGATTTGATCCATCTGAACCTGAGGATTCTCCTTATCGATATGGAAATGGTTCATGTATGCCTGATATTGAAGCGGTAACGAAAGAAGAAGCAGAATCGTTTGTTGGCTTTAAAATTAACGAGGTTGAAATTGAGACCCTTCTTATAAGTTTAAACAAGTAGTTTTTTTAATGTTAGGTAATGTAAGTTAGTTGACATAGAAAACAAGTAATACAAGTATTAAAGCAAAAATGACTCATCGCTGAAAAATGCGGTGAGTTTTTCGTAATAAAAGTGATTATTTATATGATAAAATAGCAAATGACGGGTGAAACCTGACAAAATTCCAGTGTGCACTTGGTAGAGCGCATGTCAGGGTGTATCTTACAATTTTTCTCGAAAGGAGGAACAGTAGATGAAACTATCGGACAAAATTAGAATCCTTAGAAAAGCTCGTGGATTATCCCAAGAACAATTAGGATATAGTCTCTCAAGAGTTAATAAAGATGGTATTTCACGTCAAACTGTCTCTGATTGGGAAAATGGTAAGTTTGAACCAAAGCTTGAAAACATCAGAGATTTAGCTGAAGTACTCAACGTTTCATTTGATGCTTTATTAGATGAATCATTAGATCTTGAAGATGACAAAGTCTTATACGCGGTATTAAATAAAGTTTCAAATAAAGAGAAACGCGCAACCATTGATAATTCTTTCTCTTATTCAATTTATGCGTACGAATTTGATAGACGTGCGCTAGTAAGAGTTGTCTTGGCATTCGTATTTGATGTCGTTAGTGTAGTGGGAATTGTCTTATTTGCCTTAGGACTTGCTGGTCAAGACTTCGGTTTTGTTACATGGTTAGGCATGGTTTTAGGTATTTCTTGCTTTGGTGCCGGACTTGGTTTAACAATCGGCCTACCAAGATCAATCAAGAATTTAATTCATGGCAAATCCACAATCCATTTCGGAACACTTACAAACGATTATTTACATATCTCAACATATAAGTCTGTTAGCAATAGCATTTATATTCCAATCGAGAAAATCGAAAAGATGGAATTAGGTGAAAAAGCTACAAAGATCCACGGCCCGGTTGATATCACCATTAAAGAAAGAAATAAACCACTTACTTTAATCGATATCAAAGAACCACAAAAATTAATCGATATTTTTAATAGTCTGGATAGTTACATCGAAAATCCAGATGAAATCAAAATTCTTTAGAGTTACATGCAAATGTGGGCATGTTGGCAAACAATTCTTTATTAGAATTGATTTTCCAGTCAACGCTGATTCCGGAAAAGAAGCAGCTGAAATTGCAAGAAACATTCCAAGAGTCAAACACGATCATAAGGATGCAATTCTTAATTGTGTTGAAATCGACTACGAAGAATATCAGATCATCCAAAAAATCAATAACAATGATCCTTATTTGAAGTGCAAAAATCCTCAAGAACAAGCACATATTTTAGGCTTTGATGAACGATTAGAACCAGAGCCAAAATTCTTAAAGGCAGTTGTTAAAAGTAGAAGAAACGTAGTGGAATTTAAAAACAAGAAAAGAAGCTACGCAGAAAAATCATATATTTCTTATCAAATGGATTATGAAAACTGGTCCTCTTTTGATGAAGTGTTTGCTTATTAGGAGGAATACCATGTTTGATGTACCTACTTGGGTTACAGTTTTAGGAATCATTAATACAGTCATTAGTATGATTGCCTGCCCAATTATAGCCGGATATAAAAACAGAAGCGTTGTCGGTTGGTTGTTCGGCGGACTGATCCTCGGATTGATCGGATTGATTATCGTTTCGTGTTTACCACATAAAGATTAGGGCCGCTATGAATATTCATTCCTCCTGTATTAGTTTACAGAGATGCCTGCCCATTAGCGGCATTGGGCTAGGCATCAAATTGCTTGCTACACCTAGGGTGTTATATAATAGTGGTGGATTAATAATTAATAAGAAGCGATTAGATACGCTATTAGTCTCTGATATCGTATCTATCGGCCATCACTGGTTATTGAATTATTAATCACCTGAAAGGAGACTTTTTAAATGCTTAGAAAAACATTTTTTCCACTTATAGTGGCAGTTGCCTCACTAGGAGTTATTACAGGTTGCTCTAATAAAGGCAATGAAAACGAAGAAATATCTGTAACCGATATGGTCGGTACAACCATAACCATCAAGAAAAATCCTAAGAAGGTTGCATGCATCTCTAGAACCACTTATGACTTATTAGTTGCCTATGGTGTTGGAGATAAAATCGATGGTGCATATAAAGGAACAATGAATAACGATTGGGTTCCTCTAATTTATCCAGAGAGTGCCAATCATTATGTATATGATTACAACAATAGCGCAGAGCTCTTCCTATCTAGAGGAGTTGATTTGGTGTTTGCCCCTGAAAAATATATGGCAGACGACCTAAATGCCCATGGAGTACCAGCTCTTTGCGTTTCTTTATATGGAAATCCAACTTTTGATAATTATGTTAATTTCTTGTCTCAACTAGTTACAAAAGTGTGGGATGGCGATGAAATTAAGGCTAAAGCTACTGCATGGGAAAATAAAGTTAGCAAAGCTATCAGCGATGTTAAAGATGAATTAGCCAAACATGAAATCACTAAAAAGAAAGTTTTCTATGTCCGTGGTGATAAAGACAAAGGTGTTGGTTATACTGATACAAAATCTTCTTTCACAGAATATGCCTATAGACAAATGGGATTAGATTTTATTGGTGCATCATTAACAACAACTAATCCATCTAAAGAAGAAATAGTGGCGCAGAACCCCGATCTATTTGTATGTGGTGGCCAATATCAAAATAAGAACATTAATGCTTTAAAGACAGAGGAGCCATACATCAATTTAGATGCTGTTAAAAACAATAAGGTCTATAACATTCCAATTGGGTTCACAGCTTTTGAGCAATTATCTGTTATGACTCCAATCTTCTTCTATGATCAAGCAAACAAAATTTATCCTGAGTATTTCTCATATGATATTGGGAATATGGTTAAAACAGCTGTAAAGGACTATTTTGGGACAGATTTAACTGATAACCAGGTTTCGTATATGCTCGCTGGTTTAAGTCCTGAAGGAGGCTCTTTATATTAATGAATGAGAAAGTCTTAAAAAGAAGGACTTGGATATCATTCGGAATATCGATAGCAGTTTTCGCGGTGGTTTTCGTTTTAGCATTAATGCTAGGAAGATATAGAATCGCCATTGGTGATTTCTTTAAAGCCGTGTTTACTGATGACAGTGCATTTGATACTCAAAGGAGCATTATTGTAAACCTCAGATTTCCAAGAACAATAATGGCTGCTTTTGTTGGAGTTGGGCTGTCTCTTTCAGGTTTGTTATACCAAGAAACATTTAGAAATAAGTTAGTTTCTCCGGATTTATTAGGTGTTAGCACCGGAGCATCTGTTGGTGCAGCTTTCGCAATTGTTCTCGGATTATCATCAGCCTTTATAAGCGTATTTGCTTTCTTGGTAGGTTTGTTAACAGTTTTCATTACTGTGATGATTTCTAAGCTCTTTAGAAATGGATCATCAACGATCTTGCTATTATCAGGAATTATTGTTGGCGGGTTTATGTCTGCAATTTTATCTTTGATAAAATATTTTTCAGGAGATATTACAACCCTTGCTAGCATTACTTATTGGTTAATGGGCTCTTTTGAAAGTGCGGATATGAAACGCAATTACATACTTATGGGCGTGGTAGTTGTGTGTGTTGTAGCTTTGCTACTTATTTCGCACCCAATTAACTTGGTTAACCAAGGAAAAGCGGAAGCTCAAACAAAAGGCATCAACTACAATTTTTATCGTGGATTAATTATTGTTTTAGCAACGATTCTTACAGCAATATCAGTTTGTTTTTGCGGAACTATTTCATGGGTTGGATTAGTTATTCCACATATCGTTAGATTGTTAGCTGGAAGAGATGCAAAAAGAACAATTCCACTTTGCATCACCTTTGGTGGAACGTTCATGGTGGTTGTTGATGTGCTTTCCAGAACATTCACTGATTCAGAAATTCCATTAAGCGCAGTAACTGGTCTTTTAGGAACCGTTATATTCGTAGTGATTCTAATTATCAAAAGGAGGAAGTTAAATGAACATAAAGACATCTAATTTATCCTTTAAGTACGATAAGAAAGCTAATAGACCTGTTCTTGATAACATAAATCTTGAGATTAAAGAGGGAACGGTAAATGTTTTATTAGGCCTCAATGGATGCGGAAAAACAACATTAATAAAATTACTTGCTGGTTTAGAGAAGCCTTTAGAAGGTTCTATAGAATACAATAACCATAACCTCCAAGAAATAAGGATTAGAGAAAGAGCAAAGATCTTCTCTTATGTTCCTCAACAGGCAAATGTAACTAACGATGTTCCTGTTAAACAATATCTTTCCTATGGAACAACAAACACTCTGGCTTTTTATGAACATCCTGGAAAAGAGGAAATGAATCTTGTTGAAGAAACTGCAAAAAGATTACACATTACACATCTTCTAGATAAGAATCTTGGTGAAATTAGTGGTGGTGAACTTCAAACAGTTTTAATTGCTTGCGCTTTAATTCAAAGAACCCCAATTATGCTCCTCGATGAGCCAACATCTGCTTTAGATATGAAAAATCAAAATCTAGTTCTTTCAATTCTCAAGGAAATTGCTAATGAGGGGAAAACAATCATTCTTTCATCACACAATCCTAACCACGCGTTATTCTTAGATGCTAATGTTGTTTTGATCCATGATGGTGTTGTTAAAGAAGAAGGACACGCTAAAGATTTGATTAAGGTTGAAAAACTAAAACCAATTTATGGAGATCAAGTTTGTGTATCGAATGAATTGGGATATGAAGAAATTTCGTTCAAATAAAACGCTAATTTTCTATGTCTGGTAAGATAGGTTATCGGCGATAGAGCATAAAAACAGCAGAAATGGAGTCTTGAAACATAGACTCTTTTTCTATTGTTGACCTAGGTAGTAACTATATCATCTCTAAGTATTTATCTATGGGTGCTAGGATTTAACTCTCCTGCCCGTCCAGTTTTATTTTAGATGGTGCAGGTTCAGCAAAATTTGGTCCAAAAATATGGGGCAAGTTAATCAATGATAATTAGTGCTGTTCATAATAGTATTAACTTATATACAAAGTATATAAGATAAAAGAAAAGACACGCTTATGGTTTTACGTGTCTAAACATTTAATCGTGGCGGAGGAAAAGGGATTTGAACCCTTGCACCCTGTTACAGGTCTACGAGCT
>CAZDYJ010000028.1:0-1118 GCA_964509735.1 uncultured Gammaproteobacteria bacterium
CCAAGATAATATTTTTTTAAGTTAAGAGGATTAACATACCAAGCTTCGCCATGACTTTCAACTTGTAATAATATTTTACCGCTTAGTCTTTGACTTAAATTTTTATCAACGGTTTTGACTAAGGATTTTTCTTTTTCTAAGAACGCTCTTACTTCTTCGTTTCTATTTTCTTCTATTATTTTAACTTCTTCCTTAACAATATCTTCCGAAGCATTTTCTTCTATGATAATTATTTCCGTGCTTGTTGCAACCTCTTCTTCAATTATCGGATTTATAACTGGCGGGACATAAAAACCTCCTCCTCCACCACTACTAACAGGGGGAATAGCGGTTTGAGTATAAGTTGCAAAAGTTGTAAAATGTTTAGTCCAGATAACTAAGTCAGAACCAACATTTATTTTACACTGCGAATTAGCTCCTAAAGAATTGCCGCTTGCTTGAGTGTCAGCTGGGCAGGTCTCCGTTATTTCTGTAAAAGGAGTTTCGTAACTGGAAAAGCCAATTCTTTTATTTGTTTGTCCTGGTAATAAGATTCTCACCGCTTTATCAAAATTAAGTTTATTATTTTCTGGACCTATTTTAATTGCCAGGCTTAGGGTTTTTATTTGACCACTAGTTTCTGGAATGCTAATTGAAGTTATCTCTGGTGTTTTTATTAATCCATCCCAACTTGAACTCGCGCTACTGACTAAAGTTGAGGAAGGGAAAGAAACTATAACTTGATTAGCGTTCTGGGCATTGATAGTAATTTCTGGAATTAAACCAGAGCCATTTTTTATTAAAGAGGAAATATTAATTAGTGGAGTAATTACGTTATTTTCTACTATTATACTTAGAGCTTGTAAATCGTTAATTATTACCGCTTCAGAGCTCGTTGAAGTAAGCAATAGCTCTCCACTCTCGTCAGCTAAAATTTGACCATCCTCAAGACTAGAGTTTATTAGTAAAATATTTAAACTTTCATTTCCAGATAAGTCGCTGATATTTGTTTCGACATTATTATTAAATACGCAGCTAGTTGAGGCTGTTAAATTTAGAATATTTTCTTGCCATTCAAATACTAAGTCACCGCTAACCGCTCTTGTTAAAACATCTTGAACTTTTAAAGCAGAGCTAGT
>CAZDYJ010000028.1:1218-10117 GCA_964509735.1 uncultured Gammaproteobacteria bacterium
AGAAAAGTCAGAAATAAGAATGTTTGAGTCTAAAATGTTTTTATTAAATAAAACTTTTAAAGTATCAATTTTTCCGTTTTTATTTAAATCATATGTCTCCACAGAACTTATTTCCGGCTTCTCTGTATCTTGATATATTGTTGAAGTGGCTGTAGAAAAATTACCAACAGGATCACTTGCTTTTAGACTTAAATTTATTTCTCCATTATTAAGGGAGCTTGGTAAAGCTAAAGTGCCATCAATAATAAATTCAAAAGATGTGCTCGCAGTTCCTAGTTGCAAACTCGAACTCGCAGTGTTTATTCCATCGCTTAAATAAATTTCTAAAAATGAATTTTCTTCAGCTGTTCCGTTAATAACAATTGAAGAAGAGGCGTTAAAATTTATTTTTCCGTCGTTAGTAATATTTTCTATAAGCGGAGTGCTTGGTGCTATATTATCGACAAAAAATTCTATTTCTCCGTTTGGCGTTTCGGTTACTAAATTGCCAGCTAAATCAGTCCCGTTTAAAAAACTGATTGTTGATGTTCCGTTTCCACCGCTAATAGTGTGCACGTAGTAATAAGTCGTACTACTTGCTCTTATCATATTAGCTATAATTTCATTAGAGCCACTAATTGATATTTGTAGGGATGGATTTAGAGCCATGGCTTCACTAAAATTTGCGGTAATTATTAATTCATCACCAGCTTTAAATAAATAATTAGAAAGACTTGTTTCTCCGCTTGGTGCCTCTGTGTCTAAAAGAGATAATGCGTTAAAAGCATTTATTCTTTTGCCTGATTTAGTTTTTGTACTTAAAGAAGCAAGGCTATCACCACTTGTCATTATTAAATTTTTTACATCATTAGCAGATAGATTGGGGGAATATTGCCAAATTAAAGCCGCTAGACCAGCTACATGAGGAGCTGCCATGGATGTGCCATTATAGAATTCGTATAACTCACCCGAGCCATCCATTTCTTTGATAATTATATTATCAATGAAGCATCCTCCATAATTATTATCACTGGAATCACTTACCCAGCGAAAACGAAATTGAAAATTTTCACTTAAGAAAGCCGATGGAATTTTTATGCTAGAAAAGATAAAAGACGCCCAACCTTCGCTATTTCCAGCTTCGCTGTTATAAGAGTCTAGAGTATACTCATCCCACATAAGCAAGGTAGACGAACTTGGGCCATTTAAAACCTCAAGAGTCATATAATCTAACCAATTTTCTGAATCATAGGGAGTATCGCAAGAAGTTCTAAAACTAATAGTTGCAGAATCTTTTCTTAGATCGAAAATTGGCGATGTTATTGTTGAATTATTGTTAGCAGAATAAGAATAGGAGCTATCACTATATAAAACATTTCCCCAGCTAGTTGAAGTACCGCTTCGCCAGGTTCCATTAGAACTAAAAGTTTCTGGTAAAAATGGAGTTTCCAGATTTTCAAAAGTGTTTGAATATAAAATTTTATCCGCTATAGAACTATAAATATTTGTTCCTGGGGCGGCTACGTCAACCGTGTTTTCTCCATAGTTTGAAAAAGAAGCTAAATTATCAAATTGATTTGTGGCAGCTACAGAAATTATACTATCTAAACTATGACTAGCCGGATAAAAAGCTAACACATCATTATTATTTGTATTGTTTCCGGCTGCTGCTATAAATATTCCACCAGCATTTTGAAATCTTAAAATTGCATCATATTCAGTCCGAGAAAAACCTGTGCCAACATAACTAGCATTGATTACTTTTGCTCCGTTAGCAATTGCAAAATCAATTGCCCTTACTTCACTAGCAACTGTTAGACCAAATCTTAAAGCCATTATTTTTGCTTCTGGTGAAACACCAACAATCCCCAAATTATTATTTTTTGTAGCTGCAATTGTGCCAGCAATATGAGTACCATGAGAAGAGTCTACTGGTAAAGGATTTCTATCATAGTCTTTAAAATCATAACCATAAAGACAGTTACCGAGATAAACTCCGTTTTCATTTAAACAATCTGAACCATCCCACATACTATTTATTAAATCTGGATGATTATAGGCAACGCCGCTATCTATAATAGCTACTATAATAGGGGAACTGCTTGCCATATTTGGAATAGCAATTGCTTCTGGCCAGTCTATATCAGCGTCAATTGTTCCAGTTGTTTCATTAACATTTTGACCAGAATTATGAAGAGCCCATAAGAGATTTTTATAAGTATCGTTTGTATCTATATTTGCCGGATAACGTCTATAGTTTGGTTCAGCATATTCAATATTGGAATCTTTTTTTAATTCTTTAACTTTTTCTTCCACACTCTTTCCGTCAGTTATTTTAAGTAAAGAAATATTTTGTGATTTAAACTCATCTTTTTTTTCTAATTTAAATTTTTTATTTAAATCTTCTTTAGTTTTTTCATCCTTACTTTTTGTTAAGTTTATTTTATCATCTCTATATTTTACGATTATTTCTCCGGGGACAAAATTTTCTGTCAATTCTTTTCTATTTTCTTTTTCAGCCGAAGAAATACCAATTCCCAAAGGAGAGAGTATTAAAACAATTAAAAGAAATATAAAAAGAAATAATGGTTTTATTATTTTTTGCATATTTATGATTTATTTTTTACTCATTTATTATAGCAAAAAAACCTAGAAATAAGAATTTTCATTGATTTTTATAGCGTTTTTTAATAAATTTGACCACTATTTTAAAAAAGAGTATCATATCAATATAAATTGATAATACTTTATAAATATGAAAGCTAAATGTTGTGCTAATAAAAAATTAACAACCGAATACTCTAATTTGGCTAAGTTTTTAAGGGTTATTGGCGATGATAATCGTTTGCGTATTTTATGTCTTCTTGAAAAAGAGGAAAAATGTGTCTGTGAAATACATTCTAATTTAGATATGGCACAAAATTTAACCTCTAGCCACCTTAAGATATTATTAGATCTTGGGCTTATTAACGTTAGGCGGGAATGGAAAAAAAATTATTATTCCATAAATAAAAAAACCTTTAAAAAATATAATAGTTTGTTAACTAATTTTCTAAAAAAATATGAGCAGTAAAATTACTAGTATTCAAGTTTTGGGTTCCGGCTGTCCGACTTGTAAAAAACTTTTTGAATTAACTAAGGATGCCCTTAGCCAGTTAAATCTCGAAGTCGAGGCAGAATATGTAAATGATATTCAAAAGATAATTGAGACAGGGCTTATGTCTAGTCCGGTTTTAACACTTTAGGGGAATTGGTCTATAATATTCATAGAACTATTCATCAGTATAATAACGAGAGAATACATACTAAATTAAAAATGCCGCCTGTAATGTACAGTCGGCAATATCAATTGACCCATGGACAATGTGTCTAAGAAAATGGGTACCTTCCATAGCGTGGCAACAGTCTTTATAATTTCGGGAATTTATTATTTACAATATTTGATTAAGTTTCTAGTGAATTTATAAAATGAGGAAAATAAGTTGGAAATTTTTAATTTTTATTTTAATTATATTTATTGTATCTGGTTTTATAATTGACAAAGTTAGGGCAAAAAATAATGAAAAAAATATTATTCAAGAGAGAAAAATAAAAATTGCTGTTTGTCCTACTTACTATAAAGTTGCTGATTTTTTAGATAAGACGGAATACGAGATTATTAAAACTAATTCTAGCTCTGAAAGTTTGTTGCTGTTAAACAAGGGGCAGGTTAATTATGTTTTATCAGGTAGACCACTTAAGCCGAGCGAAGGCATTTTTCAAAAAGAATTTATTTCTAAAGACGGTTACTCATTTATAAGTATTTCGGAAAAAGTGGTGAATAAGGAGGATTTAATAAACGAAATAATTTGTACAGATTTGGATAAAGATCAAATTGAAAAAGATTTTAATTTAAAAAATGTTAAAAAAATAGATAATATAAACGATTGTCCAGATAATGGCATTATTATTACTTCTTGGGATAAAACTGATTATAATCAGACAAATATTGTTCATGTTATAAATAGCGATGGTTCTCGTCACACCCTATCTCGAACCCCGATTTTATATTGTTATGAAAACTGTTTACAAAATGTTACTAATAAGTTAAAAAAAATATATGAAAAATAATTTTATTATTCCAGGTTTGTTATTTTTAATTGTAGCTATTTTTTCAATAGTTATGATTAATCAAAATGAAAATAGTTCTATCAATTTAAATCCATCGATAGAGATTAGTGAAAGCGAAGGTATTATATTATTTTACGGTGATGGTTGTCCGCATTGCGTGATTGTTGAAGAATATTTAGATGAAAATAAAATTTCTGAACAAGTTTCATATGTTATGAAAGAGGTTTATTACAATAAAAATAATTCTAATGAGTTGGGTGAAAAAGCAATAGCCTGTGGGATGTCGACAAAGTCGATCGGTGTGCCTTTTTTATGGGATGGGTCAAAATGTTATATTGGTGATAAAGAGATTATAGGATTTTTTAAACAAGAAATTAATCAACAATAATATGAAAAAAATAACAATTTTTACTTTGTCGTTATTTGGATTAAATTTTTTATTTGCTAAACAGGCTTTAGCTGTTTGCCCGATTTGTACTATTGCTGTTGGTGCTGGGGTTGGCTTTTCTAGATATATAGGAATAGACGACTCAATCACTGGCTTGTGGATTGGCGGATTAACGGTGTCTATGATTACCTGGACTATATCCTGGTTTAATAAAAAGAATATTAACTTTAAAGGCAGAACAGTCTTAACTGCTTTAGGGTATTACCTTTTGATAGTTGTTCCTCTTTATTTTATGGGTATAATTGGCAATTCTCTAAATACTATTTGTGCTTGTGGTTTAGATAAGCTATTTATTGGAGTTTTAGTTGGCAGTATTGCTTTCTGGTTTGGGGCGAGCTGGTATTATCATTTAAAGAAAAAAAACGGCGGACACGCTTATTTTCCTTTTCAAAAAGTAGTTATGCCGATTAGCCCGCTTATTATTATGAGCATAATATTTTACTTTTTAACAAAATAATTTAAAAAAATATGAATAAAGATAATTCAATAAAAAATCTTAATGAGTTTATAGAAAAGGTAGATGAGATGAAAAAACAAGATAAAATGGATTTGTCCTCAGATCAGGATCTTTCCATTGCTATTATGAATTTAATTTCTATTGAGGAGCATTTCTTTTTTACTGGTGCTAAATTAGAAAAACCGGAATATTATGATCTTATCAAAGATATTCGAGAGATGAGAAAAGAATTGTTAAAAAAAATTATCAAAGAATATGAAGGAGAGGTTTGGTGTATATCGAAACATCTTTTAGCTGCCTCCATGCGACTAATGGAGGTTGGTACAAAACAATTAGGAATGGATAAAAAAGAAGAGGCTTATGACTTATTTGGTAAGGCTTATAATCTTTACTCATTATTTTGGGGGTTAAATATGAAATTAATTAATGTTGGTGATGTTAAAAAAATAGATGACGGCGCTTTAAGTAAACAGGACGAAGAAAAAAAGGGATTCATGGGTAAATTAGGAGTAATGGTAAAAAAAGCGATTGATTGTTGTATTGAATAATTTTTCAAAAAAAACTCAAAACTTGCCATTACTCGCTTCATCTAATAAGATAGAGATATATGGTAATACTATTACAGGTAAAAGATTTAATGAAAGAATACAGCGGGGATAAAATATTTTCCGGCTTGTCTTTTGCTGTTTCAGAGAGGCAAAAAATTGGTGTAATTGGCATAAATGGAGCGGGTAAATCAACTCTATTTAGAATAATTAGCGGTGAGGAACAAGCTGATGCCGGAGAAATGATTATTCATGATGAAGCGGTGATTGGTTATTTAAAGCAAAGTGATGACTTTTTAAAAGGAGAGAGCGTTTTAGAATATTTAATGCGTCAAGGAAGTTGTCCTGACTGGACAGCCAAAAAAATGGCCAGTCAGTTTGAATTAGATGAGCAAAAAGTTTCTTTAAAAGTACAAGATCTTTCTGGTGGTTGGCGAATGAGAGCTAGACTTTGTGGCATGCTTCTTAAAAAACCAAATCTTTTTCTCTTAGATGAACCAAGTAATTATCTTGATTTAAATACTATTATCTTATTAGAAAATTATTTAAATTCTTATAAAGGCAGTTTTTTAATTATTTCTCATGATCGGGAATTTTTGAAAAAAACTTGCAATGAAACTTTGGAGATATCTAAAAACGGTTGTTATCACTATGCTGGAAAAATAGATAATTATTTGGCTTTTAAAGCGGAAAAATTAGCCAGCTCTATTAAAGCTAATGAGAGCTTAAAAAGACAACAGGAACATTGGCAAGATTTTGTTGATAGATTTAGATATAAAGACTCAAAAGCTAAACAGGCTCAGTCTTTAATTAGAAAAATAAATAAATTAGAAGAAAAAAGGATTAATATTGAAACTGAGGCAAAAATTACCCGCATTAAAATACCTCAAGTTGCTAAGAAAAATAATTTCATTTTAAAAATTGATAATCTAAGTATTGGTTATCAGAACAAAGCAGTTGTGGTTGACATTGATTTCGATTCTCGGGCCGGAGAAAAATTAGCTGTTTTAGGTTTAAATGGTCAAGGTAAAACTACTTTCCTGAAAACTTTAGCTGGTCGCTTAGATATTTTAGAGGGCTCTTTTAAGTTTGCGGCTAATGCAAAAGTCGCTTGTCATGGGCAAGAAGAAATGGAGCTAATGGACGGACGGGAGCAGGCCGGAAATTTTTTGCGTCGCTTAGCTTCGCCTGATATTAAAACAGAAAGTGTTTTGAAAATGGCGGGAGATTTTTTATTTAAAGATGAGGATTTAAAAAAACCAATTTCCGTTTTATCTGGAGGAGAAAAGTCGCGCCTTCTTTTAGCCGCATTGCTTTTATCTAAACCAGACGTTTTAATTTTAGATGAACCAACTTGTCATTTAGATTTTGAAACGACCGAAGCTTTAGGTGAAGCTTTGAAAAAATGGCAGGGCACAGTTTTATTTGCTAGTCATGATAGAACTTTTTCTAAATTAGTCGCAACGGCGATAGTAGAAATTAAAGATGGTCGAGCGAAAAAGAGGCATGAGGATTATGATGATTATGTTATAAAATTAGAAAAAGAATTAACTAAAAAAGTCGAAGAAGTTTTTGAAGAAGAAGTTTTATCAGAAAGCAAAAGTCGTTATTTAGAAGATAAGGCTTTAAAAAAAGAATTAAGACTTATAGAAAGACAGATTTCAGAGATGGAAGTTTATCGGAAGGAATTAATGGCTTATTTTTTAGAGCATTATAGTGATTATAAACCAGAAAAAGTCCAGGAACTAGAAGATTTAAATCGACGAATAAAAGACAAAGAGGATTTATGGTTAATGATTAATGAGGGCATGGGTAGTTTTTAGTTTTTGTTTTTAAATTTGACTTTTTTAATAATTTTGATATAATTTTGACAGGAAGGAAGAATACAATAGTGATTTCCGCCAAGTGGCTTTGCCTCCAAGGAAACAGGCCAAATCCACTAGATAAAAAGTTTTGTACTTTATAACTAGCCGAGGTTATAGGATCGTCTAAAAAGATAGTTTCTGGAGAAACTGACGACACCTGAAAATTTATGGGACTTAATTGCCCATCGCCTAAACCTTCCTTAAAAGACTTCAGCACAAAATAACTTGGACAGAAGTCTAACACTAAAAGCTCTATTCTCCGGAAGAGCTTTTTTTCTTTTAGAAAAATTACTGTATAAAATAAAAAAAAGACTTGATTTTATTCAAGTCTTTTTGATAATTTTTTCTTTCTTATTTTTTTTTACATCTTTCAACTTCTTGAAGTAAGTCTTCGTTAGAATACTTCCTTCTTTGAATTAAAGAAAAATCATCCTCAAGAGCTCCACCGCCAGCTGGACGAATTATTCGTACCCGATTTAGGTATTTAGAATAATCGTCGCTTAAGTAGTCAGGGTTTTCTCTTGTGTAGTGAACAATTGCACAGTTTGGAACTCTACCCCAATCTTCCTCGGTAGTTAAATAGTTATTACTTTCCGATAGAGTCATTCGCTCTAAAATTATTCGAAAAGTTCTAATTACGTGGCCGTGACAAACGATTACGACATCTTGACCATCACATTCCCTGGCTAAAGTATCAAGAACTATTTTAATTCTTTGAGCCACATCGGCAACACTTTCTCCTTGAGGTGGTCGAAATAAAAAAGGCTGGGAATCGTGAAACTGTTTTTGTTTTTTAAAAGCAGTTTCTTGCTCTAAGGGAGAGAGAACGTTAAATAAACCATTTTCACGCTCTCGAAGATTAAAGTCTATCATCCAGTTTGCATTTTCCAGACCCAGATAAGCGGCCGTTTCCATGGCCCGATTATTATTTGACACAAGTAAGCGGTAGAAAGGGTTTGAAACATTTTTTTTCAACCATTTTCCAGCTAATTTTGCCTGTTCAATTCCTTTCTCAGTTAACATGTACTGAGACTCATGCAGATTCATAAAATTTTCAGAAAAAAGAGACATGTCTCCGGTTTCTTCAAATTGACGGCGAAGGGCATTGCCCTCTGATTGCCCGTGTCTAACTAAATACAAATTTCTCGGCATTCCCATTTTTCTTTATTTTTATGGTTTAACATTATTTTGATTCCATTTTTTAATGAACTATTAACAATTTAGTCTATTATAGAATTTAAACTAAGTCAATTGGCTATGTTGTGCTTTTCATGAAGAAGTATTAGCTAACAGAGAATTAGTTTTGGCCTTTAATTTGTGGTCTTAAAGTTAATTGACAATCGTCTAATAATCGTCCAATAATTGTTTATCTTTTGTTGATGGTAATGAATGAGCTATTAGCTTGGCTGCTAAAGTATTGCTCGCTAAGATGGGACTTAATACTTTTGATCTTTTTATTTTAGTAGTCCCTAGGGGAATTATCGCGCTCGCTTTT
>CAZDYJ010000029.1:0-9888 GCA_964509735.1 uncultured Gammaproteobacteria bacterium
GATAATTGCTTTGATTTAAAAATATCTGAATCTTTTCATTTTTTTAATTAAAACTAAAATTAGAAAATACTAAAAGCTTGGATTATGAAAAGTTTTTCAAGCATTAAAATATTAAGTTGACTATTAAAAAAACCGTCATTTTTTATGACGGTTTTAAATTATAAATTAAAATTTATAGTTTATTTTAAAGTTTCCAAAGATCATGCCGTAAGAACCAAATTCACTTACAGCCGTAGAATACATAGCCGATAAATCTAAGGATAGATTTTTGGAGATATTTCCTTTAATTAGAAACTTTCCATAATAAAACCCTTTTTGATAATCATTTATATACTGCAGTCCGCCACCAAATTCCGGTTTTAAAAGAATGTTATCTTTAAAAACGGAAAGATATTTATGTGCACTTATTGTGTGCGTATCAAATCTCTTTGGGGCAAAGTAGTAAATCGATTCATTGCCAGCTCGCATAAATTTATTAGTTGAGCTAAGAACAAACCAATCGCTTATAATCCAAGCAACTTTTCCGATGTAAATATTTCTATTATTATCATCTCCAAATTGCTGGTTTATGTAAGCACCAACTAAAATAAGTTTGTTGTTAAACATTTCATAATCAGCGCTTAGGCCGTTTGAAAATACTGTGTACTTATTGGTTAGCGATCTTTCTGTTTCTATTAATCCTCTTGAAAACAATAATTCCATATAGACATTCTTTATCGGATTAATTTTAATCTTTCCGTCATAAAGAAATGGTTTCCAGTCTGAAAAATATTGCTCAGCGGAAAAATCAATAGCCCAGGTTTTGTTTATTTTGGAATTTAAATTAAAACCAGCATAGTTTAAATAATTTTCATTATTTCTATCTGAAATTAATACATTTCCAATTTCCACGCCAACAGAAAGGGAATCGTTTCCTCTTTGGTATCCTGTCCACGATTTTAAAACCAGATTTTTGTCTGTATCTCTGAACAAGTCAGATCCCAGTTCAAGCTTGTTCGTTTGTGAAAAAGCTACGCCAGAAGAGATTAGGAGAATAAGTGTCATAGCAATTTGTCTGCTATTTTTTGTTCCCCAGGTTTTCTTAAGTTTTAGTAGTTCACTAACATATCCTGCCAGAGTTGCTGGAGTTTGAATTATTTGAAAAAAAATCACATAACAAAACATCCCAATGAAATTCTTGGACATTTGCAAGCCTATTCCACGAAAAGTATGTCTTTGAACGAAATACAGAATCGTGGTAAAAGCTAAGCTAAGTGGTATTATCCATAGGGTTTTTAAACCAGCCATTAAATGGTAGTTAAAAAATATGGAAGCTAATACTGATGGAATAAAAATGAAGGCAAAAACAAAATCGATATATGGAAAAAATAAATTATACCAAATAAAGATCGTTGATAGCCTCGCTTTGAAAAGCAATCTCCAATTTAAACGAAATGCCTCAATCATTCCTCTTGACCACCTTTTTCTTTGATGAAAAAATTGTTTGTAACTGTCGGGGGTTTCGGTTAAGGCAATTGCCTTAGTGCAGTGGTATGTTTTATAACCACCCTTAAGTATGTCCCAAGAGAGAACTATGTCCTCGCCAACAACATGTCTCCAGCCACCCATTTCAATGAGTAGCGACTTCTCATAAGCAGAGAATGCTCCTTGGCAAACCAAGGTTCCTGAATACATCGACTGTATTCTTTTTACAATTGATATTCCAAACAAATAATCCCATTCTTGAATTCTGGTAATCCAGTTTTTTTTAGGATTACGTGAAATAACAGTACCGGCTACCGATCGATACACGCCATCTAAATTCGAAACTAATAGCTGTATAGCATCTTTAGTTCCTAAAGTAGTGTCTGCGTCCATAGACACAATAGCCTCATAGGAAGACTCTTTTAAACCCTCGTTTAAAGCTGCGGATTTACCAGAGTTTTCTTTAAGCGTGATTAAGCGATAAGAATGTTTCCTTGGTAAAGAAATAAATTCTTTCACAACAGCTGAAGTTTTGTCACTTGAACCATCGTCAATGACAATTACCTCAAGTAGTCCATTAAACTTTTGATCTTCAATTGCCAGTAGAGGTTTTAAGATGTTATCCTCTTCATTAAAAGCGGCAATTAGAACCGTGGTATTTATTGTTTTAACAGTATCCACTTTGATTCTTTTATCAAAAATCATAGAAGAGTACATAAAGACAATTACAAATCCGGGAATAAAAGCTATTCCAGAAAGGGCAAACAACATAAATAAATGCGAAGTTGCTTTTTCAACTTCATCCATCCATTCCTTGGCTATCCATATGGATACAGCCACCCAGAGTGAAGCTAGGATAATTGAGATAATAAACTTAGTTTTAAGATGACGATCCACCTTTCCTTTATTTGACGACTTTTCGTTTTTCGAAAAATACGACGAATTTATCACTTTTGACTCATTTTTCATTACTGCTTAATTTTTAGTGTCTTTTTATTCAATTTTTAAATTACTTTTTATAACACCTAATTTTAACATTATTATTTATTTTTGTCAATAATTTATATATCAGGCTTATACACATTTTTTGATTAAGTCTTAAATTCTAAAAAACCTTGTTTTAATGCTTTTATTGGTTATTTTAATATATTATTAGCAATTTATTATTTTTATTAAAAATATGTTATTCTTAACTTAGATTTTTAAGGAGAATAATTTAAGTGGCAGACAAATTTACCTAGCTTTTAATAAGAATTTGTAAATAATTACAGTTTTAAATAAAAATGAATAATTATCCTAAACAATTAAAAAATAAGATTATTTTAGTAACTGGTTCGGCTGGTTTTATTGGTTTTCATACAGCTAAAAGATTGTTAGAGACCGGTCATATTGTTATCGGGGTAGACAATTTTAATGACTATTATGATCCCAGTCTTAAAGAAGCTAGAAACCTTATTCTCGAGGGTTTTGGTGGTTATAAGTTATATCGCGGGGATTTAAGTGATGAGAATTTTGTAAAGATAGTGTTTGCTGAAAATAAAATTGATTCTATTTGTCACTTAGCTGCTCAAGCGGGCGTGCGTTATAGTCTGGAAAACCCCGGAGCTTATATTAAATCAAATATTGTTGCTTTTGTTAATATTTTAGAAGCAGCTAGACATAATAATATTAAAGACTTAGTTTACGCATCCTCTAGCTCAGTTTATGGAAATAATAAGAAAACACCTTTTTCTATTACCGACTCAGTTGATAACCCAATTTCTCTCTATGCTGCTACTAAAAAAGCCGATGAGCTAATGGCTCATACCTATTCCCATTTATTTAATATAAATACCAGTGGTTTACGTTTTTTTACCGTTATTGGCCCTTATGGTCGTCCTGATATGGCACCAATGTTATTTGCCGATGCTATTTCTAAAGGAGAGGAAATAAAGGTTTTTAATTTTGGTAAAATGAAAAGGGATTTTACTTATATAGATGATATTGTTGATGGTATTTTATTAGCTCTTGAAAAAGTTAAAGGATATCAAATATTTAATTTAGGCAATAACAAACCTCTTGAATTAGAGTCTTTTATTAGCTGTATTGAAAAAGAGTTAGGTAGAAGTGCTAATAAGAAATACCTAGAATTACAGCCAGGCGATGTTTTAGAAACCTTTGCCGATATTGAGCACACAAGGGAAGTGTTAGCTTGGGAGCCTAAAATTAGAACCGAAGATGCTATTAAATATTTTGTGAAGTGGTACAAGGAATATTATTTAAAAAATATATAATTTCTCGCCACCATAACTTTTTTATACCGCCTTTACATAATTTCTCAATCTCGACAAAAATATATCTTTATGATATATTTTTTTATTGATCTTTAACAATATTGTCTAAATTGTCTAACTAAAAAATATCTGAAATGAAAGAAAGTTATTTAGAAAGAAAAAAAAGAAGAACTCGGGTTACTGGAACAATTATAACCTTTCTTCTTATCTTTGGTTTTTTAAACGGTTTCATGGTTTTCATGCTTCGTTTTTACGAATCGTCCCTCGGTATTACTCTTTTCATCGCTTTAAACGCATTTATTATCTGGCTTTTTTGTTTTTTTATGGGCTTTAAAACTCCCAGTAGAAAATTACCAGAATGGTTAAATAAAGAAATTGAGGATCTGGAAAAAAAATACAGAGAAATATTTGAAAGAGTGTCCAGGGAGCAAAGGTTGTCAGTTAATCATAGCAATGAAAATTGCCCAAATTGCCGCAAAAAAAATATAGTTAATAAAATAAAAAGAGTGAGCGGTGAAGTTGGTGGAAGTTTTTCCCTTGGTTTTGGGTCGGTAAACGGAGAAATCGACACGAACTCAGTCAATCATTGCAATGATTGCGGCTATGAATGGAAGAAGGATGAAATTGATTATTCCGGGCAAAGAGATATGAGTATGAATGAGATGTTAAGGCCGATTTACAATTTTTTTGACAAAGGCGAGGATAACAGCTCTGACTATCTTAAAAAATTTAGTGCCAAAGCGCTTAAAATTTTTATTAAAAAACATGGTGATGGTTTTTATGCCGAACAGCTCGTAAATTTATCTGAAAGAGATCTGAGAAAATACGGCTGTAAATAATTTAAATAACCAATTAAAAAAAGGAGGTTAAAGAATGAGTTCAAGAATTTTTAGTGTTCAAGCGGAGATTGAAAAATTACAGTACATTTTTCGATCTATAAAAAAAGCTTGGAAAAATAAGCCGGACCTAAGTGTCGAATTTAAGGATTTTAAAGATCCAAATCCAGCCGGAGAGACGATTGATAATTATATGAAAGATTTATTGTTTGGCAATAACTTTCGTAATTTTACTTTATTTGTCGCCTTTATTAAAAGCCCTGGCATCACTTTTTGGATAACGATTTCAGAAGACGACGATAACTCTTGGTTGAGGTCAGTTATTCATGTTTACTTTAATAAAAAAATAGGCGGACCGCATCTTGACGACGAAGTAGATATTCAATCACTTCGTGACATAATTTGGAATGTCTACGATTTTTTTAACACAGATCGTGATGTGAAATCGAATGCAGAGGAAGAATTTGAAAGCCTACTCCTCGGGTAAATCTATGAAAAAAAAGTTAATAAACCCTGGAACTAACAAAGTTTCAGGGTTTTTAAATAGTTTAAAATTTATGATAAAAGGTTGTCCTTGTGATAACTTTTTTAATACAGGGAAGATTTTTTTAGAGAAAAATTTTTAAAACAGGGGATTAAAATATAAATAAAAAATACTTAATTAGCTATATTTTTATTTATTTTACAGGTATAATGTTTATATAATGATTTATTGACTTGGAAATATTTTAAACTAAATATCAAAAATATGTTTATGAAAATTTTTGCTGGATTAGCTTATGTTGCCATGGTGGTGGTAAATTTTTTGGCTAATAGCCTGCCAATTAACAACCGCTCAACTGGCGAAATATCAAATGCTTATCCTAATTTATTTGCTCCAGCTGGTTTAACTTTTTCAGTTTGGGGGCTAATTTATTTATTATTAGCTGGATATGTAATTTATCAGTTCGTAGGCAGTAGTCAAAAAAAAGAAGCCCTTCTAAAAAAAATAAATCCTTTCTTTATTGCTACTTCAATTGCTAATATTTTATGGATATTTGCTTGGCATTATGACTATATAGGATTATCGGTACTTATTATGGCGGGCTTGCTGTTTTGTCTTATAAAAATTGCCGATATTATTCGTCTACAAAAACTTTCTTCTTTAGAAAAAGCCTTAATCTCAACTCCTTTTGGTGTTTATTTTGGCTGGATTACAGTTGCTGCAATCGCTAACATTACAGTATTTCTAGTAAGTGTTAGTTGGAACGGCTTTGGTATTTCAGATTTTATTTGGACTAGCATTATTTTACTCATAGGAACACTTATTGGAATTTTACGAATTCATAAAGACAGAAACATGGCTTATGGTTTAGTTCTTATCTGGGCTTATATAGGTATACTAATTAAGCATTTATCACCAAGCGGTTTTAAAGGGGAATACTCGAGCATTATTTTAACCGTTATTATATGTTTACTACTTCTTTCATTTTTTACATTTAAACTGCGCCCTAAAAATTAATAATTTTTTAAAAATAACGAAAAGAATAAATTTATAATTCTATGAAATCAATTAACAAGCCCGGACTACTCATACTTGGAATAATTTTATTTATCATAGTTTTAATAATTTTTAATTGGCAATTTGTTAGCGAAAAATACAATAACTTTTTTAAGCCAGTTATTTCGGTAATTGATGAAAATCTTAATAAAAATATTGCTAAAAATCTAAAAGACGACTGGGTTTATAAAGTGCCAAATGATTCAGGTGATAGCGCTACATTCGGTCTTTCTGGTTCAATGGGATCTGTTCAGGGATTATCATCTTCTCTTAGCGCCCCTAGTTTTCATGATGCATCATTTGGAGCACCATCTAATAATTTAGGTTTTGCCGTTGGTGGCGCTAAAGATATTAATAATTTTCGCAAGAATATTGAGGAAGATTATTTACCTTTAGTAAGTGATATTAGTTATGAAGGCTTATTTTATGACTATTATTTTGATACTGGTAATAAGGCGGAATGTCAGAAATTATTTTGCCCTAGTTATGCGACAGCTGTGTCAAATGATCCTATTTCAGGACAAAAAGAATATTACATATCCCTTGGTCTTAACTCCGGACTTAAGGAGTCAGACTTTCAGCGTAAAAAATTAAATTTAGTTGTTGTCTTAGATATTTCTGGTTCCATGGATTCGCCTTTTGATAGATATTATTATGATAATTTTGGGCCTCAGGATATTTCGAAGGAAGAGGCTCAAGAGATGAATAAAAGCAAAATGGAAGTGGCGGCAAAAGCAGTTACCGTTTTACTTGATGAACTTAAGCCAGAAGATAGACTGGGAATAGTTTTGTTTGATAGCGAAGCTTATCTAGCTAAACCTTTAAATTTAATTGGTGAGACTGATTTAAAAGCAATAAAAAATCATATTTTAGAAATTAGCTCACAGGGCGGTACTAATATGTCAGCTGGGATAAAAACTGGTACCGAACTCTTTTCGAATCATTTAAATGAGGATAAAAGTGAATACGAAAATCGCATGATTTTTTTAACCGATGCTATGCCTAATTTAGGAGAAGACAGTGAAGATGATTTACTATCTCTTACAAAAAATAATGCCGCTCAAGGAATTTATACAACTTTTATCGGTATTGGCGTAGACTTTAACACCGAATTAATAAACACTTTAACTAAAATCACTGGAGCTAATTATCATTCAGTTCACTCAGCCGAAGAATTTACAAAAAAATTAGGCGATGAGTTTGAATTTATGGTTACGCCTTTGGTTTTTGACTTGAAGCTAGCTTTAAGTAGTAGTGACTTTGTTATTGAAAAAGTTTATGGTTCACCAGAGGCCGATGAAGCCAGTGGTGAGGTAATGAAAGTTAATACTTTATTTCCATCAAAGACAGAAAACGGCGAGACTAAAGGTGGTTTAATTTTGCTTAAATTGAAAAAGATTGGTGAAGGAAATAATTTAATACTAAAAACATCCTATCTTGATCGTCAGGGGGTTCCCGGAGTAGATGAGATAAGTGTTAATTTTAATAATGAACCCCATTATTACAACAGCGGAATTCGCAAGGGAATTGTCCTTGTTCGTTATACGAATTTAATTAAGAACTGGATAATAGACATGAGAAAAGAAAAAGCCTTACCTGTAGAAATTAATTCGATAGAACCTTATTTTGTTAATCAGATAGACGGTTTAAGTAGGCCATATCCTATGGAAATTAATTTAGGTCAGTGGGAAAGACAGTCTATGCCCCTATCTTCTAATTTTCATTACTCCTTGATGTTTAAAATGTTTTCTGATTATTTTAATTTAGAGTCAGCTGACTTAAACGATAAAGACATGGATCAGGAAAAAGTTATTTTAGAAAAATTAATTAAGGTTTTAGGAGAAAATTAAAGAGATAAAACATTTAAATATAATATTTATATGATTAAAGACAATTACAATTTAGAAAAATTTAATGAAGCTGTTTTAAATAGAGAAGCTACCTGGTGGGAAATGGAACTTCCTTTAGGCAGTGTTTTTTTTGGTGATGCTAAGACGGAGATGTTGGGATATCAAGAAGCAGATTTTAGAAAATATCAAGATTTTACAAGCCTTATACATCCAGATGATTACGAAAAAACTATGCAGGATATGAGAGATCATTTATCTGGCAAGAAAGGTTTATATGAAACCTTATACAGAATACGTTCTAAAAATGGTGATTATATAACTTTTTATGATTGTGGGGAAATATTTTCCAGACAAGATGGAAAAATAAAATTAATTGGCTTTGTTTGGAAGGTAAGAGATGGAATTAATATTGAGGAACAGATGAAGGATTTTAGAGATATGATTTTAAATGGCACTCCATCTATTTCTGATTTATTTTCCTCTGTTAAGAATTAAAATGATTTATATGAATATGACTAAAAATTGTTTAATTGTTAATACTGGCAGTGCTTCAAAAAAATATAGTTTTTATATTGGCAGTGAAAAAAAATATAGCGCCCATTTTGAAAAAGAAGGTGAGACTTTGGTTGTAAATGAAGTAATTGGCGAAAGACAGGAAAAAAGGACTGTCGCTTTAGAAAATTATCCTAATTCCGCTAAATTAGTTATTGAGTCTTTAGTTGATAATAAAATTATTGATAAAAACGATGACTTAAAAGCTATTGGTATTAGAATTGTTGCTCCTGGTAACTTTTTCTTAGAAACCCAGATAATAACTGATGAATATATTAAAAGAGCAGAGGATACTTTAGAAAAAGTTCCTTTACATTTAGCTCCTGCTCTTGAGGAGTTGAAAAATTTGAAGAATATTTTTCAAGATTCAAAATTAATAATTGGAGTTTCTGATAGTGCTTTTCATAAAACCATGCCTGAGGAAAATAGAGTTTATTCTATTCCGATTGCTGATAGTCGAAAATTTGAAATTTATCGTTTTGGCTATCATGGAATTTCCGTTCAATCAATTATCTCTCAAGTTAAAGAAACTTTAAATTATTTGCCGGAAAAAATAGTCGTTTGTCATTTAGGGGGAGGGGCTAGTATTAGTGCTGTCTTAAATGGAAAAAGCGTTAATAATTCCATGGGTTTTACACCACTTGAAGGTTTAACAATGGCTACAAGAGTTGGTGATATAGATCCGGGTGTTGTTCTTTATCTTTCAGAAAAATTACAAAAAAATCATCAAGAGTTAGAAAAATATTTTAACAGTCAGTGCGGACTCCTTGGCTTGTCTGGAAAAAGTGATGATTTAAGAGAATTAATAAAACATGAAACAGAAGGAGACCATGATTCCGCTTTAGCTTTAAAAGTTTATGTCGCCAGAGTTAAGGAAAATATTGCTAAAATGGCGGTTAGTTTAGGCGGTATTGATTTATTGGTTTTTGCTGGAACAATTGGCGAAAGATCATATATTTTACGAGAACGAATATGTGAAAATATGGGATATATGGGCATTAAACTTGATAAGAGCAAAAATAATTTAAACGAAGGGAGTCTTTTAGATATCGGTTGGCCAGAAGAAAATGCTAAAATAATGATTATTAAAACTGATGAGATGGAGGAAATAGTTAAAGAGGTTTATAAGCTTATTGCTGAATAAACATAAAATTTATAAAAAGATAAAGCGGTTTAGATATTTATATCCAGACCGCTTTTTAAATAGAAAAATCTATTACAAGCATTTATTTTTTATGCTCATTATATAATATTTTAAGTTGTTTTATGCCACGAAACAATTGAACCGATAGAGTTTTTTTTGATTTTCCGGTTAAGATATGGAAGGTACCCATTTTCTTAGACACATTGTCCATGGGTCAATTGATATTGCC
>CAZDYJ010000030.1:0-8934 GCA_964509735.1 uncultured Gammaproteobacteria bacterium
AGCTGGTTCTCAAACTGAAGCTGGTCGTTACTTAGGTGAAATCAAATTCACTACTGCTAACGAAGCTGTTAAGGTTACTAAATTAACTTTGACAAACAAAGGAACTGCTAATTCAGGTGACTTATCTTCAGTTAAACTTGTAAAAGCTGACGGAACTGTAGTTGCTGAAAAAACAGTTAACGCTGATGGTGATGCTACTTTTGATCCATTTGATGTTACTTTTGAAGCTGATAAGAGTGCTTCATTATTCATCGTTTCAGTTGCTAAGGGTATGAATGTAGCTGGTGATGCTATGGCTACTGCTACTTCTACAAACGATGTAAAATATAGATTAGGTGCTACTGAGGCTATTGGTGCAAGCTCTGGTGAAGAAATTGCTCCATTAGTTGCAAGTACTACTGATTCTAAGATTGCTTACATCGTTGGCTCTAAGTTAAATTCTATCGCTAATGCTTTAGCTGATGGTAAATTAACTAACGGAACAAATAGAACTATCGCTAAATACACTTTTGTATTTGATAATGGTTCTAACCGTGATATGAGTAACAACGAAATGAAAGCTGTGTTAAATAGCTTAATTATCAACCTTGATAAGAGTGCTGACGTTGAGTTAGACGCTATTAGTCTTTATGTAGATGGTTCTTCAGCTGATAAGGCTGTTGCTTCTGCATCTTCTACTATCGCTTCAACTACAACAGCTACAACTGTTGCATGGGATGAAACTGCTTTATCATACTTAGTAAACGATGCTGAAATGGACGGCACTGTAACTTTGGTAGTTACTGCTACTGTTAGCGGTATCGCTGATAGAAGTTGGTTATCAACTGACCTTTACTTAACTGGAACTAATGTTCAGTACTCAACAGGTGGAAACGACCACACTGTTGCTGACAGAATCTCTGTTACAGAAGTAAATGGAGCTTTATTGTTTGATTAAGTTTTATTATTGATTATTTTAAATATTTTTTTGTCATTTGATTCTTATGAATAAAATAAAAAAAATTGCTATATTACTAAGCCTTTCTTTGTTTTTTGTGATACCAGCTAAAGCAGATAATTCTTTTCCCGGATTTCCAATGTCTTTTTATGGAACGGTTACCGTAGATGGTCTACCTTTGCCAGGTGACTCTAAAGTGCAAGTATTTTCTGGTAACAATATGATAGGAGAGGTAAGTATTAATGATAATGGTGTTTATGGATATGACGATCCAATGAAAATTAAGTTGGTTGTTAATAATTTTACTGAAGATTTAATATTTAAATATTTAGTTAATGACTCTGAATCTCAGACCGGCTTATTAGTACAAAAATATACCGAAGGTTTTCAATCTGGTAAATCAGTATTAAAAAACTTATTATTTGTGACTAAAAAAAACACCCCAAGCACTGTTAGTGGTGGTGGGGGTGGCGGTGGGGGAGGAAATTCTTCCGTTTTGTATTGTTCGTCGGTTATTTATTCTTCATGGGGGGATTGTATTGGCGGTAAACAAGCTCGTTCTGTTTTAACTATTTTTCCTCAATCATGCTCTCTAACATCTGCTCAGCAAATAGAAACAACTAGAGACTGTGAATTACATAATACAAATGAAGAAGTAATTGACATAAGTTCCTTAGAATCAACTACCACTAAAATGGTTCTTGGAATTAAAATTACCAATGTTATAGAAGAGGAAAAAGAATTGACAACTAAATTAGATAACGGATTAATTAAACGTTTGGCTGGAAGAATATTGTTACAAGTTGAACGTTTTGGTCAGGCTTGGTATTTAGAACCTGTTTCACTGGAACGTTATTATTTATCTGACGGGCAAGCTGCTTATAATGCTTTACGAAAATTTGGTTTAGGTATTAAAAATGTAGATCTAAATAAAATTCAGGTTGGAATGGAGCCACGATTTGAAATGCTAGATACCGATAATGATGGTTTGCCAGACAAACTTGAAGAAGCATTAGGAACCAACCCTTTAAAGCACGATACGGATGGCGATGGCGTGAGTGATGGTGATGAAATTTTAAAAAACAACACCAATCCATTAGGTCCAGGTGTGGTACATTTTTCAGCACCCCTATCAGAGCGCCTTAAAGGACGTATTGTTATTCAAGTTGAAAGCAGGGGGGAAGCTTGGTATATAAATCCTGTTGATGGAAAAAGATATTATTTAGCCGACGGAGAAGCTGCTTATCAAATTATGCGATATATGTCCTTAGGGATAAATAATGAAAATATTAGAAAAATTACGGTTGGGGATTTGGAGGAATAGATAAAGGTTAATATAAATGATTTTCTATAAAGATTGATTTAATTTTTATATTTAAAAAAATGCCAAAAAATAGTTCAAAAAATAGTCTAAAAAAGGAGCCCAAAAAAGCCCCAATAAAAAGAAGGTTTAAAGACTCCGACGGGGACGGCTTATCTGATTATGACGAAATAAATATATTTGGCTCAGATCCTTATAACGCTGATTCTAATGGTGATGGAATTGAGGATGGGGAGGCTGTGTTAAATGGTCGCGATCCAGTGACTGGCGAAAAATTAAGAGACTTTTTTATTCCTCATGTCGGAAATAACTACCAACCAAAATCTTTAAAACCAAAGAGGCTATTTTTCTACGGCCTTTCGGTTGTAATGGTAAAAGCTATATTGCTTTTGCTAGTTTTTTCCTATCCAATAACCGCCTGGATGACACCTGATATTTCGGCTGAGGAAGGGCGAAAAATTATTGCCCTAACTAACCAATTAAGAAGTAAATTAAATTTAGGCGAATTAAAAGGGAATTACAAACTTGACCAAGCGGCAGTAAAAAAAGTTGAGGACATGTTTATTAACCAATATTTTGCTCACAGAAGTCCTCGCGGTCTTGATTTAGAGTACTTTTTGAAATCAGTCGCTTATAATAATTATATAGTTGTCGGGGAGAATTTAGCTATGGGTTATGATAGTGCTGGCGAGGTTATGACTGCCTGGGAAAATAGCCCAACTCATTACGAAAATTTAGTTGACCCTAATTTTAATGAAATTGGAGTTGCTTTAGCCGGTGGAGCTTATCTAGATAAAGAAACTATTTTTATTGCTCAATATTTTGCCCTGCCAAAAGACTTAGCAAGTCCAGTTAGTCCAAAAGAAGAAATCAAAGAGATTATTGAAGAAGAAAAAACCCAAGAGATAGTCCAAACAATAACTCAAGAGATAGCCCAAGAAAGCACAGAAGAAGCTTCTATTTCCAATAATAAGACAGAAGAAAAAGCAGTGTTATCAGCTACAAGTAGTCCGGAAATTATATTAGAGAGCGAAGTTAAAGCTACTAAGCCAGCATTAGAAAGCGCTATAGCACTTATAACCGTTAACGAGCCATCTGGTAATAAAAACGATAAAATAGTTAGGGTTGAAGCTAATTTACCAATAGAAACAGCCACAGCAAGTTTAGATATTTATAATACTAATATTGAAATGGCTCCGGTTAGCGCGACCAGCTCAGAAATAGCTGAGGGGGAAGTAAAATGGATGGGTCAAGCTATAATTTATGAAACAGGAAATTCAGTTACCCCGCCAATTATTAGTCTTATTAGTAGGGACGGAGAATCAAAAAATATTGAGGTAAGTAATAATAGTATTAAGCCGGAAAAAACATCAGTTGCTTCCCAGTATTTATTGTTAAAAGATAAGCCAAGCAAGGGTTTAGATAGTATTTTTAAAATAAGTTCTATTTATTTTAAATTTTTACTAGTTTTTGTTATTTTTGCTCTACTGCTTAATATTTTTATTCAAATCAGAAAGCAAAATTTAAAATTAATTCTATCTGGCTCAGCCTTAATTTTATTTTTAGTTTTGATGTTAATTTTTTAATTTTAATTTAAAAATAAAAACCTACGTGTAAAAAAGCGACTCAGTTTTTTGGGTCGCTTTTTTTTGACTTTACAAATTAGAAAAAAGCTTGTAAGCTAAATTAAAAATAAACGTTCATTTAAAAAAATTAAAAATAGATAATCATGAGAAAAATTAAAATTACCAAGATTTTAGTAGGAAATTTCTTCATTTATCTGACATTAGCCCTGCTTTTAGTTTTAGCTTTCACTGATATTAAATGGATTTTATATGTCATGACAATTACTGCCTGTATCGGAATTGTTTTTAAATGGGTGGGAGGCTGGGAGAAGTATTCAAAAACAAAAAAAGAGCTTGGAGTTTAAGATTAATTGTGCAATTATAAGGCCTAAGACTAGAAAAAAATTATCCTTTCTTAATCTTTAATTTTTGAGCTACTTTTTTTCTTTACTTTTTCTTCAGCTCTTACGAGCTATTATTAAACCGCTTATAATTTATTTAGGCGGTTTTTTTTATGACTAGAAAATTAGCTCGCTTATTGCCGATTTTTTGTCTTATTTTTATTAGTTCTATTTTTATTATCGGTGCTTCGCCGACGGCTTTTAAAATCCCTAAAGAAAGTAAATATTTAAACGAAAAAATTGGAGAAAAAATAGTAGTGCGGGGATTTGTCTGTAAAGAAGAAGAAATTAGAATTAAAAATCGGCGTTTAAATCTTTGCTTAGAAAATGATATCCAGGTTTTAATTAGCACTAATCTTTACCCCGAATATAAGTACGGTGATTTTTTAGAAATTGAAGCTGTTTTAGAGGAGCCGAAAAATTTTGACGACTTCGATTATAGTTCCTATTTATCGCGTCACGGTATAGATTATTTAATGCATTATCCGAGAATAAAAATAGCTTCTGGAAATTTAAATTTTAGACAAAATATTTATAAAAAACTTTTAAATTTTAAAAAGTCTTTAAAAGAAATAATAAATATTGGTTTACCAGAACCAGAATCAGGTTTAGCTAATGCTATTTTACTCGGCTATCGCAGAGCAATAACTATAGAAAACTTAGAAATATTTTCCCGTTCTGGCTTAAGTCATTTAGTGGCTATTTCTGGAGCTCATATTAGTATTTTAAGTGCTCTGCTTTTAAGTTTTTTTAGTCGACTTGGTTTCTCAAGGCTAAGAAGTCTGCGGTTTATTTTATGTTTTTTAATTATCTATCCGATTCTAACGGGATTGTCTGCCTCAGCAATTCGGGCTTCGATTATGGGCTCTTTATCGACTTTAGCTCTTTATAACGGACGTTTAAATTCTTCACCACGATCACTTCTTATCTCAGCTTCTTTAATGCTCGCTTTTAACCCTCTACTACTTCGCCATGATATCGGTTTTCAGTTATCTTTTGCGGCTGTTTTAGGAATTATGACGCTTTATCCGATTTTAGAAAAAATTAGCGATCATTTTCTTGACTTAGCTTTTTTTAGGCCGAGAATAAGAAAATTAATCGCGATTATTTTATCAGCTTTAAATATTAGTCTGGTTTCGCAAATTATGACCCTGCCTTTAATGATAAATAGCTTTAAACAAATATCTTTAGTTTCGCCATTAGCCAATATATTAGTAGTCTGGATTTTTCCTTACCTTTTTATTTTTTTATTAATCGCTATTTTTTTAAGCTTTATTTTTCCTGGCCTTATTTTGTTTTGGTTTTTGCCGGTTTATATTTGTTTAAATTTTGTTTTCAAGGTGGCTGAGAGTTTAGCCGCTTATAGTGGAGCTATAAAAACATTTTCTGGTTTTAGTTTTAATTTAGCTTTTATTTATTACTCTTTAATATTTTTATTAGTTTTTTTATATAGAAAAAGACAAAATAAATTTAGAAAAGAAAATATTTAAATAGGGAAACGCTTTATATTTTAAAAAAAATGAGAACCGAAGTTCCCATTTTTCTTATTTCTTGATAATTTTTTTAGTCGCATTTTTTGAGCCAGCTCTTTTAACTTTTGGAGCCGGTTTTTCGCCTTCCTTTAAGGCTGGTTTACGAGGAGTTTTAACTCTTTTCGGTTTATCAATAGTTCTAAGACAAGAAGTACAAAGTTTTAACTTCATACCATCAATAGTTTTGCTTTGCAAATTTATACCTTGTCTTTTTAAAGTTTTGATTTTTGAGTGAGAACGGCTAGCGCCTTTTGTAGCTACCCTTTTACACAAATCGCATTTTTTTCCCATATTTGTTAGCTTATTTATATTTAAAGACAAACAAAACTCAAGCTTCCTTTGAGTTTGACGCTTTTATTTAGATTCAAAATTAGTTTAACAGTATTTCAAAAATTAATCAAGATGTCGATTTATGGTATCGATTTATAGCAAGATGAGTGCAAAGTACTTTTAAAATAAGTCAAAGCGTGCTATTATTTATTTATAAATAAAATGTAATAAATTAATTTATGATTATTTCTAATTTTAAAAAAAGTATTTTAGCGGGGGTTTTAATTTTTGGAACTTTTGTTTTTTTTGGTCTTATAGCTAAAGCCGAAGAAGTTAGAAAACCAGATTTAATAATCAATAATATTTATTTCCATCCAGATACACCTCTAAAGGGGAAGGAATTTACTGGCGAGATCAGGGTTAGTATTGATAATATTGGTACTCAGGCTGTTCAAGTAGCACCTGGTTTATGTGGCTATGCTAATAGCTTAAAAATTGAATCTAACGGATCGGTTACTGATTATTTGGGTTCAAATTTTTTAGTCGGCGATATGAATATTTGCGGACTTACAGTATCAGGTCCAAATGAAATAGTTTATAGTATTAATAAGTTTATTTTTACAGGTGACCATGTTGTTTTAACCGCAAATATTGATAATAACAATGTGATAGACGAATTAAATGAGAATAATAATATTTTATCTAAAACTATAAAAATTCCTGATTCTGCTCCCGATATTGTTCCAGTTGGAGTGAATTATGTTGTAAACAACAGAGTTTTGTCTAGAAATCCAAGGGTAAATGAAAATTTTGAAGTATCGCTAAAATTTAAGAATGCTGGAAAAACAAAAATGAATAACCAGGATTTTTATGTTGATGCTTATCTAAACGGAAAGTTTGTGAAAAAACTAAAGGCGTTAAATAATGATTTAATGGTAAATTTAGGTGATACTACTTTTGTTGAAGATACTTTAAACCTCTCTTTACTTGAAGGAGAGCACGAGCTTAAATTTATTCTAGATGTTAATAATGATATTTTTGAAAGTGATGAAAGTAATAATATTTTTATTCATAAAATAATTGTTGAAAAAGATGCCATTAGTGCTCCCGATATTGTTCCAGTTGGAGTGAATTATGTTGTAAACAACAGAGTTTTGTCTAGAAATCCAAGGGTAAATGAAAATTTTGAAGTATCGCTAAAATTTAAGAATGCTGGAAAAACAAAAATGAATAACCAGGATTTTTATGTTGATGCTTATCTAAACGGAAAGTTTGTGAAAAAACTAAAGGCGTTAAATAATGATTTAATGGTAAATTTAGGTGATACTACTTTTGTTGAAGATACTTTAAACCTCTCTTTACTTGAAGGAGAGCACGAGCTTAAATTTATTCTAGATGTTAATAATGATATTTTTGAAAGTGATGAAAGTAATAATATTTTTATTCATAAAATAATTGTTGAAAAAGATGATAGCTTAGTTAATAATAATCAAAATAACGACTCAAATAATTACGAGGCTATTATTTTAAAGTTGCAAAGACAAATATCAAGTTTAGAGCGAGAAGTTATTGATTTAGAAAAAAGATTAACAATCTTAGATGACAAATTTGCCTTAAGGCATGCTGGTACAATGTTTTTAGATGTAGAGAATCGCGGACGACTTTGGTATGTTGATCCAGTTTCTTTAAATAGATTTTATTTTGAAAATGGCGCATCAGCTCTAAATATTGGTGCCAATCTGGCAACCGGTATTAGTTATGAAAATATTCAAAAAATACCAGTTGGTATACCCGAACAGCTATATAATCTTAAAGATAGCGATGGCGACGGCTTGCCTGATAATCTTGAGGTAGCACTAGGCTTAGATCCTTACAATAAAGACACAGATGGAGATGGTTTTGATGATAAGACTGAATTACAAAATAATTATAATCCGTCTTTTGGTAACAAAAAATATGTTTATGACCAAGCTTTAATTGAAAGGTTTGAGGGGCACATGTTACTTCAAGTCGCTGGACCTAATTCTCACGGGGAAATTTGGTATGTCAAGGATGGTAAGAGATGGTATGGCGGAACTGGAGAGAGCATGTATGAAATCATGAAGTCTAAGAGTCTTGGCGCAACAGCTGATAATATTAGAAAATTAATAGTTGGTGACTTTGAATAAATTGAGGTTTAAACAATAAATTTTATCAAAAAAGCTTTTTTATCATAAAAAGCTTTTTTGATTATAGTAAAAATATAAATTTCAAAAATTAATCAAGATGTGTTATAATTTAGCCCGAGATGATTTAATTCTTTAATTTTTATTGCTATGGATAAAATATTTTTAATTATAGTTTTAGTGATGTCAGCCGTTTTTCACGAATACATGCACGGCTTCGCCGCTTTAAGACTCGGTGATCCGACTGCTAAAAATGCTGGACGTTTAACCTTTAACCCCCTTAAGCATTTAGACACTTTCGGCTCTATTATTTTGCCTTTAATGTTAGTTTTATTTAATTCCTCATTTTTATTTGCCTGGGCCAAACCAGTTCCATATAATCCTTATAATTTAAGAGATAGAAAATACGGCGACGCGAAAGTAGCCGCCGCTGGTCCTTTAGCTAATTTAGCCATTGCTTTAGTTTTTGGCTTAATTATCCGCTTCGTACCATTTTTTAATTTAACCTTCTACAATTTACTGGCTTTAATTGTTTACGTTAATTTAATTTTAATGGTTTTTAATTTAATACCTTTACCGCCACTTGATGGCTCTAAAATTGTCTCTGCTTTTTTATCACCGGAAAATAAATATAAATATTTATCCCTTGAGCGTTATGGATTATTAATCGTCATTCCTTTTGTCATTCTTTTTGGAGATTTAATTGTTAAGCCAGTTTATTTTCTATTTAATTTAATTGTTGG
>CAZDYJ010000031.1:0-8403 GCA_964509735.1 uncultured Gammaproteobacteria bacterium
CTGATCTCGATCCTTAAAGATGATCAGATTTTAACACCAATCTTCACTCCATTTAATTAAAACACTTTATTGATAGTGTCTTAATACAAGTCCATTCGTGACGTTAAACTGTTAAAAGAAAGGAGAGATAAAACATCTATGAAATGGGTAAACACCGCTATCGGTGCTGTGATTGCGATCTCCGTAATCCCTACAATCGTCACTTCGGTAACGTCCTTAACCGGCGATTCCGGTGCTTTAGAAGGGACAGTCGCTGGCACTTTGCTAGACTTAGCACCACTTGTCTTTGTTGCATCAGTTTTGGCTTATCTTTTTTTGAAAGCCGGCAACAAAAGAATCGACTAATTGTCGAACTTCACGGATGTTAACGCTTGATCTATGTTAGAAATCTTTGCACCTTATTTAAGTTTCATAAGTTTTTTAATCGTGATCGGTGTTAACATCCTTTTAATTTTTCTAAAATCTCAATGGTATATTTTCATAATCGCTAACGTGATCGTATCGCTTATTTTAATAGCTGTTGGCATACCGCCTTATAATTTTGTTATCGACATCGTTAAGTTTATCATTGACTTTTTTAAATCTATTTTTGAAGGTATTTTCGCTCGTGACGACGGTAAAAAATGGTACGAGTTTTGGAAACTTAGAATAATTTAAACTTTTTTATTTAAAATGCTTGACGCTTTATAGTATCAATGTTAACATGATAGCGAAGGGAGATAAAACAATGTTAAATAAGACTCAGATGAAAGAGCAAGTCGTAAATTATATGGCATAGTCCATAATAGAAAGGTGAATGATAATGAATAAACACGAAATCTTAATATTGATCAATGAGTGCCAGCGTTGTATCAATGAAAAACGACGAGAGTATTTTCAAGTAACATTACTCAAAGCTGATTTAGTAAAGACGTTACCGAACGAGTCAATGATACTTATTTATAACACTCGACAACAACGAATATCAAAAAGAATTACAGAGTTAAAACATGTACAAAAAGAACTTATATCACGATATAGAAAGGAGTTATCATGAATAATATTACTTTAGACAAGTATGTAGGACTACGAATTAGAGCTAGTGTCTGGACGATAGATGTTAGCATTATGCGAATTACTCATTTACTAGTAGGTCGCTTAGAAAAACTTAATATCGTCCAATATCGACTAGATGATATGATCTTCACAGCCGGTCAAGTCAGATCTGTTAAGGTGTTAGCACAATGAGTAACGTATTATTAAACATGAACGAAATCCGACGTTTATCGAAACAATGTAAAAGAGATATATTAAAGAGTGTATTATTTAAAAATGAAACTATGTATTTTACAGACGCTCGTTTTATAGTGATTGCTTCTGGATTTAAGGGTATGCCTGATTGTTGTTTTGATCCTAACCACTTCAATAAATACGCTTATGATTATCCTAATTTAGATTTTATTATTAAACAACAATTTTACGATGTTCCAGAATGGAAACGTGTTGTCGTAAACAATGAGATCGTATGGCAATATAAACACTATTATGTTAACGATAGTTTACTAGATGCTATTAATAAATTAGTTATTAAACCTAAAGCACATAACATCTATTTTAAAGAAAGAATACTCATATCAGATTTACAATGTAACGTTAACGCTAGTGTAATTAAAGCTAACTATAATGATTTAGATAAAGTAATTATCTATGCGATAACTTATAAAATGCCTACAAAGGAGAACGATCATGAATAGTGTGAATCTGATAGGACGACTCACTAAAACACCGTCGCTCAAAACTAAAGACGATAAAAAATGGGTGCGTTTTGATATCGCAATCAACTCGTTCGATAACAATGATGTATCATATTTTACGATCGTTGCTTTTGATAAATTAGCGGATGTTGTAGTTAAGTTTTTGCAAAAAGGCTCTAAAGTCGCTATTGAAGGTCAATTAAGACAATATCGATATGAAAAGGACGGTGAAAGTAGAAATGTTATCGAAATATACGCTCGAAACATCTACTTTCTCGATGACAAAAAGACAACGACTGTCAATAATGATGCTACTCAAGAGCTAGACGATTTAATTAATGAAGACAATCTACCGTTTTAATAAAGGAGTGATTATGTTTACAATAAAAATTAAGCCTAAAATCAGTGAACGTGAATATTCAATAGCGAAGACGATACTAGTTTATCAAACATTTTTTACACCGAATTATAAGTTATCAGACATGTTAAAAGCGCTAGCGTTTTTCATGACAAAACCGATGATTGCGCGTTGTTTAGGAGTTTCACGATCTTATGTATTTAGAGCGATAAATGATGCTGTAAGCACCGAAAACGATCGATATAGACTTGTAATGAATCATATAGGCATTATAATTAAATCAAGTGATTACGATCAATATAAATATCTTCAGAAAGGACTTGTATTTTAATGAAAAAGAACAAGAAAAAAATTAAGTTTAGATATATAACTCATCATCAAGCGGTATCAGCTATTATCAACATTACTAAATATGAAACATGGCGCGCTGTATTCAGAGTCTTATTATTAATTCCTTTATTGCTATTCACTATTTGGGTTGTGTTGTTTAATAACACTATCACGCTTCTTTATGACATGTTCATAGGTATCGAACAATGAAATGTACAAAATGTAATAAAGAAATAGTAGATCATTATTTTAGAGTGGCTGATCATTATTGGATACCTGATGTTTATGTTAATATATTTTGTTCAATAGAGTGTTTAGCCTTTTATCATTTAATAATTGAGAGAATAAAATTATGAGTAACAAGAACGAAACCGCTAGAATTAGATATCAACTTTATCGAGACATGGGTTACTCGGTGAAAGAAGCTCAGCGTTTACGTTGGCATGACGATATAGCGCTTGAAGACGTAAGAAATATTAATACGGAAGCACCGACGCGCAACGAATTAATACGTCAACGTTATCAGAGTTTAAGAAAGCAAGGTTACTCGGTCAAAGAAGCTCAGAAATTACGTTATCGTGGTATCAAAAAAATAAAACGAAAACGAATTATTAAAGATAAAACTTATCATTATTTTAAACATGAGTATAGCATCGATACAATGATGCAAGAGATGAGAAGATATGAAAATGACACCACGATGCACGATCACGGTTTTTACTCTCATACTGACTATTTAAAGGGTAATTACGCTGACATGGTACAACGTATAAGAGATGAAAATAACTTGTCTGACAAACAAGCGTGGTATGTTGCTTATTACATGACTGAAAGTAAAAAGAGTTATCATGAAACGATGAACGAGTTAAGATCTAACGCGCTTTTTGAAAAATATAAATCACATAAAAGGGGTTAAAATATGGACTTTCTTTATGATGATATTGAATATCTATTAGATCAACAGACTGAATATTTAAAAATATTAGCATATCTTAAAAGTAAAAAACATCATCATATAAAAAGGAGATGCCAAAATGTTTTATTTAGTAAAGTACGATGTTACAGAAAGTTATATCACTTTTTTGATCACATGGAGTAAAAGTTTTCAAGAGTTAGTTTATTTTTATTATAAACAATACGGATCTAATTATAACAAAGGTGATATATTTGCTATATTAGACGATAAAATGATATTGGAGTGTTACGGTTATGAAATCGCCTAAAGACATTGTAAAATGGGGAAAACCTAAAGTCTTTTTTGATAACAACTATAAGTTTAATTCACTCGATTTAGAAACTATCGATAATGAGTTGTTTTTAATCGGTGTTATTCATAAAGATGTTTATGATTATACACTCGGTAACTTTTATGAATATCTTAACGACTTTTTTATCACGTGTGTAAAAAATAACTGTGATATCGTAACGTGGAGTCGATATGATAATACTTTTATCATTAAAGAGCTACTAAGACAGTTTAACGATAACGATCAATTAAATTATTTAAAACGAGTCGATAAAGTCACTCCGATTTTCTCATACGAGTATAAATCATATAATATTGAGATAACTAACATCATTAAAAACAACGTTATTATCACTATTAGAGATAAGGACGATCGTAAAAAACGAGTCACTTTATATAACATTAAAAACTTATATAAAACCGATTTATCCGATACAGCTAAAAATTATAAATTAGCATATTCTAAACTCGGTGAAGAGTATCATATTATTGATCGTAAAAGATTTAATAATGATGTAAATTATCGGTCTCTTGTTATTCATGCTAATTATCTCGATAATAAAGTCGCTATCGATATTGCTAACAATTTATTAAAAGATTATCAAACTTTAACCGGTGTTTTACCAAAAACATTATTCACTGCCGGAAGCTTAGCACGATCATATTTAATGACAATAAAAAACACTAACTTTAATTATAGATCAGTCTATAAAGAACATCGTTATTTTGACGATTTATTACTCTATGCGATGAGATCATATCACGGTGGTAAAATTGAGAGTTACATTTTAGGATATATTAAAGAAGCTAAAATAATTGATATCACTAGCGCTTATCCTTACGCGCTGAGTAAGTTACCAAAATTGACACGCCGAGTTATTTATGATAATGATGTTAACTTATTAAAAAAATATTTTTATGCTTTTATTAATTGCACGATAACAATTACTGATCCTAATTTTATACACCCGATAACGATCGCGATACCGATGAATAGCACGAATATCAGCCCTTACGGAACATTTAAAAGCACGATAACGAAAGTCGAATATGATTATTTAATTGCTAATAATATCGACGTGCAAGTACATGATTATTTTGCTATTAAACATGAAAATGTTTATCCTTATAAAAAAATTATCGATAAATTATTTGACGATAGAATAATTAATAAAGTCAATAATCCGTCGTTATCAGAGTTAGATAAAATCATTTTAAATAGTCTTTACGGGATTATGTATGAACTCACAGATGTTTATGAAGAAGAAGATAATAATATTACTTATAAAGGATATCGCGCCGGCGATTTTTTCAATCCGATTTTAGCTTCATACATAACAGCAATTACTAGAACATATTTATCACATGTAAGTTATCATATCGTTAAAAACGGCGGACAAGTTTACTTAAATATGACTGATTCTATCATGTATAACGGTAATATTAATTTACCTATTTTCAGTGGAAAAAAGAAATTAGGCGCTTTCGATAATCCGACTACCATTAAAGATTTAGTTATTTTAGGAGCTGGACGATATGAGTACTTTGACGACTTTAAAAAAGAGTATGTTATTAAGTCGCGTGGATTTAATGTTAAAAGAAAAGATAAAAAGTTTTACGGTGATTTAGATCTTATCGATACAGTCTTACTCAAGACGAAAAACTTTGTTACTTTCTTTAAAGCAACGACTGAAAAACACGGATTTAATAAATTAGGACACTTAATTGAAGAAGAATATAAAATAAATCCGTTTAATCTAGGTGGAAAACGAATAGTCGATAATGATAAAATCGATTTAAATTGTGAATATACCGTTACTCGTCCCTTAAAGGTCGATTTAACGGTCGATTTGTCACCGGACTTATGAAATTATCTCAAAAGTGTTATAGTGTTCGTAATGCTCTTTTAAATCGATACTGTAAGAAGATATCGGTGTCGTAAAATAACCGTCAATGTCATGAGTGATAACATTAAACACAGAGCGAGTCACTTTTGACATCTCTAGAACGTTCATACATTGACGACGAATCCGGATATCGACATTCATAATATATTGAGTCGTTGCTATTAATAAGATTTTACGTTTTCTTAATTGACTAAAGAACTTTTGTAATCGTCGGTTGTTTTTCTTCATGAAATCCAAACTATCCAGATCAAGATGCAATTCATCAATCGCCATTAAAGAGCCATTAAAAAAATCTGGATCTTCGTCTAATTTATCTAAGACGTAAATATACTTTTTATTAGGATCTTTAATCACATCTGGATTTAATGTTATCGGTGTATATTCACGTCCGAACAATTCATAATTTGAAAAAACCCGCTTTTTATCACTTTCGAAAATAAGTTTAGTCGCCATGAGTGTTTTTCCTGCACCTTGCTTACCAATTATGAGATAAAATCCGGTCATCTAAATATATCCTTACTCGTTAGTTTTTTGGTTTCAATATAAGAGTCATTACGTCGTTGTACTAACTGTACTAGCTCTTTACGACCAAGACCGTTTAAAGAGATTTGTAACTGTAAAATATTATCTGCTAGATCACGCATATAATTTGATTTAAAAGACGATGCAAACATATATAATTTAGTTAAATTACTTATCTGTTCGATTTTAATTCGTGAAATCGTTTTAAGTTTTTTAACATTTAATAATTCGTCAATCGCTTTTAATGATATAGCATCATTTTGAGTATCTTCACTAACGTTATTGATAACGATAGGATCGTTATTTTCATCTTTGTTAGTCATATCTTTTAATCCTAGTTTTTTCATAACTAAAACACTCCATTTTGCTTAAGTACAAAATATAAAATAATGATGTTGGCGATTAAACTTAAAAATAAAAATATTTGTTGCATGTCCAACTTAGGACTTTTTAAGTTGCTAAATGTTTCATAAATCAATTTACTATTAATGGCTGTTTTAAACATCTTAGCATCATATTTACTTTCAAAATCAAGCGGATTTATCGTCTGTGCTGATTTATCAGTGATAACAACTGTATTATAACCACTCGCGTTAAAAACATGATTAGGATCTATGATAAAATCCGGTTTAAAATCTTTGATTTTGTGATAAGTAACGGTACTAGTCTTATCACTATTAAACTTAACAACTCTTAAAAACTTATGCTTATTTAAAAAGTATCTCATATATCGGTTTCTCCTTTTCTAAAACCAAGCATGGCGCTTGTAACTACCATAACAACACTGAAAGTAACTATAAATATATTATCGATCATGACGATTGGTAAAAACCATAGCAAACCGGTAACCATAAACAGCCATTTTAAGTCCCAATAAAGAGCTATTAACATGCCTAAAGCATACATGACTAATCCGATCAATAAGATTGTTACATCAATCATATTTTAATTCTCTTTTCTTTTCATTTGAATAAAGGCGGTTGCGCCACCGACTATTATAACAATAATGATCGCTGGCACTATCCATTTTTGAATACCCGATAAAAATGACTCGTTAGCGCCTTTTTGGTATGCTTCTTCGTATAACTGTGAATTATTTACACTTAAACCGGCTTGATAACCGCTGTTGTACGCGCTCGATGTAGCAACAGAATTACCGTTAACGATACCGTTTTGATAAGCATCGTCTAAATCTCCTTGAGTATAACCATAAGTCTTAAATTGTATAGTTTGTTTTAAGCCGGTCGGAGAAATACTTGCCGGTAAACCACCAGACCACGACGTATGATAATTGTTAACGTCAGTGATACCCGTGTCACGACTTACGTTAGTTGACTGACCGTTACCAAACAGTCTAAAAACATATTGATAAGAAATAACAAAATATGACGTTGATTGATATTGATTGATTAATAATGTTAAGTTTCTTACACTTTGCCATTCATTGATAGAAAGTGCAGCGCCTAAATCGTTACGTAAAACAAAACTAAAACCGACTGATCCGTTTGTATAAACATCATAAAAAACAACGTTTATAAAAACGAGTGATGTATCTAGCGTAGTATAGCTGTTTGTCGTTGTAGAGTTATAAAAATTAAGATTAGATATGTAAACATAAACCCCCGTACCCACGTCACCGACGCTTTCTAACATAATACCGTTAGAAAAAACAGCGTTATTAGCGCCGTTGACGTATGTAGTTTCACCTAATTCAAAGTAAGGATAACCGTTGTTATGCGTTAACGCGTTTGTTTCTTTAATAGGATTATTAATAGAAAGAAAAACACCGGACAACATCGATAGTGTAACTAAAGCGCTTGTAATAATTCTTTTACTTTTCATGGTTGATCTCCTTTATTTATGAAAGACTAGTCTAACGCTATCATTGATAAATAATTCGTCATAGTAATAAAAAAATAAAGTTTCATAATTTTTAGTAATGGCGATGAGTGGTAATTGATCACTATCAAGAGCGTAAATTATAAATATATCATTATATTGTATCGCGTTAGAAAAATCTCTATACTGTATACTATCTTCTGTAAAACCTTCTAAAAGAAAACTTATACCTAATTTTTTTTCATTAAAATATAAATCCATCTCATAATCATTTATAAGAAAATATAATATATTTTCTGTTAGATATTTTTTATTTGTTATGCTACCATAATAAGTCTCACTGTCTTCATCACCATATTGAATAGTGAAACTATATTCATAAATTAATTTATCTTTATGATTCATAATATTACTTATTATCGGTATCACAACAACTAAAGCGATCACACCAATCAGTATTGAGATCAA
>CAZDYJ010000032.1:0-7913 GCA_964509735.1 uncultured Gammaproteobacteria bacterium
TTACCAACTCTTCCAATAGTTCCTTATTCTTTGTCCGAGATGATGGGAATGTGGGGATAGGAACGACGGCACCTGGCCAGCCCCTAACAATTCAGAATGACACTTCTACTATTAGGTTACAATCCGCCACTAGTCCAGCTAGTTATTTTACTGATATAACAAATAGTTATAGCGCAGCAGCTCCCTTTAGTCTTAGTGTTAATAATTATGGCGTAGTTATGGCTGTAGGTAAGCCGGGAACATATACAAATACTCCCATCCCTTATATTAATGGTTATTATGGTTCAGCAATGTTGGGTAGAAATAATTTTGGTATTTTTGTTGACCCAGCTGGCAACGTCGGTATCGGCACAACAACCCCAGGTGCCAGATTGTCAGTTGCCACCCCAGATACATATTCTATCTTAGCCGGCATGCAAAGAATTGGTAATGTAGCTGAACCATTTGAAAACACCGATGCAGCGACTAAAGGCTATGTTGATGCTATTGTCGGCGGTTCAGGTGGTATTGGCTCAGGAGAAATTAATCAAACTCTTAGACATGACGGTAGTGGTTGGGTAGCAAGTTCTCTAATTTTTAATAATGGCACGAATGTTGGAATAAATAATACTAACCCTACTGCCGGAATTTTAGCGGTAACAGGAAATATTTCTGCTACTACCGGATTTAGAATTGGCACTAGTGATGTTATAACTAGTGGGCGTTTATTTAGAGGAGCTGATGGGTCAGTCGGTGCTCCAGCTTTTTCCTTTTCAGCTGATACTAATACGGGAATTTATCGGGGCGGTACAGATATTTTATCTTTTTCCACTGCCGGAGTTAATCGTTTGACTATATTAGCTAATGGTCGCATTGGTTCGGGCGGAATTACTCCGGGAGTTAATTTTGACATAGACGGAAGTTTAAGGGCAACGACTATAAATGTTGGTGGTTTAGTTGGTCAAGCGGGTATAGCGACTATTGATGTTGAGGGAAATTTAGGGGTTACTTCCGCGGGCGTTTTACCGAGTGGCTTAAATGGTCAGATTTTACGTTACGAAACTGCTGGCGGTTGGCAAGCGACGAGCTCCGTATTTATAAGTGATGCTGGCAATGTTGGCATCGGCACAACTACTCCAGGTGTTGATAGTTTAAGAGTTCTTGGTTCAGTTAGTATCTTTGGTTCTTTAAATATGGGCTTAAGTAATATAACTGGCGTAGAAAAATTAACGGTTAACACTATCGACCCTCTCTATAGAATTAAAGGCATAAATTATTCAACTTTTGCATCTTCTATAGTAGGCGGAGTTAAAGAAGAATATGTAGGTAGAATAGATATAAGTCAAAAAAGTAAGTCTGGTGGTTATGAAAGGGTTATTGATTTTTCAAAAGAACTCGAAGGCAGCGATCTTTGGGTTTGGCGAAAAACGGTTGATTTCTCAGAGGAAAATGTTGAAGTTATGATAACTCCATACGGTTCTTTTGCTCAAACATATTTTGAAATAGACGGAGAAAAACTTACCCTACGCTCTGATAAATCAGTTAAAGTTGCCTTCCGTTTAGTTGGTCGTCGTTTTGATTGGAAAAAATGGCCGACTAAAGCAATTGATCAAAATGAATCACCTGGTTTTGTAATTAATTAGAACTTCTTTATATAATTATTAAGTAAAATTGAGATTTTATTTTTAAAATCTTTTTAAGATAATTAAAAATATAAATGCCTGACACAGATAAAAAAAAGACTCTTTCAAAAAAGATTATTTCAAAAAAAACTAGGCAGACAAAAACTGTTAAAAATATTGTTGTTAAAAAAAATCGTAATTTAAAAATTGAACCTAAAAAGAAAGATAAAAAAAACATTTTTTTATCAGAAATAAAATCAAAAAATACTTTACGACTGATAGTTATATTTCTTGTTTTGATGTTTTTGTTAATTGTGGTTAATTTTTTATCAATTTTAAGAATAAGAAAAGAATTAAAAAATTATTTAACTTCAATTAATTCTATTACCATAAATTCAAGCGAAAAAGGGGAGAGTCAGACGGATTTATGGATTGGTTTAGGCGATCATTTTTCCTCTTTTGCCTATCTTGATAAAAATAAGACTGATATGTTTTTAGATGAAACAGTAGCCGCTTTGATTTTTCCACCGCTTTTTTCCATGGACAAAAAAAACGATTTAGCAGATTTAAATTTAGATGAAAATTATTTAATAAATAATAACTGGATACTTAGTGATGAGAAAAAATATTGCTTAAGCTTAGAAAGAAATTGCTTGGAACCAAGAAATGAAAAAGAGCTGGTTTTTAATGGTCGAAAAATAGATTTGCCTCAAGAAGTGGCCCAAGAAAAGATAAAAAAAATAGATGTTAGCCGCCTGTCTTCTTTGTTTTTAGTATCTTTTGTCTGTGAATACGAGAACCAGGAAAGAGTTTATACTTATTTTTTTAATGGTTCAAGTTACACTCCTTTAATAGGAAAAAATAGTCCAGAAAAAATTATCACAGAACACGGTCGCTTAAATGGCTCGGTAAGTGCATCAGGAAGTGATGATAATTTTTTGCTTTTTTATGCTGGTTATGAGGGCAGAGCTTTTCATTATAGACAGGAAAAACTAATTGATATTTCTAAATACTTTGGTTTAAGAGTTTTAGATGGCGGTTTTAATCCTGTTATTTTTAAGCAGGGTGAGGGAAAAAATTCTTTGTGGTATATATTAAGTCTTGATAGAAAAAAACCGCGACTTATAAAATTATGGCAAAATGAAACTTTAGATATTCAAGGAGCTCATGATTTTTCTTATATTTTTAAAGATTTTTCTCATTTAGATTTTATTTCTTTTCGAGAAAATAAAAACAGAGGCGAAATTGAATTTATTTTTTCACCTCAAGAAAAGCCGCTACTTGGAAAAAATGAACCCGGTTTATGGGTTTTTAAAGATGCTGGTTTTGATAATTTAAAGCCTAGAAAATCTTTTTCTGCCAATTTTAATAATAAAAATAAAAAAATTATTGAGGCTTTTATTGAAAACATGTCTTTTAATTCTGGACTGGGTTCACCCGCTTCGTTTGGCGACAAATATTATCCGGAAATTTATTTTTTAGGTAGCGATTTTAACAAACAAAAGGCAGGCATTAATGAGAGGGTTTATTTTCCCCTAGACAATAAAGAGCTTTATTTAGAAATTATTTTTAATCCGGCAACATCTTCAGAATATTCTCCATTTTTTGATCATATTAGTCATTTATATTTTTTAACCAGAAATTAGACAAGCTTAAATACTTGTGTTGACTCTTACTTATTGTCCTTTTTTTCTGAAAATGTTATAATTAAACATAGATAAGGTTTATTGCTCGTTTTTATATATTAAATCAATTTTTCTTTATTAAAAAGAAAAAAATAATAAAAATATGGAAAAAGAAAACAGTCCGATGGACAAAAAGAAAATAATCACGATAGCGATTGTAGGAATTATTGCTGTTTTGATTATTGCAGCGGTAGTTATTTTTAACCCAAAAATAGAGAAGCCAGGTGGCGAAGTAATTAAAACTCCTATCTCCGGACAAGAAGAAGCGAGTGACGATCCTTTAGAGGATAATACTTTAGGAGAATCTTCTGAAATAGCAGAAGTTAATCCAGTTTTAATTGATGCTGTTAGAGAAGTAGCTGGAACTAATTTAATTTCTACTGAGGGAAAAGTTATTACTGACACAGGTGAAGAAATTAAAACTGATGTTTCCCCTATGGAAATAAACGCTCCACGTCAAAGTTTGCCTATTGATAAGGAGCAGCTTTCGGAAAATGTGATAAAAATTGATGTTTCCGCGGCTGGTTTTAGTCCAAACTCTTTTACTGTTAAGACTGGAGAAGCTATCACTTTAGCTCTATCTTCAACCGATCAATGGTCTCATAATATTAAATTTTCTGATCCTTCTTTAAGATCTGCTGGAACCGCTGTTTCAGCTGGCACGACTCGCGCTATTTCTTTTAACGCTCCAACTACTCCTGGTGAATATGCTTTTGCTTGCGATATTCCTGGACATGCTGGACGCGGAGAAGTAGGAAAAATGATTGTTGAATAAGATTATTATTTTTAGGAAAATTAAAAAAGACGAACCGCTTGGTTCGTCTTTTTTTCTTGCTAGAAAAGGGAAAAAGCGGTAAAATATAGAGGTGGGAATATAAATTTAAAAATATATGAATGAAGATTTAAACAAGGCTGAGATAGATGATAATTCTTTAAGTGGTGATATTGGAGAAGATAATCACGGAGCAAATTTAGAAGAAAAGGATTATGGACGGGAAAATGAAGACGATAGTCTGGATGCGAAAGACGATGATTTAGAAGTGGAAGATGATAGTCTGGAAGCAAAAGGCAATAGCCGGGATAATGATAAATCTAACTTGGATAAGAAAAATGATAACTTAGATATGAAAAGCGATAGCTTAGAATCTTTTAGTAAAAATAAAAAAGATAAGACCAAGATTATTTTTAGAATTGTTGTTTTAATAATTATTCTTGGCTTTGGAACCTGGTTAACTATTTTTTTTCTAAAAGACAGTGCCTCTAATTATTCATTTTATAACTCCGAAAATGTTAATGAAAATAATTTTTTAGAAAATAATAATATTAACGACAATACCTTAGAAGGAGAATCTTCTGAAGCCTTAGCCTCTCGTCCTGTAACAGTCATTGATAATGATTATCGAATGAGCGTTCCTGCTCCAGTACAGTCTTTAGTGGTTAAAGCAGAGGACATCCCTTCTGAGTCTATAAAAATAACTGGAACTGATAATGGCTTTTCGCCTCAAGAGTTTTCTGTTTCTCCTGGCCAAGAAATAACCCTTTCTTTAACAGCACAAAGCGCTTCGCCTGTTGTTTTAACTTTTTATGATTCAAGAATGGCAGCGGTTTCTATTGGGTGTGGCCCAGGCGATACTCGCTATGTTACTTTTAGAGCGCCAGAAATTAGCGGGGAATATTTATTTATAAATGATGTTTTTGGAAAAAGAGATCAAGAGGGAAAAATGATTGTTAGGTAGTTTGTTTATACTTAAAAAATTTTAATTAAAAATTTATGGAAAACCAAGTAGATAAAACAGCAAAGTCAAAGAAAATGATAATTTTTTTGATAATCGGTTTAGTTGTTTTGGTTGTTTTATTGTTAGTTACTAACCTCGATAAATTAAATAAAAAAGAGACTACTAAAAGTCCCGTTATTAACGGAGATTTTCAGATAGATATCAATGACCCAGCTTATGACGCTTCAACCCCTTTTGAGTCTAATGATGAAAATTCAATTGAAATTGACGAGATTGGACCTGTAACAGTTATTGTTCCCGGGGCAAACGCGATTAATAAGGATAATATTGTTATTACTGCTAATGGAGAAGCGGCGAATAATGTTGGTATAAAAGGTGGCGAAGGTGTCCCTTTGCAGACTGGATTTTTAAATCCAGAAGAATTACCCGAGTCAGTTTTTCAATTAAAAGTTGGTAGCAGCGCTTTTACTCCTAATCAATTTACAACCGTCGCCGGATCACCAACGACGTTTTCTTTAACCTCAACTGACGACTTAGTTCATACTTTAGTTTTCGAAGACAGAAGTTTGTCGAGTATTGTTATTTTGGTTGGTCCAGGGCAAACAAAAGCGATAACTTTTAACGCTCCACAGGAACCAGGAATTTATAATTTTAAATGTATTTCTCCGGGACACGAAGATAGAGGGGAAGTGGGCCAGTTAATTGTTAAGTAGGAGTTTAAAATTATATATCTTTTTTAGTAGTTGATGTCAAAAATCATATATTATTTTTAACGTCTAAAATTGGAAAATTTTTATTAATTTTTTGTTTACAGTATTTTCAAAAAATAGTATAATGTAGTTAAGAAATATTTAAAGAAGAATTAAATAAATTTCTTATTTTTGTTAGAAAAAAATTAAAAATGAAGCGCAAAAATAAAAGGAAGCTTTTTGTTTTAAGTCTTGTATTAGCAAGCGGTTTTTTATTTTTCCCAAATGCAAATGTTTTTGCTAAAGATGTAAATATAGGTCGGCTTGGTGACGTTGTTAATGTTTTAAGTGATGAACTTTGTTTTAAAGGAGTATGTCTTCCTTCTTGGAATTGGCTACCTAATGGAACTTCTGTTTATTATAATACTGGCAGAGTTGGTATCGGAACATCTACTCCGGGAGCGGGACTTCATATAAATAGAACTGATGGATTTTTTACTCTTGGTTCAGTTACTTTTGGTGGTTCTCCATATATAGGCATGGGAACAACAAGTATTTTAGCGGTTGATAATTCAGGTAATGTTTTTGCTACGAGTACGACCGCTATTACGACAGAAGTTGGACTACCTACTTCAGCTACTGATGGACAAACTTTGCGTTATAACAATTCAAGCTGGGTGGCTAATTCCGTTTTGTATAATAATGGAACGAATATTGGGATTGGGACTGTGAGTCCGCAGCAAAAGTTGCAAGTTGATGGCAATATCGTTGCAAGTAGCACTTATCCTCAAATATACGTTCAGGACACAGGAACTATTTTGGGAGGAATAAGGGCTGATCGTCTAGCAAAGCTCGAAATAAAAACTCTTACGACAGCGCCACTGTCTTTTCAGGTTAATTCTAGTGAAAAGATGAGAATACAAAATGATGGTAATGTTGGAATTGGAACGACCAACGCATTTTCTAAACTTTCATTACGTGGAAGCCCAAGCGCCCCCTCACTCACTGCAAGAAATGCATCATTGTTCAACATTGATCGTGGAGATTCTGGGACTGATTTAGTTTTTACTATTGATGCGAGTACTCCTTTTACAGCATCAATTCAGCATAGACACCAATCTGTTAATAACGCGTCCTATCCAATAGCTCTAAATCCTTTAGGTGGCAACGTCGGTATCGGCACCACTTCTCCAACTGCTAAATTATCAATTGATAATGCTGGCACATATTCTATCTTAGCTGGTCTACAGAGAATAGGTAACGTAGCCGATCCATTTGAAGATAGTGATGCAGTTAATAAAGGCTATCTTGATACAGCTGTTGAAAGTATTCTTCCTGGAGGAGCTTCTTCTACTTGGGGAATATTTGGAACAGCTATATATAATCTTAATACCGCCGGACAAGTAGGTGTAGGAACTGGAGCAAGTGCTTTAGGTTCTAAATTTGTTGTTAAAGGCGGAGGCACAACTAGCGCTTCCTCAGCTTTAAATGTTACCAACTCTTCCAATGGCTCTTTATTATTTGTCCGAGATGATGGGAATGTCGGAATTGGAACGACAAACCCACTTGTGAAGTTGGAAATAACTCAATCAGCAGATAATAGTGGATTTAAAATAAACGGATATGATGACCAGAGTACTAATAATATAACCCTCAATTTAGACGCAAGTGGAATTGGTCAAATTGATGCAAGCGGGGGCTGGAGATTTAAGTATAATGGAAATAATATTTCTTATATAGATAATTCTGGCGCAAATGGGTTTAGATTTTATAATGATATACCGGTTTCGTTTGGAACAACGGCTAATACAAGATTTTCATTGGGGTACGTTTCATCGGCTGATAAACTGCAATTATCTTATGGCGGTGGCATCGGTGATGTATTAAAGGTTAAATTAGTTGTTAATAATCTTGGCAACGTCGGCATCGGCACCACTTCTCCAACTGCTAAATTATCAATTGATAATGCTGGCACATATTCTATCTTAGCTGGTCTACAGAGAATAGGTAACGTAGCCGATCCATTTGAAGATAGTGATGCAGTTAATAAAGGCTATCTTGATACAGCTGTTGAAAGTATTCTTCCTGGAGGAGCTTCTTCTACTTGGGGAATATTTGGAACAGCTATATATAATCTTAATACCGCTGGACAAGTAGGTGTAGGAACAGGAGCAAGTGCTTTAGGTTCTAAATTTGTTGTTA
>CAZDYJ010000033.1:0-6562 GCA_964509735.1 uncultured Gammaproteobacteria bacterium
CAAAACCCCAGCTGAAATGATTGCCTAGTGTTGCCAAGCTATTGATTAGAAAACGGATAAGTAACTAAAAAACAGCCCCTTCGGACTGTCTTTTTTCGTGAGCGGGTAACGGGAATCGAAACAGAGAAACAAAAAAGACAATAATCCAGTATATACTAATTATTGTCTATTGTTAGGTAATTATTGTTTAATCTGTAATTATCTAAAACTACTCAATATATCTACTTTTATCACCATCTGGGCAACATATGGTCAACGCTTTTAGCGGGGTAATACAGTGGTTGGTGGTAGAATTAATTTATTGCTTTTTATCACCATAAAATATTGAAGTAATTTCATTATCTGGCAAATCAGTAAACAAACCACAAACAATATTATCTAAATGGCTCCTTAATTTACCAAAACTTTTGTTAGCCGAATCCCACTTTTTTAAATAATCTTTTTTTGGCAATTTTCCAGACAACATTTTTAATAACTCGAACTGAGAATTATTAATTTCTTTAGCTTTATTACCAATCTCTTCCCACTCTTTTAGTGTTAATTTATCTTTTTTCATATTTTTATTTTTTATATTTATTATAAACTTGCATTATTAAAAAAGTAGCATATTCGATATCCTCTGCGGAGTTAATATAAAATTTTGAAACATGTTTATTCCAATGTTTCATGCTATTTTCCATGTAAGAAACTTCATCTTGAGGGTCTTTAATATCTTTTGGTTTTATTCTGTATAAGTGAACTTCTATTTTATTTTTACGAATATTTAAATCAAATAACACTATATTGCCTAATTTATATCCAATATAAACTTTAGTTGGGACTTCTTCAATCTGATTATCAATATCAAAAATTCTTTCTCTTAATTTTTCAAATATTTCTTTAGACTCCCAATCTTCCTTAAAGTGTTCTTCGCTAGTATATTTCTTCACTTCTCTGCTAACTTTTTCTATTTCTTTATTATTTGATATTTTATTTATTGATTCAACCGCTTTTGTCGCTTTAATTGGGTTATATAAAATAGTATCGTTTTCATATTTTTTAACTTCCCATAATTCAATAGGCAAATCTTTAAAATTAATTGAATTTTTCTGATAATCAGTGAATGAATGAGCTAAAAACAAAACTTTTGACTGAGACCAATCTACGCCATCTCTTTGCAGATTTTTATTCATTTTTTCATTAAACTCCAAAATAAAATCAGCTTTATTGTTTAGCATTAAAGATAAATAAGAAAATCCTTGGTCAATAACAGAAAAACTCTTATCTTTTTTATATTCTATAATCACAAATGAATTTGTATCTTCATCAAAAGCCAAGGTGTCTAATCTAAAATTACCTAAAGCAAACTCTGAACTAACAAATTTTAATCCAAAAATATCTAATAAATTATCTTCGGTAATTTTTTGTAGATCTTTTTCGTATTGTATTTTAACTTCCTTAATTCTTGATAGATTTCCTTTTTTACTTTGAAAAATTGGCATATTTTTATATTATTTTTTAGGCACTGGTAAACCTATTTTTTGTAGAGGTAAATAGTTGAAGTAATAAGAACAACCATCGACTGATAAAATATAATCTAACACATCATTGTACTCTGGTTTACGGAACCAATCATTTAAAATATAAATATATTTTACTTCTATATTTAATCTTGATAATAATTTTCTGTATTGCCTTATTTTAAAATCACAAGTTTGTAATTTTTCATCAGTGGATCCCGCCACTTCCTGAAATTTAATTTCAAGAATATGCATAGTGTTGTTAGCAATCACAAAAATAGCGTCATCTGGAAGTAATCGTTTCGAAATAAAATTAGTATAGTCTATGCCATTTTCCTCTAGATATTTATATAAGCCATATTTTTTAAAAGTTAAGCCAACCTCTTTTTTATTATAAAAAATTTTATTACCACCTACACTGTAATTTTTTTGTTTTTGGATAAAAGTTAAAAAATCAACTTTACCCTCAAAGCTAAGACCCGTTTGAGTATTAGCTCCGCCAATACCACCTTTTTTCATATATTTTATCTTAATTTATAATTTCCAAATTTTAGATATTTTTTCTCCTATATCAACTCCTCTTTCATCAATAGTCTCTTTCCAATTATTTTGAAATCCTGCTTTCCACTTACTTTCTATTTCCTGATTTAGGTTGAATTTTGTTTTATTATACACCACTACTTTAAAATCTATGGTTTCATCTCCAGCTTTTTTATTATCACTCTCAGATAATAGGGTTAAATTTCCTAATCTATGAACATGCCCCCTTATTTCTGTTTTTGTTAATTTCCATTTTTTTGGTTCTTGCGGTAAAATATGTTCTATTTCGGGTAATTTTACAGAAATATTTTTGTTATCCTTCCCCATAATTTCAACAAATATTTCTTTAATTAATTTATTATCATTACCGAAAGAAATATCTGAAACTAAATTTTCTATAAACTGCTCATCATCCTTTACTAAAGGTTTTAATTTATCAATAAAAATATTAAAATATCTTGAAAATTCTTTTTGATCTTTCGCTTCAGTTATATTTTTACAATGATTTGCGAACACTTTTTCATAATCTGATGGATTAATTGATATAAACCTACTTCTTAAAACAAAAATCCATAGTTTTTTTAGATATTTGTTAAGTGTCGCCTTTTTTACTTTTTTTAATTTGTATGCTTTATAATAAGATAATAAGACCTCATAAACCTGATCGTTTCTTAAAAATCTAAATTTTCTTAGTGAGTCTAATAAATCTTTATCAATATTTAATAATTTTTCATACTTATCATAGATCATACCCAGATATATCTTAGCCTCCACTTCTAAACTATTTACATAATTTAATATCTGTTTTGCAGATTTATTTTCTATTTTATCTGTTTTTATTTTTGTAAATAATTTTGACATAAGCTCGTATCCATTTTCAGAAATCCACTGATGTCTTAAAAATTTTGGAAATCTACTTATAGATGTCATTTCAAAAAGATTTTCCATTTCTAACCAAGATGTTTCAACATTAGATTGCACTTCCTGATCTTCCCTGGATTGCATTAATACAGAATTCTTAATTAAATCTGAAACAGAAAGACCCAGTCCAGTAGAATTAAACCCCTCAAAAATTTTATATATATCATTATCGTCACCGCAGACTATCAAAACCATTTGTAAATTTAATGTTTTTTCCAATAAGCTTTCTAATCTATCAATAGTTGAATTTGAAACATGTTTAATAACTAATGTTTTTAATATATTATAATTAGAAATAATTCTTTTTTCATTGTCGTTTAATTTTTTAATATCAATGGAATCAATATTTTTATCAACTATTTTTTCATAAACATTTTGATAAACTTCTTTTCCTAGCTCTAGTCTTTTATATACCACAGAAGGAACAGGATCAAAATCCTCATAAGATAAATAAGTATTAATAGATTTTTCTCTTTGTTCTATCATTTTTTGCTCTTTTTCATCCTTAGGATTAATCTCTGAATACGTATCCCTAATAGCAGTTAGCAACAAAGATATTGTTGTTAATCTTTGTTGACCATCAATAATTTTTGTTGGATTATCATTTACAGCCACAATATTTCCTATAAAATACTCTTTTTCGTTTTCAACTATTGAATTAAAAAAATCTACAAGATTTTTATTTTTCCACGAATATGGTCTCTGAAAATTAGGAATTTCAAATCTACCAAAAGATGAACACAATTTGGCAAATGTATAATCTTTTGTTTCCTTAAAATTAGCCATCTTTTTATTTTAAATTATTTACTATTCTCAATATCTTTTAATCTCTTAATAGATAAATCTAAATATTTCTTTTCTAAATCAATACCAATAAATTTTCTGCCATTTAAATAAGAAGCTATGCCCGTTGTTGAAGAACCTGTAAAGGGATCTAGAACAACATCGCCTTTGTTAGTGCTTGCCATAACTATTCTAGCTAACAAATCTACTGGTTTTTGAGTTGGATGTTTGCCGTGTTTCTTCTCGGCTGGTTTTGGTGTTCCCATAGCCCAAACACTTCTCATTTGAAGCCCTGGCTTTTTAATAAAATCTTCTGGCCAATTTCCATTCTTCATTAAGTCATAATTAAACTTATGTTTTGTTTTGGTTGTTTTCTTAGTATTGGGATTAACAGGATCTTTTCTAGCCCAAATAAGAGTTTCATGACTAGCAGTAAAGAAACGACAACTTAAATTAGGAGAAGCATTTGGCTTAAACCAAGCTATATCATTAAGAATATGGAATTTATTAACCTGTAAAGCAAAACCGCATTGATAAATAGAGTGATATGTTCCAGAAATCCAAATAGTTCCACCTGGTTTTAAAACTCTATGGCAAGCCTTTATCCAGTCTAAATGGAATTCAAAGTTTTTCTTTGTTCCATTAGATAGATCCCAATCACCCTTTTTTACACTAACCATTTTTCCATTTTGACAGCTAAAAGTTCCTGAAGAAAGAAAATAAGGCGGATCAGCAAATATCATATCTACTGAATTTTCTTTTACATTCTCATTTAAAAATTTAATTGAGTCTGCTAAGTATAATGAAAAGTCTTTTTGTTTAAAATATGGTTTTATCATAAGTATTATTGAATATTTCTATAGTTTAATTGTACCTTTTCGATCCCCTAAAGTCAATTTGAATTTTAGCATAGGTTAGTATAATTTTTTGTAAAATATTTATAAAGTTTTTCTATAAATTACCCCAGATTCTCAAACTTTTTTAGCTTAGATTAGCCACAATAAAAAGTTCCCCTAAATCTTACCCGTAATTTTTGGGAACTCTGTTTTGCTATGTTGTATTTATTCCTTTTAATTAAAATATTTTAGTTTGTTGCAATGGTAATCCTTTTTTCGGCGGGTCTGCCCGACCGCCGAAAAAAGATTGCTTGCCAAACTGATATTTAAAAAGGATAAAAAAGCAAACAAAATCTTTATCTCTTAACTTGATTATAACCACACATCTAAAGAAAACTATTTGCCCGATAGCTAAAGTTAGCTAAATTATGTAAATGGTTAAAACCTATATGAAAATATAGATAAAATCTGAAAAAGTTTGCTTTAAGCTAAAAAATAATGATAGAGTAATACAATATGTTGTTTCAGACTTTCCTTTGAAAGACACTGTATTGCTCTTTAACAATTAATATGACTGGTTTAAATACAAATATAGAAAAACTATATAACATAAATGATATATCTAAACTACTTGGAGTCTCTAAAATAACTATATATAGGTTAGTAGAGTCTAAGAAAATATCCTGCTATAGGATAAAAGGATGTATTAGATTTTCTGAAAGTGATATAAGAAATTATCTAGATAGTATTCGTATTGAGCCAGTCTAGATAAATATATGAGTGTAAGAAAAATACGAGCTTCTTGGTGGATAGACTTTAGATTTAATAACTCTAGATATAGAAAAAAGAGTCCTGTTAACTCTAAGACAGGAGCTTATGACTATGAAGCCCTGCTTAGACAGAAATTAGCTAGAGGTGAGAGCATAGAAGAAGAAAAGACAGAAAAGAAACAACTCTTTTCAAAGTTTGCTTGGTATTGGTTTGAAACTTATGCAAAGACCAATAATAAACATTCAGAAATTCTCAATAAAGAGGGGATTTTACGAGTTCATCTAGTGCCTTTCTTTGGTAAAGTAAAACTTGATTGTATTAATAATCAAATAGTTGAGAAGTATAAACGAGAAAAGCAGAAAACTAGACTTTGTAATAAAAGTATAAACAATCACTTAACTGTGCTTAGAAAATGCTTAGATACTGCCTTAGAATGGCAAATACTGGAAATTGCGCCTAGAGTTAAGCTCCTAAAAACTCCTCCCTCTAAATTTGATTATCTAAATGAGTCCGAGTGTAAATTACTACTTGATAATAGTAATGGTAATTTACACGATATAATTCTTTTAGCACTAAACACTGGACTTCGCTTTGGTGAACTAATAGCTTTAACTTGGAAAGACATAGATTTTGAGAAAAGACTATTAACCATAAACAAAGCGATTGCCAAAGGAGTGCTAGGATCTACCAAAAGCAACAAAAACAGATATATTCCTTTAACTAATTCTGTAATTGAAATGTTAAGACAGAGAAAAAGAGATAATGAATTGATATTTTCTGAAAATAATAGTTTTCTAGTTCAAGCAAGATATGTAAAGAGGCTACATAAACTATGTAAAGACTTAAAGTTTAGAAGAATTGGTTGGCATGTACTTCGTCATACCTTTGCTTCTCACTTAGCCCAAAAAGGAATATCTCTAAAAGCAATTCAAGAACTACTAGGCCATAGTGATATTAAAACCACTATGCGCTATGCTCATTTAAGTCCAAGAGAACTGCGACAAGCAGTAGATGTTTTATCTTTTGGGCAACATATGGGCAACGCCTCTGATTTTATTCTCAATTTACCAACTTCATATAAAGACGGGCAAAACTATTTTAGCCCGTATATAAAGCAAAAAACAGAGCTTTTAAACTCTGCTTTTCGCAAAAATTCAGTGAGCGGGTAACGGGAATCGAACCCGTCTCTCGACCTTGGCAAGGTCGCATAAT
>CAZDYJ010000034.1:0-6269 GCA_964509735.1 uncultured Gammaproteobacteria bacterium
TTTATCCATGCCTATAGCCACATTTTTAGCTTCTTTTTGGCCGAGAAAATAAAGATTGACAGTTTCTACTAGTTATTATAAAATTCATAGTCAAAAGATAAAAAGTTCATTAACAAAAACTGATAAACGATGAGAGAAGAAAAAATTGCCTTGGGGAATTTGATTGTGCCGGATACTAATGTGCTTATCAACGATCCTTATTGCTTGGATAGGTTTATAAATGGTGGGAATAAAGTAATAATCCCGTTAACCGTTTTAACCGAGCTCGACCGACTTAAGAAAGATTTAAGAATCGGTATAGACGTAAGGGAAGTCATACGCCAAATTGAAAAATTCGGCTTTGGTAAAAATGAAAGATTTGAAGTTGAGAAAAATACCAGTTTTGCTGGCATTGACCTTGAAAAAGGTCGTCCCGATTATCAAATCATGGCTACTTTAAACTACATCATCAGTAACGAAAAGTACGAAGGTTACGACCTTTATAAGTTAGTTACTAACGATGTGAACATGAGAATTATGGCCTATGCTTTATTTAAAGATAAAGTGAAGGTGTCCATTGAGCCTTATAAGCAAGAACAGATAGAACAGAAAAATGCTCGCGAAGAAATTGCCACTGTTCATGTTGAAGATTTTTCACCAGACATGGCGATTGATTATAGCGAAGAGATTCATGGTGTTTTAAATCAAAATGCCGGCATTATTATCTCTTATCCTGACAAAAAGGATGGCATAAAAGAAAATCTTTTTGTGCGAAAAGGTGGTGTTCTGCAAATGATCAAAAACGATTTTTCTCTGTTCGGATTAGAGGCGGCAGATGATGACGAAAGACGGGGTGTTCCGAACTACGGACAGCTTTTGGCTTTTCATCATCTATCCTCCCCTGAGATTAGCTGTGTTTTTTTAGAAGGACAGGCTGGCACTGGTAAGACTTTAATAGCCTTAGCAGCCGGTCTTAGCCAGCGAAAGAAATTTGAACACATGATTATCGCTAATCCAATGGTGCCACTTAGCAATAAAACCAATATGGGATTTTTGCCCGGTGATATTGCTGATAAAACAGCACCATGGCTCGTACCTTTTGAGCAGAACTTGCGATTTTTGGAGAAGCATTCTCCGGACAGAATGGCTAAATTAACTGTTTCTAACGGAAAGAAAGCGTCTGCTAATGGTAAATTTACACCCGGTGATCAGCAGGAAATTAGTATGCGAATTAAGTATGGTCTCATTCCACAGCCCTTAGAATATATCAGAGGGCAAACAATTGCTGACGCCTTCATTATTATAGAAGAGGCGCAAAATTTGAGTCAGCATGAAATGAAGACCATTATCACGCGACTTGGAAAGGGGTCTAGGGTTATCTTTTGTGGCGATTTAAGCCAAATCGACATACCCTATCTTAACGAGTATTCTTCTGGGCTAACTTATGCTATTGAAAAAATGGTTGGTCAATCTGAGAAAAATCGCATGATTGCCACAGTTATGCTTACTCGAACAGTTCGCTCTGAACTTGCTGCTTTTGCCAGCGAGGTTCTTTAAAAGGTTTTTTAGAAATAATTAAAACAAAAACAGAAAACCCTTATTTTCGAATAAGGGTTTTTTTCTTTTTAAATCTTGCTTTTTATCTATATTTTTGTTATTCTTGAAAAGATATTTATAAATTTTTAATCTATTTTTAATCTATGGCTGAAGAAGTAGTTTTAAGGTTTGATGAAGTGACTTTTGAATATGTTCACAAAAAACCGATTTTAAAAGAGGCGTCTTTTTCTTTGCGTCGCGGAGCAAAATTTACCCTAATGGGGCAAAACGGAGCAGGGAAAAGTACTATTTTTAATTTAATAAAAAAAGAATTAAGTCCAAAAAGTGGAAAAATATCTATTTCCACTGAAGCCGTTGTTGGCACCGCTAAGCAGATGGTTAGTCGAGAAGATTTTGAATTAAGCGTTGAAGAGTATTTTGCTAAATCTTTTTCTCCTGTACCAGCTAACTTACGTAGTCGTATGAGTAAAGTTCTGATAGCGGTAAATATGGATATTCCTTTTGATAGAAAAGTTGGCGATTTATCCGGCGGACAACAAGCTCGTCTTTTATTAGCGGCTGCTTTAATTGTTGAACCCGATATTTTACTCTTAGATGAGCCAACTAATAATTTAGACCAAGAAGGTATCGATCATCTACTGGAATTTTTAATCATGTATGATAAAACAGTTTTAGTTATTTCTCATGATGCTGATTTTTTAAATTGTTTTACAGAGGGAGTTATTTATCTTGATATTTTTACTCAGCAGACAGAAATGTATGTTGGTGATTATTATTCTGTAGTTGAAGAAATTTCTAAAAGAGTTGAAAGAGAGCAGATGAAAAATGCTCAACTTGAAAAAATGATTCGTGATCGCAAAGAAAAGGTTAATTTTTTTGCTCATAAAGGCGGTAAAATGAGAAAGCTAGCCCAAAAAATGAGAGAAGAAACAGAAGAGTTGGAAGACAATATGGTTGACGTTAGAAGAGAGGATAAAACTATTCGCCCTTTTGATATTCCAGTGCAAAAAGATTTATCAGGCAATATAGTAGAAATACGTTCGGTGAAAGTTATTAAAAATCATGAGTCACAAGAAAAATCTCTTGAAAAAGATATTACTAAAAAAATGCATGTTATCGTTAAGGGTCCAAACGGAATTGGTAAAAGTACTTTTCTTCGTTCTTTAGTAGCCGGAAAATCATCGGGTGCCAAAATCGCTAACAATATTAGAATTGGTTATTATAGTCAAGATTTTACAAATCTCGACCTAAATCAAACGGTTTATAATTCTTTGAAAGAGGCTATGATAGATGTTGAAGATGAGCAAGAACTTAGATCACTGGCCGCGGGATTTTTATTGACTGGTAATTTTATGGGTCATAAAGTAGGAGAATTGTCAGAAGGACAAAAAGGCTTGCTTTCATTTGCGCGTCTATCCCTTATGAAGCCAGGTCTACTTATTCTCGATGAGCCAACTAACCATATAAACTTTCGTCATTTACCGATTATAGCTGAAGCCATAAATAATTTTGCTGGCCCAGTTATTATGGTTAGCCATATGGCAGAATTTGTTTCTTCTTTAAGAATTGATGATGAAATCGATTTAGGAAAATAAAATTATAATATGACGGCTTTTAAAAAAAAGACGGTTTTAGTTAACGATAAAATGCAAAAAAATTATCGTTATGTTCTAAGTGAGCCAATGGGAAAAAATTTTTCTCCAGACTTTAAACCGGAACTTAGTCCTAAAGAAATGTTAGCTTTAGGAGTTTTTGGTGGCCGTTACTTAAGAGATTGTCAAAACGAATTTCCCCTTGATTGGTTTAAAAAAGCTAAATTAGCCAAAGATAAAAGCGATAAGAAATTAAATTATTTTGGAGTCGCAGCTAGTCTGTCTTTAGAGGAGTGGCAAGAAAAAGGTTGGATTTTTAAAGATGATCCGCGTGGTTGGTTTCAATGGTACTGCCGGTATTATTTAGGTCGTCGTTTGCCTATTGAAGATGAGAGACAAATAAAACGCTGGCGAGCTATAAAAAGACATATTATGGCGATAAAAAATAATTGTAGACAAGGAGATATAAGTTGTCGTCCGCGTCAAAGACAAGCTGTTTTGCATTGGGCTTACGATAGCCGTAAATATTAATATGAAAAATCTTTTTAAATTAAAATCTGATTTTTCTCCAGCCGGCGACCAACCCGAGGCTATAAAAAAATTAAAAGCTGGTTTAGAGAAAGGCTTTTCCCATCAAACTCTTTTAGGTGTAACCGGTAGCGGAAAAACTTTTACTATTGCTAGTATTATTGCTGAACAAAATAAGCCGGTTTTAGTTATGGCACCTAATAAGTCTTTAGCTGCCCAGCTATATAGAGAATATAAAAACTTTTTTCCTGATAATGCTGTTCATTATTTTGTTTCCTATTATGATTATTATCAGCCGGAAGCATATTTACCAATTACTGATACTTACATAGACAAAGAAGCGATGATTAATCAAGAAATTGATCGCTTACGTCATGCCGCTACTTCCGCTTTAATGAGTCGCAGAGATGTGATTATTATTGCCTCTGTTTCTTGTATTTATAATTTAGGTGTTCCGGATTCATATTTAGGAGCTCGTTTAGTTTTAGAAAAAGACGCTTTTTTAACAAGAGCTGATTTAATTTCTCAACTTGTAAAAATTCAATTTGAAAGAACAACGGGAGATATAAAAAGAGGGCAGTTTAGAGTAAGGGGTGATGTTTTTGAAATTAGAGCGATGTCAGAAAACATCATTTATCGTTTAGAGTTTTCTGCTCAAAAAATAGAACGCTTATCAATTATTGATAATACAACCAGAAATATCATAGAGGACTTAAAAGAAATGGTAATTTTTCCTCCAAAACATTTTATTTCCGATAAACCGCAAATTGAAGCGGCAATGAAAAATATTCGCGAAGAATTAAAAGATCGTTTGGCTTATTTTAAGAAAGAAGGTTTTTTATTAGAAGCAGAAAGACTTGAGAGAAGAACTAAATATGACTTAGAAATGTTAAAAAGTTTAGGTTTTTGTCATGGTATAGAAAATTATTCTCGTCATTTAAGCGGTAAGTTGGCTGGCGAAGCGCCAGACTCTCTTTTAGCTTATTTCCCGAAAAACGATAAAGGTGAGCCAGATTTTTTAACTATTATTGATGAATCTCATATTGCTGTGCCTCAGATAAGAGGGATGTATAATGGTGATAGAGCACGAAAAAATAATTTAGTTCAGTATGGTTGGCGCTTGCCGTCGGCTTTAGATAATCGACCTTTAAAATTTCCTGAATTTGAAAAAAGAGTTGGGCAAATTATTTTTACAACTGCTACACCAGGAGATTTTGAATTTAAAAAGTCACAGCAAATTGCCGAGCAAGTTATTCGTCCAACTGGCTTAATTGATCCTGAAATTGAAGTGCGTCCGGTTTTTGATGTTAAGAAAAATTATAGTCAGATAAATGATATTGTTATTGAAATTGAGAAAAAAGCTGCTTTAAAAGAGCGAATAATTGTTAACACCTTAACAAAACGTCAAGCTGAGGATTTAGATGCTTATTTAAAAGCTAAAAAAATTCGCTCCAATTATCTCCATAGTGATATTAAAACTTTAGAAAGAACTAATATTTTGAAAAACTTTCGTTTAGGGGATTTTGATGTTTTAATTGGAGTTAATTTACTTCGAGAAGGACTCGATTTACCGGAAGTTACTTTAGTAGCAATTTTAGATGCTGACAGGGAGGGGTTTTTAAGAAGTCAAACCTCCCTAATGCAGACAATGGGGCGGGCGGCTAGAAATGTGAAAGGTAAGATTATTCTTTATGCTGATAAGATGACAGAGTCTATAAAAAAATCTATTGCCGAGGTGGAACGTCGTCGCAAAAAACAATTAGCTTATAATAAAAAGTATAATATTGAAGCTAAAAACGTTTCTAAGAAGATTGAAGAATTTTTAGATATTCCGGAAAAATAAAAAACCCTCTTCCTTAGAAAAGGGTTCTCTCAATTTTTTAAAAAATGTTTATAAATAAAGAACTGTTCCCATGAAGAAGGAATTTTCTTTAAACATAAAATTTCTGCCCGAAATAAACTTTAGGTACATTTTTTTAATTTCCATTGAGGGAAATCTTAGCTCGTATTCCCCGAATAATCCAGTAGCATAAAACCTTTCAGAGATAAACCCAAGATTAAAACGATCGCTTAGCTTGTAGCCACAGGTTATTCTCCACCAACTATTAGGATCGAAACCGTCAATAATTATCGGGTCACCCAGGTGTCCGTATAAAGCATATTCTTCTTCCGAATAAGATGCTTTGTAAGCACATATTAAAGAGTACATTCCAAAAGCTTTTATTTGTAAATCACCGATTTTAATGTCAGTTCCAATTAATGGTCCAAAAAAACTTTGACCAAGATTAAAGCCTATGCCAGCAAAGCTTTTTACAAACCCTTTTTCGTAGCTTAATGCTACATTTATATTTGGGCTGTAATATTTTTCATTTATTTTATATCCTTTATCTCTCCAGTCTTGAGAGATAACAGCCTGAGCACACCTAACAAACCCCCAAATTCCCATGCTCGAGTTTAATTTACTAGATGTTTCTATATCTATTACTGGATATGTTCTTGGTCCTATTGAGTAAAGACCAAGTTCAAAGCGATTCTCCTCAAAAGGAGCGAATGGTTCCCTTAAGTATTGACCACGTTCATCGTAGATTTCCGGGTTATACTTTTGTGCCATGA
>CAZDYJ010000035.1:0-5976 GCA_964509735.1 uncultured Gammaproteobacteria bacterium
TAAATAAAATTTACGTTGGTAGTTGGTACCCAAGAACTCTTTTTCATTTAAATGAGCTTCATAAATTTCTGCTTTCAGGAGAAACAGAGCTCTCCCTTGATAAGGAAAAGTTAAAAACTTTAAGAGACGCTCTTAATCCAAAAAATATTTCCCTAAATCAAGATTTAGGCCAAAGTTTTTTAGTGGCGAATTTTGACAAATACGAATTTGAAAGTCGTGAAAACGGTTTAACCGTTATGACTTTAGAAAATTTAAAAGAAGAAAATCTTGAAGAAGAAATGGCTAGTTTAAGTGAGTTTGCTTTTAAAAATGTTTTTTCGTCTTTTGCGTATTTATTTAGCCAAGGCGCTCCTATTCCAAAAGTTTTCTCAGCCATGAAGTCGGTTATGCCCTTTGTCTTAACAACCAGCAAAGAAAGTGAGAAAAATATTAAAAGCTTCCTTAGTTCAAAAAATCAAACAGTTACCAAGGAATTTAAAAACAAAGATATTTCTGTTTATTACGGAGAAACTATTGTTGTTATAAATGGAAATGAAAAAATGGCAGATAATATTGTCAAAGAATGTATTTATTATCTTCATGACGCTGAAGCACAGTTTCATAAAATTCTAAATATGCACCGCTTTATCTGGGAAGAAGTAAATTTCATAAAATCAGCTAAAGTTATAAAATATAGAGACCTATCTCTTACTCGTGATTTAGTTATGGAAATCGAGTCCGAAGTAATTTTCTTTAAATCAAGAATAGAACAGTTAGATAATATTTTAAAAGCTCAAGCTGAGCGAGTTGAGAGATTGTCACAAAAAAGTGATCCAGTTTGCTTAGGATTTTTAGATGGCTTTAAAGATTTAATCTCTTCAGGAAATTATATTAAAAGTTTATGGGCTATGACAGAAGACTATCTTTCAGGTGCCTCAAAATTAGTTTCCACAGTTTATCAAGAAAGTTCAAATAAGCAAATTAATACCCTTCAATTCGTTTTCATAATTAGCGCGGTTGCCTCTATTTTATCTCTTGGGGCCATGGTTCACACTGATGTTCTTCTAACAAGCAACGCGACAACTGGCGCAATTACTGGCATCACGAGAAGTTTTGCTTTCGCCGACCTATGGCAACTTGGCGGATTATCAGTTATCGTTGGTGCTCTACTTTATTTTATCTGGGGTAAATTGTATAAAAATTTCGCTGGTTCTAAAATATCCGATCCAGAATTAATCGCTAAATCAAAGTTTAATAAAATTAAGAAAATGTTTAACTAAACTCTTGATAAAAATTTTAAATTACAAAAAGACTATTTAAAAATTTAAATAGTCTTTTTTTAAAAATAATAGGAAACATTTCATAAATAACATTTTCTTTTTATTTTGAACTCTGCCTTACTGTTTAACGAGAAATACTCATGCGAAATGTCTTGATTATTTTAAAAGACTGCCTTTTCAGACAGCCTTTTAAAATATCTAAAGAATTTTATTTAAACAGATAATTCTATTTTTTAACCTTTTCTTCGCTGACGCCATTTTCCTTGTCTTCTGCTTTTTTAATTTCTTCTAAAATAGTTTTTCTAATTTCTATTAGAAGTTTAGCATCATCTTTAATTGTTTTTTTAGCACTCTCTCTGCCAAGTCCTAATTTTACATCCTTAAAAGTGTAAGAATTACCACTCTTCTTAATTGCTCCTAGTTCTGTTCCAAGATCAACTAAATCTCCAGCAATAGAAATTCCTTCATTATACATGATATCAAATTCACAAGACTTAAAAGGAGCGGCGACCTTGTTTTTTACTATCTTTACTTTAACTCGATTACCAATTATTTTTTCGCCCTGCTTAATTTGAGCGGCACGTCTTACTTCAATACGAACTGAACAATAGAATTTTAAAGCATTACCGCCAGTCGTTGTCTCAGGGTTGCCAAAGAAAACTCCAATTTTATTTCTAATTTGGTTAATGAAAATAACAACGGTTTTTGTTTTAGCAATAATAGCGGTTAGCTTTCTTAAAGCCTGACTCATTAAACGAGCTTGGAGGCCCATGTGCTGGTCGCCCATATCTCCTTCTATTTCCTTCTGAGGCACTAAGGCGGCCACACTGTCGACAACTATAACATCAACGGCATTAGAACGAACAAGGGTCTCTACAATCTCCAAGGCCTGCTCTCCACTATCAGGTTGAGATAAAAGCATCTCTTTTATATTTACTCCGATCTTAGAAGCGTAGTCTGGGTCAAGAGCGTGCTCTGCGTCTACAAAGGCAGCAATGCCTCCCAACTTCTGAACCTCGGCGACTATATGCTGAGCTAAAGTAGTTTTACCAGAAGATTCTGGTCCATATATTTCAATAATTCTTCCTCTTGGAACACCACCAATTCCCGTTGCTAAATCAAGAGAAAGACATCCGGTCGGAATAGCGTCGACATTAGTCTTAGTCATTTCTCCGAATTTCATAATCGCTCCTTCTCCGAATTTTGATCTTATTTGCTCTATCGCATTTAAAGCCGCTTCACTTCGCCCATCTTTTTCTGAAGATTTAGAAGCAAGCTGCTTTTTATCTTTTTCTTTGGCCATAAATTTATATTTATATTTTATTATTAAGAAAAAACGGACTAAATTAGGTCCGTTTCTATTATAGCACAAAACGCTTAAAAAATATAAAAATTTTCTTTAAAAAACCATAAAATCAAAAATTTAAATTATTCTATCTTTTCTTTAAAATCTTCTTTAATATTAGACAAAAAATCTGACCAACTTGAATTATTTTCCCCTAAATCACTAACTGGCTCACTTGTTCTAAGTCCACTCTTATTAGAAAAATTTTCCTTAAACTTAGAAAAATTTATTGTCTCTATTTTTTCAGAAAAATCATCCTTTAAAGAACTAAAAGAAAAATCTTTTTTAACTTTAAATTCCTTGGCAGTGTTTAAAAAATTAAATTCAGAGATGCCTTTAAATAAAAAATCTAAACTATTTCCTGTAAAACTCCAAATAGACTGGGCTTTTAAATTAATAATATTTCCATTCTCACCATTTACTTCATTAAAAGCTATTCCTGATATAAAAATCAAAAATAAAAAAATTAAAATTAAAATTACCGTTTTAATTGGTCGAAAAATCTTTATCATATATAAAGATATTTTAACATTTTTTTTAAAAAAATTCTATTTAAATTAGATTCTCCGCAATCATTAATTCCTCTCGACTATTTACGCCCATTGCCTCCTTAGCTTCAATATTTACAGCTCCAACTGAATATCCACCAGAGAAAGCAATATTTACCAAGTCGGTTAGATAATATTCTTTTTGATTATTATTATCTCTTAAAAGATTAATATTTTCTTTAAGCCAGCTTGAATTAAAACACATAAAGCCTGGGTTTAATTCTTTTATTTCTTTTTCCTTTTCACTTGCGTCTTTAAATTCCACTATTTTTAAAACTTCATTTTTTTCATTTCTCACAATCCTTCCCCAGTGATAAAAATTTTGATGCCAATTAAAAAAATCAGGCAAGATAGCGGGCATAACTGTTAGAGCTTTTGGCTCTAAAATAGAAAAATTTTTAATTGATTTAGCGCTTAAAAAAGGATGGTCTCCGTAGAGAACAATTATTTTTTCCACTTCGCTATCTATTTCACCAAGAGCACAGGAAACAGCATGACCAGTTCCTAGTTGCTTATCCTGGATAACATATTTAAGTTGATAATCTTTTAGAGATTCACTAATTATTTTATGATTATCAGGAGAAACAACTACAATCGGTGAAGGGTCAACTCCTGAGGCAACAACTGAATCCATAAGATACTTAATCATTTCTCGTCCTTTAAGAGGAACTAGAACCTTAGGAAGTTCAGATCCCATGCGAGTTCCTTTGCCAGCGGCTAAAATTATTATTTTCGTCATGTATTTAAATACTTTCTTTAATTATTTCTTTTAATTCTTCAATTTTTATTTGCGCTTCTTCTATTGATCGTGCTTCGGCATAAATTCTTATAATCGGCTCTGTATTAGAAGCTCTTAGATGTAGCCATGATTCTTTAAAATCTATTTTTATGCCGTCTACATCATTTAAAGATAAAACATCGCCATCCTCCCGCCCTTTTTTAGTATAAAAATCTTTTATTTTTATTAAAATGTCTTTAATATTATGTTCTTCTAATAATTCTACGCGATCTTTTATCATTTTATAATCAGGAAAATTCTTTCTAAATTCGGACATTTTTTTGCCAGACTTTAAAAGAGCTGTTAGAAAAAGAGTAATGCCAATAATTGCGTCTCGGCCGTAGTGAAGTTCGGGAAAAATAATTCCTCCATTTCCTTCGCCGCCAATAATGGCTTTTTTTTCTTTCATTTTACTAACAACATTTACCTCGCCAACAGCTGAACTAAAATAACTAGCACCTAAATTATCGCAAACATCTTTTAAGGCTCGAGATGATGATAAATTAGATACAGCTACTTTTTCATAGACTCCTTTTTTCTTATCAGCAATTTTATCATAATTTTTTAAAACATAGTCAGAGACAGCAACGAGAGTATATTCCTCGCCAAACATATTTCCTTTTTCATCAATAAAAGCTAAACGATCAACATCTGGATCAACTACTATTCCTAAGTCAGCTTTATGTTTTAAAACAACGCTTTTTATCTCTTCAAGATTTTCATCTAGCGGTTCTGGCTTATGAGCAAAATCTCCGTCAGGCTCACAATTTAAACAAATAATATTTTCCTGCTTTAAGCCAATCATGCTTAAAATTTTTGGAACTATTACGCCGCCCACAGAATTTATACCATCAACTACAATTTTTAAATCAGAAACAACATCTTTATCAATATCTACAAGCGGTGCTTGCATGGCTGCTTCTAAATGATCGGTTTCAAAAAAAGCATCATAATAATAATTTCCTATCTCAGATTCTTGAACAAAGTCCTCTTCTTCAGGAAAATTTAAAATTTCTGTCATCTCCTGGGCTCCAAAAAATTCTCCTAAATCATTTACGAATTTTAAAGCATTCCAGCCGGCTGGATTATGAGAGGCTGTTAAAATAATTCCGGCCTGAGCTTTTCTTTTAATAACTGCGTATTCTACAGTAGGAGTGCTGGCTAAATTTAAATCAATAACATCAACTCCGCGACTTAAAATTAAACCAATCGCTAAGTGTCTAAACATCTCTCCGGAGACACGTCCGTCCCGTCCAATAATTATTTTAATTTTTTTCCCCGAGTTTTTTTGTTTCAACCAAGAGATAAAAATGTTTATAAATTGTGCAAAATTATCCGGATTAAGATTGTTATCTTTTGTACTACCAACCGTTCCTCTAATTCCGGAAATTGACTTTATAAGGGGCATAATTTTCAAAAAATGTTTAAATTTTATATAACTATCCTAACTTATTTTTAATAAAATAAAAAGCCCCTGTGCTTTAAACAGGGGCTGAAATGTAAATAGAGGTTTTAAATATCAACACTGATTATCGGTGTCTTTTGTTTTTCAACCTCCATTAACAAGGCGTAGTCACTTTCAAACATTCCGTCTTTAAAAAATGCGGAAATTGTTCCATCTTTCTTCTTGTAAACGGACATTTTCCCTCCATGTTCAAAAAATTCCGTTCCAGAAGCAAAAATGTTCTCAACGCCAGGACATAGAGTGGAAAAATCTTCTAAATTTACGGCAACTAAATCTGGCCAAAAAACTTTTTTAAAGCCTTTGCTTAAGCCAAAATCTTCTGCCTCTTTGATAAAAAAGTCTTTTTCTTTAGGGGAAAAAATGATAACATAGTCTTTTTTTTCGCTTTTTTTAGACGAAAAATCTTCAATTTCAATGTGTGAGCGAGCTAATTCTGAAAAAAATTTATTGTTTTCAATAAAAGAATTAGCGGATTGATAATCCGGGGTCTTTTCAAAAAACACCAAACTAAATTCACCATCCTCATCTTCATCCATTATAGATAAACTTTCTTCGTCGAGGTACTTCTTTTTTAACACCAG
>CAZDYJ010000036.1:0-5753 GCA_964509735.1 uncultured Gammaproteobacteria bacterium
AATCGTATTCACTCTAAAAAGTTTGTTGTATTAAGAATGGTGTCGTGATAGATCCGGCTTGTGGTAGTGGTGGTATGTTTGTACAGAGTGCTAATTTTATTGATGAACATAAAAAGAACGGCGATTCAGCAGAAAAAAATATCTCAATTTATGGTCAGGAGAAAACATTGGAAACTGTACATTTATGCAAAATGAATTTAGCTGTGCATGGTTTAAGTGGCGATGTTAAACAGGCCAACACAATGTATGAGGATGTTTTTAAATGTAATGGACAGTTTGATTATGTAATGGCGAATCCACCTTTTAATGTTGATGGTGTTGATAAAGAAAAATTGAAAGATGACAAAAGATTTCCGCTAGGCATGCCAAATACCGACAATGCGAATTATCTTTGGATACAAATTTTTAATTCAAGTTTAAATAAAAAAGGACGCGCTGGTTTTGTTATGCCCAACTCTGCTAGTGATGCAAGAAACTCGGAACTTGAAATAAGAAAAAAATTGATAAATAGTGGTGTTGTGGACGTTATGATTTCAATAGGATCAAACTTTTTTTATACAGTTACTTTATCTTGTACACTGTGGTTTTTTGATAAAAGCAAACAAGGAACTAATAGGCAAAATAAAATTTTATTTATAGATGCTAAAAATATTTTTAGACAAATTGATAAGGCACACCGTGAATTTACTCCAGAACAAGTAGAATATATTTCAAGTATTGTAAGAATGTATCGAGATGAGAATGTTGATGATTTTTTGCCTAGCCTTGAGAGGAGCAAGTTGATATTGTCAAAATTAGAGCCGTCATCCATTGAAGAAGAAAAGGAAATATTTGACAGGTTAAAAATAATTGAACAAATAAAAATTGAATGGCTGGAAAATTTTAAAGACAATAAATATTTTGATATTGCTGGTTTATGTAGTGTTAAGGAAAGCCTAAAGTTTGAGGATTTCGGTTGGTCATTAAATCCAAATCAGTATGTAGGCATCAGAAAAAAGGATGAAATTGAGTATGATTACAAAGAGAAAATTAAAGATTTAAACAACGAATTAATGTCATTGAATAAAGAAGCTGAATCAATAATGAGCGAAATTGATCAAAATGTTAATGAGATTATTAACTAGTTTATGGAAAATTTAACAAAACAAAAAAATCAAAGGGCGGATATTGTACTTGAGGATGTGCTGAATTTTTATAATGGAAAATCCATTAAACCGGGTGGCGATGGGCTATATAATGTTTTTGGTTCCAACGGAGTTATAGGTAAAACCAACGATTCAATTTATAGCGATGCGATTATTTTGGGAAGAGTTGGCGCATACTGCGGATCTGTTATGTATAGCGAAGATAAATTTTGGCCTTCTGATAATACCATAGTGGTAAAACCGAAAAATCAAGAATTAAATTACTTTTATTACTATTTATTAAAAAATTTAGAATTAAATCAATACGCTGGGGGCGCAGCTCAACCGTTAATAACCCACACAATTGTGAAGAGAATAAAAACAAGGATTCCTAGCGATGTTGATGTTGCAAAAAAAATATCATTAATATTACGTAATTATGATAAATTGATACTTAATAATAACCGTCAGATTGAAATTTTAGAAGAAATAGCGCAGGTAATTTATAAAGAAAAATTTTTTAATAATAATAATTCTAAATGGGAAATAAAAAGCATCTTAGACAATAATTTATTTAAATTATGTAAGTCTAGAATAAAGAAATACGATGGACAAAAAGAATATTTTGACACTGCCTCAATTGATGGAATAAAAATTATTAAAAATGGTGAATATTTCGATTATAATAAAAAGCCAAGTAGGGCTCAAATACAGCCAGTAATAAATTCAGTTTGGTTTGCTAGAATGAAAAATACTTACAAAGTATTGGTTTATAATGCTTTAAATAAAGTAGAGGCGGATAATTCAATGCTTTCTTCTGGTATGGTTGGGTTTTTAATTGATAGTAAATATTTAGGATATTTGTTTTTTACTATAAATTCTCAGTGGTTTCACGAGCAAAAAGATCAGTATGCTACTGGGGCGACCCAAGTTTCATTAACGAATGAGGGTTTAGCTAAAATTAAGTTAAAAATTCCAGATACAAAGTTAGTAGAGGAATACTCAAAATTAACTAATCCAATAGTTAATGAAATAATTTTATTATTGAAAAAAAATAAAAATTTGATTGCCACTAGAGACTTAATGTTACCCAAGCTAATGAGTGGTGAGATTGAATTATAAAACTATGAAAAATATTTATAACGAAGATAATTTGATAGAAAAGCCAGCGATTAAAATTTTTACGGATGGGTTGGGCTATAAGTTCGTAAATGCTTTTAAGGAAAAGTATGGCTTTAATTTTGACATGAATGTTGATGCTCCTTGTCTTGGTCGAGAGAATACGGGCGAAGTTGTATTGACCCATAAATTGCGAGATTCATTAAAGAAGTTAAATTATGGAGTAAAAAAAGAAGTTATTGAATTAGCGATTGAAGAATTAACCAAGGACAGGTCATTAATGAGCTTGGTTTCGGCCAACAAGGAAGTTTATAATTTGATCAAGAATGGCGTTAACGTTTCATATTTAGATGAGGATGGCACTAATTGCGATGAACGAGTTAAAGTGGTTGATTTTAATGATGTTGAAAATAATGATTTTTTATTAGTATCACAGTTTTGGGTTACCGGTGATATGTATAAAAGGAGAGCAGATTTGATTGGATTTATAAACGGCTTGCCTTTGATTTTTGTTGAATTTAAAGCCGTACATAAAAATTTGAAAGATGCATTTAGTAACAATTTAAAAGACTACAAGGATACGATTCCGCAGTTATTTTGGTACAACGCTTTCATTATTTTAAGCAACGGCATAGAAAGCAGGATCGGTTCTATAACCAGTGAGTTTGAACATTTCAATGAATGGAAGAAAATAAACAGCGAGGGTGAACGTGGTATTGTCAGCTTGGATACGATTATCAGAGGGACTTGCGCTAAAGATAAGTTTATCGACCTATTTGAGAATTTTATATTATTTGATGTTCTGGCCGGCAAAGAGGTTAAAATTGCAGCTAAAAATCATCAATATCTCGGAGTTAATAATGCTATTACTTCATTAAAGCAAGTAAAAGAAAATAAAGAAGAACGTGGCCGTTTGGGAGTATTTTGGCACACTCAAGGCAGTGGCAAAAGTTATTCAATGATTTTCTTTTCTCAAAAAGTTTTAAGAAAATTTCAAGGAAATTATACTTTTGTCGTAGTTACTGATCGCAAAGAGTTGGATGGCCAGATTTATAAGAATTTTGCCAATGTCGGTGCGGCTAAAGAGCCGGAAGAAAGTGTGCACGCGAAGAGCATTGAACATTTAAGAGAGTTGTTGTCCGGTGATCATAGATTGGTATTTACCTTGATTCAAAAGTTTCAAATGCAAGAAGGAGAGAATCAATTCCCAGTCTTATCCGATCGTTCTGATATTATCGTTATGACTGATGAGGCACACCGAAGCCAGTACGATTTATTGGCGCTTAACATGAGAAATGCTTTGCCACGTGCCAATTTTATTGGTTTCACCGGCACGCCGTTAATTAAGGGCGAAGAACAAGAAACAGTCGAAACTTTTGGAGACTATGTTAGTGTTTATAATTTTCGTCAGTCAGTTGAAGATGGTGCGACCGTGCCTTTGTATTATGAGAATAGGATTCCGTCATTGCAATTAAAAGCTGAAGAATTAGAGCAGGGCGTTAACAATCTATTAGAGCAAGCAGAACTTGATGATGATCAAGAAAAGAAATTAGTCAGAGAATTTGAGCGTGAATATCATTTAATTACCAGAGAGGATAGATTGAATGAAATCGCCAAAGACTGCATGACTCATTTTAATGGTAGGGGTAATGATGGCAAGGCTATGTTTGTTGCAATTGATCGTTTAACTGCTGTTAAGATGTATAATAAATTAAAAGAACAGCCGGGTTGTCCGGATATCGCCGTAGTTATAAGTTCATCACAAAATGAAATAGATTATTTTAAAAAGTTCGGTTTAGATATTGTGCCTCATAGACAGAGAATGGTCAATGAAGATTTAGAAACAAAATTTAAAGATCCAACTAATCCATTAAGGTTCGTGGTTGTTTGCAATATGTGGTTGACCGGATTTGATGTTCAATGTTTAAGCACGTTGTATATTGATAAGCCGATGAAGAATCACACCTTGATGCAAACCATTGCTAGGGCTAACAGGGTTTATACCGGCAAAGAAAACGGTTTAATCGTTGATTATATTGGCGTATTCCGCAATTTGCAAAAGGCATTGGCAGTTTATGCGACTGGTACGGATGGAGTTGATAATCCGATTAAGCCAAAACAAGAATTAATTGAAAATTTGGAGCTTGCAATCAAACTTGTTGATGATTTTTGCCTTGAACACAATATTGATTTAGAAAGAATTAAAGAAGCGGATGAACTCGAAAAGATTCAGGTTATTGAAGAAGCAGTTGATATTATTTTATCTGCCGAAGAAAATCAAAAAAAGTATTTAGCATTGGCTGATCAAACGGTTCGTTTTTTTGGTGCTATATTGCCGGATAAAAGTGCAAATAATTATTTTCAACGAGTTAAACTATTTAGAGTGTTGGCAAATAGAGTTCGAGTTCTAACCAAAAAGGAAGTAGACATTGAGGAGATTGCAGAAAAGATTGAGGAGCTACTTGATCAATCTATCGAGGCCGATGGATATAAAATTAAAGAAAATAGCAAAATCACTGATTTGAGCAAAATTGATTTTGAAAAATTAAAAGATTATTTTTCAAATGAAAAGAAGCACATCGCTACAGAAAAATTAAAAGCTGAAATTGAAAACAAATTGAAAGATATGATTAAGCTAAATTCTTCTAGAATTAATTTAGCAGATAAATTTAAGAAACTAATTGAAGAATATAATTTAGGGGCAAAAAATATTGAGGAATTTTTTGAGGAATTAATGATATTTGCGCAAGGATTGAATGAAGAAGAAAAGCGAAGCGCGCGCGAAAATTTAAGCGAGGAAGAATTGGCAATTTTTGATTTACTTTATAAAGAAAGTTTATCAGATAAGGAAAAAAACAATATTAAAAAAGTTGCTCATGAAATTCTTGAAAAATTAAACAAGGATAACAAGTTGGTGCTTGATTGGCGCAAGAAACAACAAGCACGTGCTGACGTGAGAGTTACAATCAGAGATATTGTTTTTACAGAGTTACCGGAAACATATTCGCAAAACGAAAAGCAAGTGTGTTTTGATTTTGTATATCAGCATGTTTATGATAATTACTATGGGAATAAAAATAGTGTATATGTAATTTAAGCTATATTTATTTTCATCTAATCTCAACCACTTTATTGTTTAGTAAAATCTCCCCATTTAAACATGTAAGCAATTCTCTTTTTTCTTGATCATCACCTTCTTGTAATAAAAACTTAATATAATTCTTAACATCGACGTCGCTGACGTCGATGTTTTGGTTTTTACCAGTTGCCATCATTTGAAATTTCTTGAATCTTTTTATTTCTCCTTCAATTTTATCTTGAACTGGTAACTTTTTAAAATCTAATTTCTCAACCTGTTTTTGCAACTGCTTAATCAAATCTTCTTCACTGATATATCCTGATTTACAATTTTTATCTTTCGCCTTGGTACAACCATAATAAATATGACGGTTATAACCGCCATTTTTTAGTTTCTTAAATTTTTCAGTTGCCGATATTCCTGAACCGCAC
>CAZDYJ010000037.1:0-5443 GCA_964509735.1 uncultured Gammaproteobacteria bacterium
TTTTCGGCCAAGAGAAATTAAGTTTTTCCATAAGCTCATTATAGTATAAAAAGAGCAAAATCACAAGCAGGAAAAATTGATTTTTTAAGCTTTTCTTGTTATATTAAAGCTATAAAAAAATATGAAAAATAAACTAAAAAAATTGTCGCTTTTTATAGGCGACCTGATTTTCTTGCAAATTGCCCTATTTTTAACTTTGCTTATCCGCTACGGACAGGCGAATTTACTTGCTCAGTGGGATAATCATTTGCCTAAATTTATCTTCGTCTTTGCGGTTTGGTTTTTTAGTTTATATATAAATGGCTTTTATAACTTAAATTTAGAGAGTCAGGGGCGAAAATTCTTTAAACGTTTAAGCGGTGCGGCTTTAATCGCTATTTTTCTATCAATTATCTATTTCTATCTAGCAACTGAATCAAACATAACCCCAAAAACAAATCTTTTAGTTTTCTTTGCCTTCTTCTCAGTTCTCCTTAGTCTTTGGCGACAAATTTTTCGCCTTCTTAGCAACTCCTTAAGTCAAGATAATAAAATAGCTATTATCGGTTTTAACAGTAAAACTAATAAATTAATAGAGGAGATTAAGAAAAATCCAGGAGCTGGTTATAGCACAGCTTTAATTTTTAAAAATGCTGAGGAAATAAATTCCTTAGAAAAAATGATTAAAGAAAAGAATATTAAAACAATTGTTATTTGCGATGATTTTGGTAAAGGCGAGGAGCTTCGAAACGCGCTTTTCTCTTGCCTTAATTTAAATTTAAATTTTTTCAGCTACCCTGACTTCTACGAATCTTTAAGTGGAAAAATTCCCGTTGAGGCAATTGACGCTAACTGGTTTTTAGAAAACATTAAAGAAGGTGATAGAAGTTATTTTAATGCTTTAAAAAACATCGGTGATTTTTTAGGAGCTTTATTAATCTTTACGCTATCGCTTCCCTTTTGGCCATTTATTTCCTTAGCTATAAAAATAGAAAGCCGCGGACCAATTTTTTTCAAACAAGTTCGTTTAGGAAAACTGGGTCAGGAATTTTTAATTATAAAATTTAGAACCATGCGAGAAGAAGGAAATAATAAGGAGATGACTGTTGTTGGCGATAAACGCATTACTAAATTAGGTAATTTTTTGCGAAAAACTCGTTTAGACGAAATTCCCCAGGTTTTAAATGTTTTAAAAGGTGAAATGAGTTTTATCGGTCCCCGTCCGGAGCGTCCAGAATTAGCGACTGAGCTTGAAAAGGCGGTACCATTTTATAAAACGAGATTACTTGTTAAACCGGGTCTTTCTGGATGGGATCAAGTATCTGGCGAATACCACAGCCCTTCGGTAGATGATACCTTAAAGAAACTTCAGAACGATTTATTCTACATTAAAAACCGCTCGCTTTATTTAGACGGGATAATAATTTTAAAAACTATTTCGGCTGTTTTAAGTCGAGGCGGGAGATAAGAATATGAAAGAAATAAGTGGTATAATTTTAACTAAAAACAACGAATCAACAATTAAAGATTCGGTTTTATCGATTTTGCCACTCGTTAGTGAACTTATAATTATTGATGACTTATCAGAAGATAAAACACAGGACATAATAAAAGACTTAGGTGGTAATATAAAAATCGTAAATCACAAATTAGAACGCTTTGATAACCAGAGAAATCTGGGCATAAGTTTAGCTAAAAATGACTGGATACTAATGATAGATTCAGATGAAATAATTTCTCAAGAATTATCAGAGTCAATTAAAAATATAAATACGGAAGAAAATATTTTAGGTTACTGGGCGGTAAGAGAAAATAGAATAACGAACAAAAAAGTAAAAGAAGATTATAAAAATCGTCCGATATTATTTAAAAATAATTTAAGATTTTCTTATCCAGTTCACGAAACTATTTTAATAGATCAGAAAAAACTTAAAAAAATAAAAGGCAATTTAATTCATAAAAACTGGGAATCGTTTAAAAAGTCTTTAGAAAAAGCTAATCATTACTCGGAATTAATGGCTGACAGGTGGATAGAGGAAAATAGAAATTACGGCAAAACAGGCACTTTATTATTAGCCCTTCTCTGGCCGGCTCATTCTTTTTTACAAGCATTTTTTGGTCGAAGACAATATAGATTGGGTCTTTTTGGTCTTGTCTATTCAATCTTCGAATCATACTGGCGATTAGCTGGTATTTTAAAGTTTTACGAGAAAAAATACAGATGCCAAAAGTTAGTATAAACATAATAACAAGAAATAGAGCCCCTCTTTTAAAAGAAGCTCTACTTAGTGTTTTAAATCAAACTTATAAAGATTTTGAAATTATTATTATAGATGATGACTCAGATGACGGAACAGAGAAAATGATAAAAGATTGGGATAATGAAAAAATTGTTTATGAAAAAGTTGGTAAACAAAACAACATCGCAATGCTTAGAAACATGGCTTTAAAAAAATCTACAGGTAAGTATATAGCAATATTAGATGATGATGATTTATGGGTTGATGAAGATAAAATCAAAAATCAAGTTAATTTTTTAGAAAAAAATGAAAATTACGTATTAGTTGGCACTAACGCTATAATAATAAATAATGCTGGGACTGAAATATATAGAATTTCTCAACCAATTGAAGATCATAAAATAAGAAAAAATATTTTAGGAAAATGTCCTTTCGTTCAAAGTTCTGTTTTATATCGTAATAATGTAGTTCAAAAAATTGGCGGCTATAATACATCCTTAAAAAGCAAAAATGTTGAAGACTATCGTTTATGGCTTGATATGGGAAAAGAAGGCATGTTAAAAAATTTAGAATCTTATTCAATAAAATACAGAGAAACAACCACACAGCTTAGTAAATTATATACCAAGGAACAAACAGCCCAAACTATATATTTAAGTAAAAAATATAAAAATTTTTATCCTAATTTTATTAAATCTTATATCAGGGCTATATTGCGTCACATTATTTATGGCAAATTAAAAATGAAATTTTTATATTATTCAAGTTCATGGTTAAAAAAGTTACTTTTTAGATAAAAATTTTTACTTAAATTATAAAAAATAATCAAGAAATATTTATGAAAAAAGCCTTAATTACTGGCATTACCGGTCAAGACGGTTCTTATTTAGCCGAATTTTTACTAGAAAAAGGTTATGAAGTTCATGGTGTAATAAGACGGGCCTCAACTTTTAACACCGAACGTATAGACCACCTCTATAAAGACCCTCATCTAAACGGCGTCAAACTTTTTCTTCATTACGGAGATATTTCCGACTCAAGTAATATTAGCCGCTTAATAGAAGAAATAAAACCAGATGAAATTTACCATCTCGCTGCTCAAAGCCATGTTCGGGTTAGCTTTGACTTACCAGAATATACTGGCGATACAACTGGTTTAGGCACAGTTAGAATTTTAGATGCTATTAAAAACGCCGGACTTAAAACTAAATTCTACCAAGCTTCTTCTAGTGAGATGTATGGAAAAGTGACGGCTGAAAATTTACCAATTAACGAAGAAACGCCTTTCCATCCCCGCTCCCCTTATGGCTGTGCTAAAGTTTATTCATACTGGATAACGAAAAACTATCGAGAAAGTTACGATTTATTTGCAGTTAATGGAATTTTATTTAATCACGAAAGTCCAAGACGAGGAGAAACTTTTGTAACGAGAAAAATTAGTCGCGGTTTAGCGAGAATAAAATTAGGTTTGGATGAAAAATTGTTTTTAGGAAATTTAGACGCCAAGCGCGACTGGGGTTATGCTAAAGATTTTGTTGAGGGTATGTATTTAATGCTCCAGCAGGAAAAAGCTGATGACTATGTTTTAGCGACTGGAGAAACTTATAGTGTTCGTGATTTTATTGAAGAAGCGAGTAGGATTTTAGACATGGAAATAATTTGGGAAGGCGAAGGTTTAAATGAAAAAGGACGAGATAAAAAAAGTGGTAAAATTATAATTGAGATTGATTCTAAATATTTCCGTCCCGCCGAAGTTGATATTTTACTCGGAGATTATAGTAAAGCTAAAAAAGATTTAAACTGGGAGCCAAAAACTAAGTTTAAAGATTTAGTAAAATTAATGGTTGAAAGTGATTTAAAAAAAGAAGCTAAAAACTAATATGAAAAAAGAGGCAAAAATTTATATTGCTGGTCACGGCGGTTTAGTCGGTTCGGCTTTAGTTAGAAATTTAAAAGCAAAAGGTTATAATAATTTAATTTTAAAAACTAGAAAAGAACTTGATTTATTAAATCAAAAAGCGGTTGAAAACTTTTTCAAAAAAGAAAAACCGGACTATGTTTTTTTAGCAGCCGCTAAAGTCGGTGGAATTATGGCGAATAAAAATTATCCAGCTGATTTTATTTATGAAAATTTAGTCATTGAAACTAATATTATAAATTCAGCTTATAAAAACAAAGTTAAAAAATTAATATTCCTTGGAAGTTCTTGTATTTATCCAAAACTTTGTCCGCAACCAATAAAAGAAGATTATTTATTAACTTCCCCGCTTGAAACAAGTAACGAAGCTTACGCTATCGCTAAAATTGCTGGCCTTAAATTATGCGAGCATTATAATAGTCAATATAAAACAAATTTTATCGCCGCGATGCCGACGAATTTATATGGACCGGGAGATAATTTTGATTTAAATAATTCCCATGTCCTGCCAGCGATGATTAGAAAATTTCATGAAGCGAAAATAAATAATAAAAAAGAAGTTATACTTTGGGGTAGCGGCAGTCCGAAGCGCGAATTTTTATTTATTGATGATTTAGCGGAGGCTTTAATTTTAGTAGCTAAAAAAGGCTTAGCTGAGGAAGGTTTAATTAATATTGGTGTCGGTGAAGATTTAAGTATTAAAAATTTAGCGGAAATGATTAAAAAGGTAACAGGCTTTAAGGGAAAAATAACTTGGGATAAAACTAAGCCAGACGGAACGCCAAGAAAACTTTTAGATATTTCTAAATTAAAAAAGCTCGACTTTAAAACCAAGACTTCTTTAGATAAAGGAATTAAATTAACCTATAAATGGTATTTAGAAAACGAGGGTAATTTAAGGGAGATTTAACTATCCCCTTAAAAACCTCAACTTAGACTTTATTTTCGCTTTTAAATATCCCGGATAATCTAATTTATAGCGAGAAATAACTTCGTCAGTTGTTTTTATTAAACGATGCTTATCTAACTTAGAAACTCCTTCTGGATTAACTAAATAAGCAGTTAAAGCTTCAGGGATATTAGCGAGTTCATAACGAAGGCCGATTTTAAGCCATAAATCTAAATCTTCACAAACAACTAAACTTTCGTCATAACCACCGGTGTTAAGATGAGCCTCTTTTCTAAATAAAACACTTGATTGAGCAAATTGATTCTTCGCTAAAATCTTAGCTCTTATTTTACTATTTTCAGCTTCAAAAATATCTTCTTTGATAAAGTTATCTTTCATGTCATATAAAACGATTCC
>CAZDYJ010000038.1:0-4969 GCA_964509735.1 uncultured Gammaproteobacteria bacterium
TTACCCGCAAAATAACCCGCGGTTTAGCCAGAATAAAGCTAGGCAAAGAAAAGAAGCTATTCCTAGGAAATCTAGACGCAAAACGTGATTGGGGATATGCTCCGGATTTTGTCGAAGGCATGTATTTAATGATGCAACAAGAAAAACCCGATGATTATGTTCTAGCTACCGGCGAAACACATACCGTCAGAGAGTTTGTTGAATTAGCGGCCAAGAATCTTGGTATGGAAATAGAATGGCAAGGAGACGGCATCAACGAAAAAGGGATTGATAAAATAAGCGGCCAAGAAATAATCGCTATTGACCCGATCTATTTCCGACCAGCCGAAGTAGATGTTCTTCTCGGTAATCCCGAAAAAGCCAACAAAGAATTAAGCTGGCAACCGAAAGTTAAATTCCCGGAATTGGTGAAAATAATGGTTGAAGCTGATTTAGAAAAAGAAAAGAAATAATATGTTAAAAACGTCAAAAATATATGTCGCCGGACATAAAGGCCTAGTCGGTTCGGCTATTATAAGAGGGTTAAAAGAAAAAGGATATAAAAATATAATTACCAAAGACCACCAAGAACTTGATCTTCTAAGCCAAGTGGCGGTTGAGACTTTTTTTAAAAAGTATAAGCCGGAATATGTTTTCTTAGCAGCAGCTAAAGTCGGCGGAATTTTAGCAAACAAAGAAAGACCGGCGGAATTTATCTACGAAAATTTAATGATAGAGGCTAATATTATAAACGCCGCTTATAAATACAAAGTTAAAAAGCTGCTTTTTCTCGGCAGCTCCTGTATATATCCGCGACTTGCCCCCCAGCCGATTAAAGAAGAATATCTCCTTACTTCCCCTCTGGAAAAAACTAATGAGGCCTATGCGATTGCGAAAATTGCCGGCTTGAAGCTTTGTGAATTTTATAACAGACAATACGGAACAAAATATATTTCGGTCATGCCGACTAATCTCTATGGACCGAATGATAATTTTGATTTAACTACTTCTCATGTCCTACCTGCTCTAATTAGAAAATTTCATGAAGCGAAAATAAAAGGCGATAAAGCAATCACTCTTTGGGGTAGCGGCCGACCAAAGAGAGAATTTTTACACGTTGACGATTTAGCCGAAGCTCTAATATTTTTGATGAATAAATATAACGGCCAAGAAATTATTAATATCGGTTGCGGACAAGATTTAAGTATTAAAGAATTAGCTAATAAAGTTAAAGCGATTACTGGTTATAAAGGAAAGGTGGTTTGGGATAAGGGCAAGCCAGACGGAACTCCTCGGAAGTTGCTTAATATTGAGAGATTAAAGAAATTAGGTTGGAAGCCAAAAATTAATCTTGATAAAGGAATTTTAAACACCTATCGCTGGTTTGTGGAAAATTGGAAATAAAGGAAAAACTCATAGAGATAATAAAAAAAATAGGGGAAAATTAATTTTGATTATTATGAAAAAAAATATAATGTTTTTCTTAAAACAAAATAAAATATTATACAAATTAGCTAAGTTTATTCAAAAAACAGGGGCTGATTTTTTATATTTAATCAATCTGCCTGTTATCTTCGGGTTAAAACTAAAAAAAACTTTTATTATTCCCCGAAAAAACAATATCATAAGCGTTGAAAAATATATAAACAAAATTAATCACCCTGATTATAAAATAATAAAAAAGGCTTCAACAATAGAAATTGAAGAAAAAGAATCTTTAAATTATTTTAAATCAAAAAAAATTAAGGATAATATATTGTTTTTTCCAAAAACGTTTATTTTGAGCCTGCAAAATGCACATGTAATTAGCGACGGGGTTGTGGTCACAAAAGATAATAGAATATTGTCTGATTTTTTTAATGAAATGGGGCCAGAATTAGTACACCATAGTATTTTTACTAAATGGTTTTTGCCAAAAGAAAAAATAATAAACGGCCAGACAGCTCTTTTGATAGACAAGCAAAATGGTTTTTATTTTCATTGGATGTTTGATGTCCTCCCCAGACTAGTTATGTTAGAAAATAACAATTATAATATAGACAACTATTTATTTTATCAACTAGATAAACCTTTTCAATTTGAAACATTAAATATATTAGGAATAGACACCCGCAAAATTATTCAAGCAACAAAAAAATCTAATTTTCTTGTAAAAAATCTAATAGCCCCTTCTCTGCCGGGAGTATCTGGAATAATAACAATGGATTCTTATAAAATATTAAGGGAGAAAATGATCCCTAAAAATATAAATAGAGATAATAAATATCAAAAGATATATATAAGTAGGGCCAAAGCTAAACTTAGAAAAATTTTAAACGAAGATGAGCTCATTAACTTCCTGAAAAAATTTAATTTTGTTAGCGTTAACCTTGAGGACTATTCACTTATAGATGGAATAAAAATTATTAATTCAGCCCAAATAATAATAGCTCCTCACGGAGCGGGATTAGCTAATATGGTTTTTTGCAATCCAAAAACGAAAATAGTAGAAATCTTTTCTGAAAATTACATAAACACATGTTACAGGAAAATGTCATATATTTGCGATACGGAATATTATTATTATATAGAACATGCAAATAAACTAGAAAACAACGACATAACAATAAATATAGAAAAATTTACCACCATTCTGAAAGAAAATAATCTCTTATAATTATGAAAATTTCTATTATAACAGTCTGTTATAATGCCGGAAAAACGATTGAAGATACTATCAAATCTATTATCAGCCAAGATTATAAGGATTTAGAATACATAATTATAGACGGCGGATCAACAGATGGAACAATTAATATTATTAAGGAATATCAAAAACAATTTCCGATTATTTTAGTATCCGAAAAAGACGATGGAATATATGACGCGATGAATAAAGGGACAAAACTAGCTGCGGGAGATTATTTAAATTTCATGAACTCGGGTGACTACTTCTTTAATAACACTGTTATTAGCGAAGCTGCTCCCTTCTTGGATGGGCAATATGACATTATCTATGGAAACGTGGAGATAAGATACAAAAATTTTAAATTGATAAAAAAAGAATCTGAACCAAAATATTTATGGATGGGGCCAGTAAATCATCAAAGCTCTTTTATAAAAAGGGAGACCATGGAAAAGTATAAATATAATACGAATAATAAACTGGTGGCAGACTTTGAATTTTTCTTGAATGTTTGCTACCACGACGGAAAAATTCTTAAAATAAATAAGACTATTGCTTCTTATGCTAATGACGGTATTACACAAGTAAATGATAAACAAGTAATTAATGATTGTTATGATACAGTGAAAAAATTCCGAAGCAATTTCATAGTCAAAATTTATTATAAACTTTTACTCGTCAAACCAACTTTAAAAAAAATACTTCCTAAGAGTATTTTTAAACTACTGAAAAATTTATCTAATTAATAAAAACAAAAAACTATTTCTTTAAATATTCGGAACTCTTTCCGAATATTTTTTTAAAAAATACACCCCACCCTGCTCCATACTTTTTTCTGTTCTTGGCAATAACTCTAAAAACATCCAAAATGGCGCCGACAAAATGCTTAGACGCCTCATTGTCATTATGGACTCGGTATTTAATCATCGCGTCAGAAAAATTATACATCTCACCAATCTTTCCTAGACGCAACAAAAGATCTAAATCTTCTCCGAATTTAATTTTTTCATCATAACCACCGATTTTCTTAACCGTTTTATAACGATACATAACGCTAGAATGGAAAAATGGATTTTTTGTTAAGAAATCTTTTCTTATTTCTGCGTCGGTTATTGGTTTAACAACTTTGTTAATCTCTTCCCCGTTATCATTAATTAATATCGCTCCGCTGCCAACAGCTACAACTTCCGGATGACTTTCTAAATAATTAAATTGTTTGGCAAGCTTTAAATCATCAATCCAAATATCATCGCTGTCTAGAACTGCAATATACTTTCCATTAGCATATGCCCAAGCCGAGTTTCTAACTTCGGCGATTGAATTCGCCTTGGGAATTTTAACATAATTAACCCTCTCATTTTCTAAATACTTTTTAATAACATTTTCCGTATTGTCGGTTGAAGCATCGTCAATAATTATTAATTCAAAATCAGAAAATTTCTGCCCTAAAACGCTTTCAATGGCGATTGGCAAAAAATTCTCTCTGTTATGAGTTATAATTATAATACTAACAAATGTAGAGATGTTCTTGTCCATATATATTTTCCCTGTTTATAAATTTAACCGATTTTCTGTTTATAATATAAACTTTTTATTTTTTTATAAAATTTTTTATCTTTTACTAATGGCCAAAAAATGCGAAAAATTTTTCTAATAACCGCAAAGCCGAATTTTCTAAATAAATCAAATAAATACAAAATGATATTAGGGTCATTATTTAAGGTAACATCGCACCATCTTAAATGATGATTCACAAAGTAGACCCGATTATTTAATCCCTGTGATTCCTTGGTAATGTTTGCAAAAGATGTGAAATACGTATTTTCTTGTCCAACAATATAATCACAGTTGCTTAATAAATAAATAATTTTTGCCGCAGTTATACCTTCTTGCTCCTTAATCTCTGGGTTATCTTGTACTAATTGAAAATTAGCATTATTATATCGTTTTTCTTCCTTGTCATATATATATTCTACCCCTAAATTATCCGGCAATTGACTGAACACATCATCCGAATCACTAGTCACAAAAACTCTTTTTATTCCACTTTCCTCAACCGCCTTCTTCAAATAATAATTATATATTCTCATTGGGACATAAGGTGATTCAACAACTTTGTCTCCTCGACGAATATGTATTCCAATAATCGGACCAAAAAAATTTAATCTTTCTTTATAAACTTCTATCCTATCATGATATTCTGGCAATAGTTGCCAGCGCAGTAAAAGCTGCCCTAAAAAATATTCTGGCGTTCTTTTTTGATTAATCAATTCTTGAGGTAACCATTTTTCAACATGACGTCTAATTCTAAAATTTGACCAAAAA
>CAZDYJ010000039.1:0-4932 GCA_964509735.1 uncultured Gammaproteobacteria bacterium
GGTAAATTAGTAAAAGCTAAAAGAAAAGCTAGAGAAGGAAGAAATCCAGCAACTGGTGAAACAATCAAAATTCCAGCTAAAACTGTTGTTAAATTCCGTTTAGCAAAAGCAGTAAAAGACGCTGTTTTATAAGAGAAAAATCAAGGCTAAATTCCTTTGCGAATTAGCTATTAAAATAGAGAGAGAACAAAAAATTCTCATAAAAAAATCATCCCGTCGGAATCCGGGATGGTTTTTTATTTAGGCGGTTTATGGTATAATTGCTTTAAATAAAGCGACTAAGAATTTGCTAATTAGCGATTAAGTGGTCGGTTATTAATAACTAGGTAGTCGGTAATTAGCGACTAAGTGGTCGGTTATTTTTAAAGACTAAACCTATAATTAATTTATAAATAAAAATATGAAAAAAAATCTGCTTAGTCAAAAAAGATTTACTTTATTTTTTCTTTTTCTGGGAGTTATTTTATTAAGTGCTTGCTCGTTTAACGGCGGGGAAGCGGCTGATAAAATTATTGGTAACCCTAATTTAGAAGAGAGTGATAATTCTTTAGTTGAAGATTTAAGACTTGATAGTCAGACTTGGACCTGGATGAAGTCAGAAATAAATAATGAAGAAATTGTTCCAAACACAGAAGGAGTTTTTACTATTAATTTTGAAAGTGATAGAGCAAGTGGAACAACTGACTGTAATAATTATTTTAGCTCTTTTGAGACAGAAGATAATAACTTAAGTTTTGGTCCAATCGCTTCGACTTTAATGTATTGTGAAAATTCTCAGGAGCTTGAGTTTACTAAATCTTTAAGCGAGGTAAAAAGTTATCGTTTCGATGATGGAAAACTTTACTTAGAAACGGAGACTGGATTAATTATTTTTGAGTAATTTAAAAAAATTAAAATTGTTTATTGTAGAAAAAAAAGAAAGCGTCGGTCGCTTTCTTTTTTGATAACTATACTTCTTGTGATCTGTTATTTTTTAAAAACCTCATAGACTAGTTCGAGGACTTTTTTAAATCTCGGTGAGCTTTGTTTTTTAAAAATTTGAACTTAGTAGATTGTTTTTTAAGCTGGATAATGGCGATGATTTTTTTTAAAACTAACAATCTAATTAAAGGACTTCCCGAGTAATATATAAGTCATTATTTTTTCCAAGTTTCAACGTATTGCCCAAGACCAAAATCTTTTAATTTATTTTGTAGTTTAGTGCTGGTGTGGAGAAATTTTATAAGAGAAGAGAACTCTATTTTATATCTATCTTTAACTATTTTATAAACCAAGATATTGCTTTCTTTTAAAGCTCGTCTAATAGTCTTGCTGCCAACGCCGCCTAAATCAGCCGCCTCAGATACTGATAGCCAAATATCTTTAGTCTCTTTAGCTTCTTTTTTGGCCGAGGTTTTTATTAAATTATCACTTATTTTATCAGGCATAATTTATGACTTAAGTCTACAGTATTGTGGACTTAAAGTCTTTAATTTGACTAAAGAATTCGTTTAAAAATTTCTTGGTTTTTATTTAAGTCTAAGCTATCCTGGACTTAAAATAATATTTCCTTTCATTTTAGGCTTTTTTAGGGAAAAGTCAAGGTTGAGCTAGGGTGTATTAATTTGTAAGTTAAGATATCTCTAGCCTTAATTAATTAGATCTAGCCCCGCTTTTATTTTAGATGACAATTTTCTGTCTTGCGTATTATAATTTAAGCTCTCTGATTTAACATTTTTTTTGCTTTTTTTATCCCCATTTTTAAGTCCTTTTACTCTTGCTTTTTAGCTTTGGTCGTGATAGGATGAAAAAGTAAATTTAAGACTTTTAGAGAGAAAGCGGGTGCTCAATCCTCCCGTTATTTTTTATCCAATTTTTACAAAATAAATTTTTTCAAGATGCCATCTGGCTTAATCAAAAAATATAAAAACCGACAAGCGATTAGTCGCTTGAAGCGAAAAGATAAAGAAGTATTTATTTCAGCTTACGATGAATATTCGTCTGAGATAAATCGTTTTATATACTTTAAGGTTGGAAACAGGGAGGAAGCTAATGATTTAACTTCGCTTGTCTTTTTAAAGACTTGGAACCATATTCAAAATAAAAGCTTAACTGAGGCTAAAACCTTAAGAGCTTTATTTTATCGTATTGCTAGAAATATAATTGTTGATCATTATAGAGAAAAAGGTGCTAAAGGGGGAATGGAAAACTTATCTTTAGATGATGAGAATTTAGATTTAGAGATAGTAGATAATTCTTTAAGTGAAGAAGATATTTTAGAAAAAGTTGATAAGGAGAAGGATTTAGAGTTAATAAAGAAGAACTTAAATCTTTTAAAAGAGGAGTACCGTGAAGTAATTATTATGCGTTTTGTAAACGACTTATCCCCTGAGGAAATAGCGGATATAAGTTCTAAAAGTCGGGGAGCGGTTAGAGTTTTAATTCATCGCGCCCTTAAAGCTTTACGGGAATTAGTCGAAGATGATTTAGGGGAAAAAGATTTAGAATCTGATTTGAAAAATGCTTAGAAATAGGAACTGTAACGTTTTTTGTTTTTTTACGTATACTATAGCGTAAGGAAAAAAAACTATATGACAAGTAAGAAATTAATTGCCAGCTTAGAAGAACTAAAAAATGTTAAGGCCGATGAAAACTTTTTAAAAGAGAATCGGTCTCTTTTGCTTAGTCAGATTTCTAACTCCGGCGCTGAGGAAATAAGTACTTGGCAGAAGTTTTTTATATCTTTAGAGAACTTAGCTAAAGCCTCGGCTCGTCCGGCGGTTTCTTTAGCGGTTTTTGTTTTCGTTTTAATTAGTGCTGGTTTATTTGGAGATAGAGTTTTAGAATCTTCTAAGCCAAACGACTCTTTATATATCGCTCGTGTATTATCTGAAAGAGTAAAAGTTAATACGACTTTTAACTCAGAGGAAAGAGAAAAACTTTTAAGTCAATACGCTATTCGTCACGCTGAAGATATTATGAATATTTTAAGTGATGAGAATTTTAATAAAGAGGAAAATACTGATCAGGTTGCTAAGCTAAGCGAGAGTTTTAAGACTGAGCTTAATAAAGCGAGTGTAGCGATAAATAAAATCACTCCGACGGAAAAAGTTTCTGAAGTAATAGAGCCTAGCGAGGAAAATTCTTTAATTGAAAATAATTCTGACTTAGTAGTAATTGCTGAGAATGATAAGGAGGAAAATGGTTTAGAAATTTTAATTGCTAAAGATGTAGAAATTTCTGAAGTAGAAGAAGTAAAAGCAACTAGCACTATAAGTGTCGCAGAAGAAATAAATACTTTATTTGAAAAAGGAGAATATGAAGCTGCTCGCGAAAAGTTAAATAAAGTTAAAGAAAGTTTAAAATAAAAAATTGTTTCTATGAAAAATATAATTCAGTTTACAATTTCAAAAGGAGAAAAGTTTTATATTGCTTCGGGGGTTGATATCCCGGTTGTTACCCAGGCTAAAACTTTAGATGAATTGCAAAAGAATATCATTGAATCAGTTGAGTTACATTTAATCGATAGATTTATTCCCACACTTTTACAATAAATAAAAAACATAAGCGCCGATAAGCGCTAATCTGTTAGTTTATCTCTTAGCTGGTTGATCCGAGTTTTGAGGATTCGTCATCTGCTTAGGACAAGCCTCTGAGATAAATTAACAGATTCGCGTTTCAAGAGCTCTAAGCTCAAAAAAACAAAGAATCGGCAGATCTAATCAAGGTCGAACTTTTCCGCAAGGAGAAGTGGTTTGTCCCTTATAAAACAAAAAACGATTTCGATGCGAGAATCTTAAGATTACCTAAACTTTTTCTTGAAAAAGCGGTAGATCGGTTAAGCTTTTCTCCAGCCCGGCGGTAACACGCGCTCGGTTGGCAGAACTAGAGTTATCATGATTCAAGATCGGCCGGCCTTCGCCTTAAACCATTGACGGGTTAGGGAAGCGGGATTCCGACTGATTTACAGCCGAACACTAGAAAGAAAATAAAGTAATCTAAATTTTCAAACATCGAAACGACAAATCAATCATTTTAGATATTCCGTACTACAATTGTCCGGAAAATAAAATGATATTAATTATTACTTATGAATAAATTACGCAAATTCTTGAATGCTAGCGTAATGGTAATGACAGTTATTGCCATGAGTGGATTCGCAGCTTTAGCTCCGATGAACACTGCTAAGGCTGCAGCTTCTGCTGGAGACCTTATCAAAATGGCTGGTAACACATCAGTTTACTATTTCGACGGCAGCAAGAGATTCGTCTTTCCTAACGAAAGTACTTATTTCTCTTGGTATTCAGATTTCAGTGGTGTTGTAACTATTGAAGCTTCTGAATTACAAAGCTATCCTTTGGGCGGAAACGTCACAATGAGAGCAGGTACAAAGTTAGTTAAGATCACAACTGATCCTTCTGTTTACGCTGTTGAACCAAATGGCGTTCTAAGAAAGATCCAAAGTGAAGCACAGGCTGCAGCTCTTTACGGCACTGATTGGGCAAAAAGAGTTGTTGACGTTCCTGATGCTTTCTTCGTTAACTACACTATCGGTTCTGCTTTAGCTTCTGGTTCTATCCCAGCTGGTTCTTTAGTAAAGACTGCTGATTCTGCTTCTGTCTACTATTTTGACGGAACAAATTATCGTTCTATTGCTTCAGAAGCTGCTATGACTGCTAACAGATTTAGCTTCGCTAACATCATTACAGTTTCTTCTGTAACTGCTGGCGGAACTGCTATTACAGGCATGGAAGCTGCTTTAGTTAAGACTTCACAAGGTTCTACTGCTGGTCCAGTTATTACTGGTTCTGGTTTAATGGTTTCTTTGAACTCTTCAACTCCAGTAGCTCAAAATATCCCAGCTAGCTCTTCAGTTGAATTCTTGAAAATCAATTTAACTGCTGCTAATGACGGTCCAGTTAATGTTTCAAGCATTAAATTGACTGCTTATGG
>CAZDYJ010000040.1:0-4827 GCA_964509735.1 uncultured Gammaproteobacteria bacterium
AATAGAACCTTAAAAATAAATAATTATGAAAACAGTAAAACATCCTAAGGAGGTTGTCGGGTTTTCAGGAACTCTTGATGACTTAGTAAGGGCAATAGGTAATATGTCCTATGATCAACTTGCCTTGTTTTTTGAGAAAATGTCTGTTGATTTAAAAGAGCAAGCGATGGCGGATATAAAAAGAAAACGATGTCTTTTAGCAAGCGAACTTTTATCAGCCTCTTTTTCTTTAACAGAGGCTAGCAGAAGAACTGAAGCTGCTTGGAAGATTTGTGAACCTTTTATGAAGCAAGAAGATTAAAAATCAGACAGGGCTAAAATTAGTCCTGTTTTTTTAAATAAACAGAAAACTATCCGCGAGCATTCTTTGGCAAGTTGCTAAGCCGGAGTGTTAACGGGGACTTATTGTCCTCTTTCGTAAATTGTTTTAACTGATTTACAGCCCCGGCACTTTATTTCGATAATAGCCGAGCTAAGAGATCCGTAAAAGAAAAGTTTATTACAATAAGGACATCGATAATCTTTTAGAACACTTTTTCTACTTGAAAAATCTAATTTTTCCATAATTTTATATTTTTAAAAAAAGACCTTTCTATTATACAAAAAAGGTCTTTAATTTTTTCTAAAGAAAAAATAAATAAATTATGAAGAATTATGTAGCCCGTTTATTAGCAAAATAACACTTTCTCTGTCTTTGATAGATTTTTTTGCGGCTATTTCATTTTTATCACATAACGCTAATAAAATCTTTTTGTTTTTAATTAAATCTATTTCCTTTATTATTTTCTTAGCCTTTCTGCTTTGATAAATTATTTTTTGGCAAAAACGAGGAAAAGTTTTTAGGAAGAAAACTTTTTCTATGTTTATATTTTTTTGATTTCTTTCTTTTTTACAGTCTTTAAAAACCTCATTTATCAAAGTACTTAAATGTCCTCTTTTTAAATCTTCTTTAAAGTCAGATAAATCATCGTTCATTTGTTTAGCAATTAAAAGATGTTTGAAAAATTTGATTACTTTTTTGACATCTTCTGAGCTTAACTCTAAACCAGTCTCAGCTAACAAAAATAGAGGGCCAATTATTTGACCAGCAGCTGGAAAAAACTTTTCCTCATAATTTTTAAAAGAAACTTGTGGCAAGTTATTTTCTTTTAAATTTTTTAAGGAAAAACGACACTTAGTTATTTCATAAAAATTAGCCACGTCGCCACGATTTAATATATTAAAACTAAAATCTTTCCAGTTTGGATATTTTTTAAAAATGTCATCAAGCAGTATATTTAAATGACGCGACATTATATTAGCTAGCGGCAGGAGTTTTGGTTTAGCTTTTTCATCTTCATCCCAAAAGTCGTCATAGATAATAAAAGCTGTCCAAAATAAAATATTTATTAAACATAGTTTTATTATTTTACTACTTGACTCGTTGTCCAGTGATTTACTGAAAAAATAAGGCATTAAAATCATTTCTTGATCAAAATTATTTTCTATAGTTTTTTTAATTTCTAAAATGACTTGATCTTTAGTCGCTTTGTTTATTTTAATGAACTCTTTTTCTGCTAATTTAATAACTGCTTTTTTCAAAATTTCTTCCGCTTCGTTTTTAAGGGTTAACTCTTTATTTTGAGAAATGTTTTTTAAAAATTCAGATTTTAAAATTATTAATTCATCATTATTAAAATAATTTGAAGAAAGAGCTGGTTTATTTAATTCTAATTTTAAGAAGCTATTTAATTTTTTTAAATAAACATTTTGATATTTTAAAAACACAGCAATTGTTAAATTTAAACCTATATCTTTTAAAGAAGAATTTCCATAAAAATCTCCTGACACTGATTCAATACTACTTATGTCTTTTAATATCCTTGCTAGTTCTTTTTCTGGTATTTTTTTATTATTTTTTAGATTTTTATAAGATAAAAAGAGAAGCCTACTTAACTCCATTTCTTTTCTGTTAAACTTTTTTTTGGCCATTTTTATATTAATTAGGCACTTTTTTCGCTCAATTTTTTTAAAACGACTGTAAAGGTAGAGCCTTTCTCGACTTCGCTTTCTAAGTTTATTTTACCGCTAAAACATTCCTCAATAATTTTTTTACTTATCGACAGCCCTAAACCACTTCCTTCGGTTCTGTTTTTTGTGCTAAAGAAAGCTTGCCAGATTTTTTCTTGAATTTTTTTATCAATACCTCGACCACGATCTATTACTTTTATAAAAATATTTTCTTCATCTTCTAAGATAACAATTAAAACCCGTCTTTTTTCTATTTCATTTAAATTTTTATGACCTTCAAAGTTTGGATTATATTTTTGATAGGAATCGATAGCATTACTAACTAAGTTACTTATTACTCTATAAAAATCTAAGGCCGAGCCGAAAATAATATGTTCTTTTTCTGCTTCGAAAATAATGCAAACTCTATTTTTTCTAGCTTTAAAATTAAATATTTCTATAATATCTTCTATTTCCTGGTTAACGGAGAAATAACTTAGTTCATTCTTTTGAGAAATTTGGTTTTTAATAGATGATATAAGGGAGCCAATTCTTTTAGCCGCTTTTGTTGCCTGGTCAAGGCTATGAGCAAAATTTTTTCCGTCCGGATAATATTCTAAGCAATTTTTAAAGCTTTCAATATTTAGATTCAAAGCTGTTAAAGGGTTGGCCAATTCATGAAAAAGATCAGCACTTAATTTGCCAAATTCAGCTAAGCGATGAAACTGAGAAATTTCTTTTAATTTTGACTCTTCTAAATCTTTGGTTCTTTCTATAACTTTTATTTCCAGTAAATCCCTTTCGTTTTTTAATTCTTGTTCTGATTTTCTAGCTCTTTTTAAAGATTTATCTATTTCTCTATTAGACAACCAGCTAAGAGAGGCTATAATTAAAAGAACCGCTCCTAAGGTAATCACATTTTCACTACTCCAAGATTCAGTTTGCCATGATAAATTTGGCTTGCTTATCCCATTTACTTCTAAATAGTTTAAAATAAAAATCGTTATAAAAGAGCCAAGGGCGGTTATAAAAGAAAAACGAGAATTTATTAAAATTCCTGAGATTACTATAGTTAGAATAAAAAACAAAAGAGCTGGCGGTAGACCAACTCCCCATTTTAAGACTAAAGAGACGCTGAATAAGAAAAAAATTATTAAAAAAGAAAAAGCAGACGCCAGAAAATAACCTCTCTTATTTAAAAACAAAAGAAAGCAAAAAAATAATAAAATAGAAAAAGCTATTTTAATCGATAGGATTTGTTCTGGGTCAAAATTTTCATGCTTGAATGATAAATTATAAGCCAGTATTAAATTTGATAAAACAAATAAAAATATTATCGATAATAATATTATGTTTAAAATAAATTCTTTTCTAGCTGCGTCCTCGTTGCTGCTTAGCGGTTTGCTTAAGAAATTTATTAACAAAATTACTTTGTTTTTCATTTTTCTATTTCCCGCTCCAAGGAATACCAGTTTCCAGTAGAGTGACCGCTAGAATTATTAAACTTTCTTTGTTGCGAATTTTTTTGTTACTTAAAAATTCCTTAATTAATTTTTCCATAAATTTATATTTAAAATATTTAATTTATAGCATAACCGCGACCAGAATAAGTTTTTATTAAAGAGGACTTTCCGTCTTTATTTAGTTTCTTTCTTAAATTTACTACATGAGTTTCTATAGTATTAGAAAAGATATCTGCCTCGCTATCCCAAACATGCTCAATAATTTCTCCCCTTGAAACAATACGACCTCTATTTCTCAGTAGATATTCCAATAAACCAAATTCTTTTCTAGTTAGATAAATTATTTTAGATTTTTGTTTTACTGTTTGCTTATCACTATCTAAAATAAGGTCACCAAAAGATAATAATCCGCCGCTTATTTTTTTCGGGCGCCTAAGAAGGGCTTTTATCCTAGCTATTAACTCAGAAACAGAAAAAGGTTTAGTTAAATAGTCATCGACCCCGGCATTTAAAAGTTTAACCTTATTATCAGTTTCTGTTTCGACAGTTAAAATTATAATCGGAGTTTCTTTTCCGGCTAATCTTAGGGAACGACAAACTTCCAGGCCATTTTTATCAGGCAAGTTTAGATCTAAAAGAATTAAGTCATAGTCATTTGAAAGAGCGAGAAAGGTTCCGCCTTCACCAGTCTCCGCGCAATCGACAGAGAAACCAGAATCTTCTAAATTAGATTTTAAAAAGGTTCTTATATCTTTTTCATCTTCAATAATTAAAATTTTCATAAAAATAAAAAAAAGAAGTTCAAGATTTTGAGTTTCTTGAACTTCTTATATTTTTATTATAACATATCAAGAAATTTTGTAAAGTAATTTTTATCCACAAAAAAAGAGCCTCGTTCCCGAGACTCTTTTTAAATATTCGGTTATTTATTTGAAGGAATTTTTATTATAGTCATAACAGCACTTAAACCAACTAAGCTGTAAACAACTCTGCTAATAGTAGTCATTTCACCAAAAATATAAGCAACTAAGTCAAAATTAAAGAAACCTACTAAACCCCAATTTAAACCACCAACAATAACCAAAACCAAAGCCAGTGTTTTTAAGATTTTCATATTTTTTATTTATCGCTTCTAAAAAAAGCGATGTTAATTATAATAGTATCATTTTAACAAATTTTAAAATCATTGACAATAACTTTTATTTATATCAGTATCTTGCCAAAATTTAAGTTCTTATTTATAATAAGACAGTATTTAAAAAAAAGGAGAGGTGCCAGAGCGGTTTAATGGAACAGTCTTGAAAACTGTCGTGCCTTCACGGGTACCCAGGGTTCGAATCCCTGCCTCTCCGCAACATCGTGCTAGCACGAGGTA
>CAZDYJ010000041.1:0-2046 GCA_964509735.1 uncultured Gammaproteobacteria bacterium
CATATTTTTATAATTTTATCAATTTTTTGTATACTACCCATTATGACATGCTGTCTAAAATTGAAAATAAATTGGAACAATAATCTACAATTCGTATAATTTTTCTAGGCTTTAATTAACAATATAAATTATTTTGATAATATACTAATTATGATGGCACCAAGTATAAACACACCGATAGCTGTCCATATGCCCCAAGAAAGAGCAATAATACTTAAAACAATAACTATCGTCCATTTTATTTTGCTGCTAGTGTCTTTTTTGGGCACAGCCCCAACTTTATTAACTTTAGTGATATGTTTATTATCTAATACTTTTTCTATATATTCTATTAATTCATCACTACTGCTAAACTCATATTTTTGTATGCCAACATACTTTGATGAACTTTCTGTAAATAAAGAATCATTAAACTTTTCAATATATTCTAATTTTTTAGCATAACCAGTTTTTCCCCTTTTTTCTTCAGGCAGATCATAATATTCGTTCATTTCTTTTCTTTCTGCCTCTGTATTCGGATACCATATGCTTTTACCGTATTCGCTTTTACTAATTTCTAAACCATGAGTATCTCGTTTAGTCGCCTCTTCAACCTTTAAAACTCCGGCTTTTATTCGTTCTATAGATTTTCTTAAAAATTTTCTGTACTCTTCATTAGAAATTATTTCTGGATGCTTGGATAAAATATATAGATTAACTTCATAGTTTCCCAATATTTCAACTTTATTCCATTCGACTTCTTTTTTTAATTCCGAAATTCGCTCTTGAGCCATCTTCAAAAAACCTTTACTTTTGTCTTTTAGTATTTCTGATTCTAAGACTACTCCATCCCTAACTTCATATTGGTCTGGGGGTGGTTCGCTAGATTTTTCTAACAACCTAATTTGTAGTTCGACTGGAGCTGAGGAAATTTTATATTCGTATGTTAAGTGATTAAAAAAACAATCCTCTTTAATGCTTGATTCAATGGTAAATTTTTTGGCTTCAGGAAAAATTTCGTAAGTAGTCACATCATATTTATCGTCTACTACGATAGAATTTTCTTCGTCAAAAATTTCTAATGTTTTCATATTATGATAATTTTACAAAAAAACTTTATTTTTTTGCATCTGCGTTCTCTCTTTGTCTTCTTTCTTCAGTTATTTGATTCTTAATTTCAGTGAGATTGGCTTCATTTTGTCTTTTATATTCATCAAAACTAGCTTTTAAATTTGATATGTCTGATTTTATATATCCTATTGGTTCTGATAAATTACTAATTCTATACGTGAAAACTCCTACAAATACAGTCGCTACAAACATTATAAAAGATACGGCCAAAGGAATAAACCAATTTAACATCTTAAAAACTTTAGTCTTCCTTTCGCTTAAGGCTCTATCAGCTCTCCATCGACTTGCCTCGATTTCTTGAAGAGGGGTTAATGTAGCACCCCCGTCCATATCGGGAATATCTTTTTTTATTTCATCTAGCGACTCTCCGGTTCCCAATACCCTAGTTTTTTGTCCCCCGGTATCCTGCGGAACGTCCACCGAGCTTGTCGCACAACCTGGTTCTATTTCTCCCATATTTTTTTTATAATATTTTCCTTTATTTTCTCGTTTTCAATAAATAGCTCTTTAATTAAGTTTATTAAATCCTTTTTTTGAATATTTGGCGATAATGAATTTTTAAATGAATCAATATCAATAAAAAGAGCATTCTTGGGTAAATCCTTCTTTGTTTGGTCAGAAAAATTTTCTTTAATTTGCTTGTCCTCCATCGGACCTATTGATACATGAGAAAATTTTTCTCCATCAGAAAAATTTAAAGATATACCAATATCATACAGGCTTGACGAGCAAATATTTAGACCGTTGGGAATTAAAAATTTATCTTTTATTAACCCAAAAATTTCTTTAAAATTATCTACCTCTACAACATAGGTGCTTCTTGCTCCAGTCCTTTTTATGGAATTATGTGACCAATATTCCCAACTATCTTCAATGACCGTCTTTAAATTTCCTACTAAATAGCTTCTATTATTTGGGGATTCTGAGCTAACACTA
>CAZDYJ010000041.1:2056-4707 GCA_964509735.1 uncultured Gammaproteobacteria bacterium
CAAGATAAGAAAATTGGGCTTTTATTTTTTTATTTGAATCACCGCTAAAATCTATTTTGTTGGGACCTATATTCCAATGCAAAAAAGTTGCATTTTTTGAAATAATATTTGCTATTTCTCCTCTTTTATCAAGAAAGGTTGAATCAGGTTTCACCCTAACTTCACATATTAATTTTTCCAAGATTTTTTTGTTCATATGTTTAGCTAATCAACTTTTTTCTAACATTAACATTATATTTAAAAATTACCATAAAATCCCTAAAAAATCAACAAAACTGGTAAATTGCCATTAACCCTCTTTTGTGCCAAAATAAGACTATGAAGCCTTACGAAATCAAACAAAAAATCGAGATTCTACTCGATAAATATCAAAAAAATTCAGGCACTGTTAAGGGCTTTGACGTTCTTTTTGAATATGTTGATTTTTTAAAGAGTGAACCATATACCGCCAGTCTGCTAAAACCTCAATTTGAATACGCCAAAGCTCAAATAGACCAACTAGACGAGTATATAGCCAAGAATAACATCTTTAAAGAGATTCCTAATCCCCATAAGATAATGGAATTTAAGGATGTTTCCGAGGCTCCTATGCATAAAGATATGCTAGCTGTCGGCTTGGAACAGCGGAAGAACCAGGAACACGCTAATATGTCGCAAATGCTACCCTTAGCCATTACTCAACTGGTTATGCTCTACGAGGGCATGGGCAGAGTTAAAGAACAATTAAAAAATAAAGAGGAAATAAACGATAAATTAAACATTCTCCAAGAGCTACCAACCTCTACAATAAGGGTAAAAGTCGGCGAACAATTAAACAGCCTACCCTTTGCGATTTTTGCTAAAACCAATTTGCTCATCTCCGCTAAATACATCTTAGACAAAATTGATATCGAAGAATTATCCGAAGAAACTAAAAAAGAGCCTTGGTTTGATAAAGATAAAAGTATTCTATATTTTCAAGATAAACAGATAAAAATAAGGCTCAAAAATGATAAGCCTCTGGATCATTATATTCTTGAGGCGATATTCTCTAAAAATGATTTAAGCGAGCAGACTGATTTTGTAGAAATCGCCGAGGATATTATGAAAGAAGAATATAACGGCAAATGGGAAAGGTTCCGTCATGCCTGCGATAAACTGAATCAAAAAATATTTAAAGCGACCGATAATCAGGTTAGCGACTTTATAGACTATACGACTGGAAAGACGGGTTGGTGCAAAGTTAACCCAAAATACCAATAGAAACAATTAAATAGACCTCTCGGCCTTGCATGCAAAATGGTGCAAGGCCTTTTTTGTATGCTTAGGTCATGATTCAACATTATGACCAACAACTGATTTTGGAAGCCCAAGAATATTTTAGCGGACTGTACGGGCGACAAATAACTCCTGATGAGGCGGAATCTTTTCTGAAATCTTTAGTTAATTTATACGATTCTCTTTCTAATAAGGATTAACTCTTTTTTTCTTTTCGGCGGTCCCCCCGTAGGGGGAGCCGAAAAGAAAAAAGTCATCCTTGTTAAAAGAACTTCTAATTAGAACTAGATTAATAATAAATGTATGAAACAACAAGATAATAAATACTTGTCCAATCGTAAACTGGTAAAATCTGGGTCGCTTTTAGAGATATATCAATTCGGTCGAGATATAAATTTAGGCAGAAAAATAAGACATATCAAAACCGAAGAAGAAAAGGCCTTGCAGACAGATAGACCGAAAGCTAGTGCCGAAGAAAAACTGAAGTCTTCCGCTCGTCGGGCAAGAAGAATGATTAAACGGCTCATTATGGCAAATTGTTTTCTATGGTTTAAGGATAATGGTAGGCCATATTTGCCAATTACTCTAACCCTAACTTTTGCTAAAAATATTACTAATTTAAAAAAAGCTAATTATGAATTTACGAAATTTATCAGACGCCTTAACTATGAAACTAACGCCATTGAGGGAAAAGATTTAAAACAAAGTAATCTGAAATATTTGGCAGTCTTTGAGCTGCAAAAAAGAAAAGCGATTCACTATCATATGATTTTCTTTAATCTGCCCTATATCAAAGATGTCTATCGGCGGATGTATAAAATCTGGGGTCAGGGTCGGATAATGGTCGGCGGAAAAGATAGGAATTTTAATAAGGTAAAAGATCAAGCACAACTTAAGAAGATTATCTTTTACTTTATTAAATACATCCAAAAATCTGTCTTTGAAAATGACTTCCCTCGGCAAAAGAAATATATTGCCAGCAAAGGACTACTGAAACCGCAAGAAAATTCTTTTGTGGAAGTCGTGTCGCTTGTGGAATCAAAACTACCCTCGGAGTCTTTAGTTTATAAATATGACGGCGAAACGGAATATAACAATAGCGATATTAGAGATACAGTCGGACAACGGCAAAACTTTCTGCGTTGGTTTAATTATCAGCAATATGATTTATCCGATAATCCCGAACTGGACAAAGAAATAAGCCAGCTATTAACTGGCTTGTCTATAGACGATATTGATTTTTAGCTTGTTCTTTAGTATATTAATAGTATTGACCTAACATAATAAACAGACACGCCCAAGGTATTTTTTTAACAAAATACCTATTTGTCGCCCGAAATGGGCAGTTCTGCCAAACGATAAATTAACCTTTGGGCTAGTTTGTTATGTTGGGT
>CAZDYJ010000042.1:0-4456 GCA_964509735.1 uncultured Gammaproteobacteria bacterium
AATAAATTTTATAGTTGTTGGTTTTATAATCTTATCGTGTTATCTTGTTGTGGTATGATGTACATATATGTACAGTATAAATGAACATAAAGATATAAAATTATTCAATATTAATCAAAATAATCTCTCATCAATTACTAAATCACCCCCACACTTATGTCAAAATCAAAAACCATTTTAATAGCCACCGCCAATAAAGGCAAGGCTGAGGAAATAAAAAAAATTTTTCAAGACACAGATTTTGAGATTAAGTTTTTATTTGATTTTCCTTGCGAGTTAGAAAAAATAAATATTTTAGAGAATGCTAAAAGCTTTGAAGGAAATGCTTTAATTAAAGCTATTATTATTGGCGACGTTTTAAATATGATTACATTAGCAGACGACAGCGGTCTTTGCGTGGACGCTTTAGATGGTTGCCCTGGTGTTATTTCTGCTCGCTATTCTGGGCTCGGAACTGATGAGTCTAACTACTTAAAATTATTAGACGAAATGAAAGATGTGGAGTTTTCTAAAAGAGATTGTCATTATAATTGCACTGTTGCTATTTATGACCCAAAGACAAAATTTGTCGATACTGTTTCAGGGATTTGGGAGGCTAAAGTAGCCTTAGAGCCGAAGGGAGATAAAAGTTTTGGCTATGCTCCGATAGTTCTAGCTAAAGATTTTAACTACCAGAAAACTAATGCTGAATTTGACCCTGAAGAACTAATTAATATAAATCATAGAGGCAAGGCTTTTAGCCAAGCCATTAATGTTTTAAATGATTATTTAAAAGAAGCTTAAATTTATGAAAGATATAAATGAAAAACAAATTAATAATTTTCAATCACATATGATTTCAAAGGATGAGGGCGAAGTTGTTAAATTAGGTGATTGGATGATTACTTTGCTTATAACTGGCATTCCTGTGCTTGGTTTAATTATGCTTTTTGTTTGGGCTTTCTCTAAGGGAGAAAATCCTAGCAAGCGAAACTGGGCTCGAGCTAATTTGATTTGGATAGCTATTAGCACCGTTCTTGTTATAATTCTTTTCGGCAGTATTTTAACATTTTTATCTTCAATGACTAAATCTTAGATCTTTATGTTTATTGCAAATATAAGTAGTGCTATTTTTATGTTTTTAATTGGATTTTTAATTAAAAAATTTAAATTAGCTTTTTTAATTTCCGGATATAATACAGCCTCAAAAGAAGAAAGAGATAAATATGATAAAAATAAGTTAACCAAAGTCATTGGCAACATGTTAATGATATCTGCTTTATTGCTTATTACCCCTTTTATTTCTTTAATTTTTAAAAATGAATTAAATGAGTTAGCAATCTTTATTTCTTGGATTGCTTTTTCCGCTTATGTTATTGGTTTTGTTATTTATATTAATGTAAATAGCTCTGTTGTAAAAAAATAATTTTAAAATTTTTAACAAAAAAACGCCGGATTGGCGTTTTTTTATACTCTCAAATATTCTTTATTTCTTTTCTTCTAATTCCTGAACTCTTTTTTTAAGTTCAACCATTTTTATTTCTCTATCAACCATGAAAGCATTTATTCTTTCCAGTTCCTTCATTTGAGATTGAAGGGCGACCGTTTTATCTTCTACTTTTTTTTCTAATCTTTTGCTATATTCTTCAATTTCCGATCTATTCTTTTTTATTTCTTCTGCCATTTTTTCAAAAGTACTGGCCAGTTTACCAATTTCATCATTTCTTTTTATATCTATTTTTTCGTCTAAGTTTCCTTCGCCAATATATTGAGCAGCTTTTTCTAACTTATAAATATTTTTTAAAATGATACGATTTATTAAAGCAAAGATGATAGTGTAACAAATAACCATGCCAATAAAAATAATAAGCACAATGTAGCCTGCGTAAAAACTTGTTTTATTTGTTAATTCCACTGTTGAAATAACTTGATGCAGCACTGCTACTATATTATTGTTTACGATAAGGGGTGTAATAATTGAAAAAGCTGATTGTCCGTCATAATTTGTTTTTTTAATGGTTTCTATGCCTTTAAAAGCATTGTCTAAATATTGTCTTTCTTCCTCAGATAAAGATATTTGATTAATTCCTTCTGAACTAAAAACAACGCTTTTATCACTTTTAATGATTTCCGCTAAAATAACTTTTTCGTCTAATAATGTATCTAATTTTTTCTTGTCTTGAATGGTGTCAAAACCTAAATTTCCACTCTCTAGTAATAGTCTATAAGAATTAAATCTACTAAAAAGAGCACTTCTTTCGTCATTGTATTTATTATAAATAGCTAAGCTACCCATAACCGAAAAGACAAAAAGAATTGGGATAATTGTTGATAATAGTATTTTTTGTTTTAAGCCCTGCATATAATTATTTATTGTCTATCGCTTTCATGTCATTTAAAATTTTATTATAAGCTTCGTCAGCAGACATCTTCCCATCCATAACCTCCCCTAAATACATATTAAATTGTAGAGTTAAGTCTTTATATTTTTCACCTAAAACATAGTCAACGGTTTTAGAGTCGAAAATATCACCGCTATATTTATCGGTTATATAAGATATAAAATTATCAAATTGATCTGTTTTTTCTGATACACCGCCAGCCATACTAACGTTGCCTAATATACCTGATGGAGCTTTAGCATAACGTATCCATTTTTCAGCCGAGGCTGGCTTGCTAAAAGTCATTAAAAGCTCTATAGCTTCATTTCTAACTGGAGAATTTTCAGCTACAGCAAACATCGGATTATAACCACCTATGTAGTAGTTAACTGGCTGATAAACCGGCATTTCTACAGGTACCATGTTCATTGTTTTCTTTGCATCTATGCCGTGCCAATGACTATACATCCAACTAGCACCACAAGCTGTGAAAACAGCTCTATCCTCTAAAACATAGTAACGAGTTTCAAACCAAGGTAAATCTTTCCAGCCAGAAATCAGTGGTTTAAATTGACTTAATTCTTCGAGAGATTTAAGAACCTTTTTTACTATTGCTAATTTTTCTTTTGATGGCTCCGTGCTTTTTGCTGTATTTATATCACTTATTTCTGAACGGAATAAGCTTTGAAAAATATTCCAGGTACTAGCCGCATAACCGATTCCACCTTTGTAATCACCGCTGTCATAAAGAATCGGAATATTTGTTCCGTTCTTTTCATTATATTCAGCAATTTGCTTAAAATATCCAAAAAGATCATCAAAGGTCATGTTATCGCTTTTAATTTCCAGTCCTATTTTTTGAGCTAAATTTTTATTGTAAAATAAAGGTTGATAGAAACCTTCAATATAAGGACCAGTTATTACACCATTCATGTGATTTCTATACTGAGGATCGGATAAGATAAATGATTTTTGTGAACTACTAAAACCAGGGATTGTCTCAAAGTTAACTAAATGTTTTTCGGCCCAGTCTTGATCATTTAATTCTTTAGCAATTTCTTGGTAATAAAAGGGCTCAAGCCAAATTATATCCCAATCAATCTCGCCAGTTTTAAATTGATTAACTGTTTCTTGAATTGCCCCGATACGTCCATCTGGAAAATCCATATTCCATTTTATATTTGTTTTTGTTCCCGGATTTCTTGTTTCAAATTCTTTAATTGTTTCTAAAACGAAATTTTCTCTTAAGTCTTCGCCTTTCCAGTGACCTTGCATATTAATTGTCTTGTTATTGACAGATACATTTCCCGTTCTAACACGCTCCGTTGTAGTCACTTTTCCGGCATTGTTTTTCAAAAAAATGTATACAAAAAAAGCTATAACCAAAGTTAAAAAAACCATGCCTACAGCCCAAAGAGCCTTTTTGTTCATAAAGCTTATTTTTAAATTATTTATATTAATAATTATAGCAAATATTAAGGAAAAAGGTAAATAAAAATAAATCTTTTTATAAGCTATGTCTTCTGTGTTATAATATATATGATAAATCAAATAGCATGACCATAGAGCATTCATCTAAAAATAAAAAACCGTTATTTATTATTTCCGTCCTTATTTTAATATTGGGAATTTTTTTATTTTTATATTCACCAGTTATTTTTCAAGAGGGCAATCCCGGTCCCTTATTTCAAGGAATTATTAAATTAAATTTAAGTTCAGAAAATATAGTTAAATTAAGGGGGGTAGATAATAAATATTTAACTAAAAGTAAAAATGGACAAGAAGTTATAAAACTTTTTATGTTAGGTAAGGGCTATGATTTCACTGATCAAATGGGCTCTGCTTATTTTTTCGAAGGCTTAAATGGAAAAAATGCTTTAGCTATTCATAAACATTTTAGTCGTTATTATTCCCTTTGGAGTCTAGTAGAAAATGATAAAAATAGAGAAATATTTGTAGAGGAAAAAATATCATTAGCCGAGGAATTGGCTGATTGTTTACCAAAAAGTGATATTTTAAGTCATGAAAAATGTAATGAACTTTTAGCCAGTATTGTAAATTTTTCGGATTGCGTTGAAGCCGGTTTTTCTATTATG
>CAZDYJ010000043.1:0-4359 GCA_964509735.1 uncultured Gammaproteobacteria bacterium
AGTTCGAACTTCGTCCACGACCCCGAGCCAACAACATTTTGGTGTTTAAGACCGACAGGAGAGGTCTAATATTACCAAAGAATCAAAAGAACTCAGTTTGCGCTGAGTTCTTTTGTTTAAGTCAAATGAGCGGAAAGGCCTGTAAATAAAGGGGATTTTTAGTTCGAATCTGATTCCAGTCTAAACGTTATTTTTATGCTATAATTTAAGCATATGAAAAACGCTATCATAATTCACGGGACATATGGAAGCCCTGATGAAAATTGGTTTCCTTGGTTAAAAGAAAATTTAGAAAATACTGGATACCAAGTTTTTGTTCCATCTTTTCCAACTCCGGAAAATCAGAATTTAGAATCCTGGCTGGAAGTAATTGGTAAGATAAATAATAATATTGGGCCAGAAACCATTATGGTCGGGCATAGCTTAGGCGTTTCTTTTATTTTGTCATATGTAGAGCTTCTTAATCTGCCTATCAAAGCCATATTTTTAGTTTCCGGTTTTTTGGGTTTATTAGGTAATGATGAATATGATACTTTGAATAAAGATTTTTCAACCAGAAAATTTGATTGGGAAAAAATAAAAAGAAATGTTGGAAAAATATATTTATATCATTCTGATAATGATCCATATATCCCTTTGAAAAATGTCAACAATTTAGCTAGAAATCTTGGAATTAATCCTGAAATTATCCAGGGAGCTGGTCATTTTAACACCGCATCAGGATATGTTTCATTTCCAAAATTATTATCTGATATAGAAAATTTAGAAAATTAATATGACATTATATCTCACCTCAACTGGTCTGGAAAACGAATATGTATCCGAGCGGTTTAAAAAAATAATACTTAAAAAAGATATTAGCAATGTTTCATTTTTGATTATATCTGTTCAAGATAATAATTCTGATGCTTTTTATCTCCAAAAAACAAAAGATGAGCTAAATAAAATAGGCGCTGTTGATATAGAGGTTTTTGCGTTGGGAGATAAGCCATTTATTCCGACCAAGGAATATGACGTTATCTATGTTTGTGGCGGTAATACTTTTGTATATTTAGATAGGATAAAGAAAACAGGCTTGGATAAATTTATTGTCGATTCTGTTAAAGGCAATAGAAGTATTTATGTTGGAGTGAGTGCCGGCAGTATAGTTGCTGGGCCGGATATCAGTATTGCCAGTTGGGGTAGCGAAGGAGATAGTAATGATATCGATTTAAAAGATTTAAGCGGTCTCGGTTTAACAAATATTGTTGTTTCACCTCATTATCGCGATGAATTAAAATCAGAACTAGATGAATTTAAAAAAACCTACGAATATCAGGTTTATGAATTAACCGATGATCAAGCACTTTGCCTAAGCTATTCTGATATTGGCGTTTTAAAAGATGTAATGTCTACGGAGTTTATAAATAAAGAATAATGTATATGCCAAATTTTCAAGATTTAAGAGAATTCTTGGTTTTAGCTAAGAAGGCAACTTATGCCAGTGGCAATAAAAATATTGAAAATAAAGAACGAGATGGATCAACGTCGTTAATGTTTGAAGATGGTGATTTTTAGTATCATGATAATTATTTTGGCGGCGAACCTTATGGTGGCAGAGAAGTAGCTTTCTATAAAGGAAAGCCAACTTATATAATGGTTTATTACGGATTTGTTCATAAAGATGTTGATAATATAAAAGAAGTATATAGTATTTTACGAAAAGCCTTATCGTTAATTCCGGAAGATTATCCATATCGTGGGTCTAAAGAGTTTATAGATGGTAGCTATAGATATTCTAATAAATATATTGGTGAAATTAATAATTTTTCTGGAGAAGAGAGCATAGAATATAATGGAGAGAAAATGTATGAGGCGAGATACATTGGCGGATTAGTTGATCAAAACCAGGAATGAGATTCGAAACTTTTTAATTTAATGTTTAAATAAATAATTTAGCTAATATTAAATACGGCAATAGATATTCGTGTTTCAAGACCGACTCCGATTCGAATATCACTGCGGGAGCCAGTAACACAAAAACGAGCAGAAATGCTTGTTTTTGTTATATTAAATTAGTTCGAACATTTTTGATATATTCTAGGTGTTTTAGTAAACAGCTTATTTATATTAATCGATATTGGTTCGAATCTCTATCCTATTCTTACCCATTCTTATATTTTACTTATTATTTTTTAAATACATGTTTTTATGATATAATTTATTTATTATTATATTAATCATTTTATATGAAATTAAAAGCTTTCATTTTCTTATTAGTTTTATGTTTATTCACCCCGATATTTTCAACCAAAGCTGCTGCCACGGCCGCCAACTTAAAAGGAAGAATTTTACTTCAAGTTGAATCTCACGGTGAAGCTTGGTATGTAAATCCTAAAGATGGCAATCGTCATTATATGAAAGATGGTGATGCCGCTTTAAAATTAATGAGAGAAGTTGGCGTTGGTATTAGTAACGATAACTTAAAAAAGATTCCTGTGGCTGATACTAATCTCGAAGGAGATAAAGATGCTGACTCTGATGGTTTATCTGATTCAATTGAAGATGCCCTAGGAACAAATAAGAACAAGGCTGATAGCGATGGCGATAGTTATAATGATAAAGATGAAGTAATTAATGGCTATAATCCACTAGGCTCTGGTAAGAACAGTGTCGATTTAAAACTTTCTAAATCTCAAGCAGGAAAAATATTATTACAAGTAGAGAGTAAGGGGGAGGCTTGGTATATTAACCCAAATAATAATAAAAGATACTTTTTAGGTCGCCCCAGTGATGCTTATAATCTTATGAGAAGTTTGGGTTTGGGGATTACTAATAATAATTTAAATAAGATTGTGGAGAAAAAAGATGCCAAGCAGGAACAAGTCAAACAATCATTATATTCTGATCAATTCGTTAATAATTTAACTTCTTGTAAAGCCTATAAAACTAGTTTTGTTCACCCCTTTACCGGCGAGACCATGAATAGAGAAATTTTTGGAATAGTCGACGGAAAATGCAAATATATAGAACAAATGCCAAATGGGGGGCAAATAGAATGTAAATATACAGAACATGAAAGAACTACCATCGCTAAATACTATTTTGATCTTGAAAAATCAACTTCTTCGGAAACAAATGTAAGTTTTGGTTTAACCCAAGGAAGTGTAAAAGCTACCTATATAATAGATGGAAAAGAAGTTGAGAATCCTCTGCAAGAAGCATTAAATAGTGGCGCTTGTGTAGTATCCGGATATAATGGTTCTTCGGCAAATAATGATAGTAATTTAAACGGTAGCTTAGAGATAGAATGGGGAGCATTTACAAAAGTAAAAGATTTATCAGATGATTTATGGAGAATGCCCATAAAAATTACCAACAATGAAGATAAAATGGTCATTTTAGATATTAATGGTGTTGGTAAGTTGAATTGGTATTGGCAATCTGAGCAAATCTTAGAAAGCGGAGAGAGCTATACAGGGGATTTAGAAATTAAGCATTATTTTTTTGATAAAACAGCTTTTGATAAAAAAGATATAAAGATATCGGCTTATGAATGTAGTAAGTTGTCGACAGGCGATGCAAAGGATATATGCCTTTCAGAATGGGGATTAGATGGGAAACTATCCCCATGGAAAGTTCTTAAAAGCAAAAAAGACGCAGGGACTCCAATTAATCCAACGTTAATTTCGGAAAAGTACTTTAACTTTGATAGTCTTACTGTTCCTCCGTCAGAGATTAGCAAAGAAGAGTATCTAAAGTAATAAACGGTATTATTATAATTATTTATTATTAGCCATCCAAGTTCGAAAGACGTCCCTCCAAGCGAGCACTAAAATAAAACAACAGCTATTAGCTGTTGTTTTATTTTAGCATTCTAGGAGTTGGGGATTCGAACTAGCGGCGAGCGAGACAATAGGAGGAGCGTGTGAGCGACGACTATTAGGCGAGTGACGATAAGCGCGAGCTAGCGCAGCGCTTAGCGGCCGGTCTGGACAAGTGAGCCCGCCGCTTGCCGGCGGCGGGCGAGGGCGATAAATCCCTGCCCCCGAGCAAAACACAAAATCAGGCTTTTAAGGCCTGTTTTTGTTTTAATGTTAGATATATATTAAGTTCCAAATTGGTTCGAACATTTTTGGGATAATTTAGATAATCTATAGTAAATCACAGAAAACCCTTTATTTTATTGGTTGATATTGGTTCGAATCCATGTCCTGTCAAATATATATTTTTTATTTTGAAATGTGTTATAATCATTGTATATAATTGTAAAATTTATGAATTTAGAAAAAATTAGCAACATAAATGCTCGTATCGAAACTCCCGATAAAAAAGAGAGAAAAGAGATCTTATTTGAAAAGATTGAGCAAATTTCATTGG
>CAZDYJ010000044.1:0-3659 GCA_964509735.1 uncultured Gammaproteobacteria bacterium
GGACGACTTGCCGGGGGCAAGTTGGACGCCAACCCTGGACAACTGAGCTTTTCGCGCGCCGGCGAAAAGCGAAGGCGAAAATCCCTCCGTCTCCGCAGTAAAACGGATTTAATTTAGTTATTGTGCTAATTTATACCGAAAGAAGCCAAATCCACAAAACTATTAAAAAGATATTTAATATTAGCTAAAAAAACTTGATAAATATTTCAGTGTAAAATAATATTTACCCTAAAACTAAAGCGGGCTTTTTGTTTTCGCAAATTAGAAAAAAGTTTCTAATATTTTCTTCATTAAACTTTTCATAACTAGTTTTCTTAAAAGAAAAATACAAATTTAAGGCAAAAAGATAAGACTTCATAGTTTTTGGACTATAATTTCTTATTTTAAGTTCTCGTTCAATTTTTTGAAATTCAGTTTGCATAAAGACCCTAAAAATAGTATAATTTAGCTATAATTTAGATTTTTACTATGGTTTTGAGCTAAAATTTAGTCAATTATAGCAGTAATTTAAACATAAAACAACTTCGCATTATATACAGTAATTAGCACAAAAAGCGAAATCAATTCGTATAATAAGGAGTTGTGCGACATATTTTGACGGCTATAATAAATTAAGGAAGAAAATTTTATTCTAAAATCGGTAAAAACTATTATATAGAAAATGCGGAAAATAATGTAAGATTAACTATAAACTCAAATACTTTTAGAATAATAACTGTCGATAGAATTTGAAGTAGAGAGCAGACTAATATGTAAAAAATATGAACTATAATAAAAATTTACAAGATTTATCAGTAAAGCCAAGCGATTATTATAGTCAAAATCGCCCAGAAATGATAGATTTTATCCCTCCTAATGCTAAAGTAGTTCTAGATGTTGGCTGTGGAGAGGCTTGGTTTGGTGCGCAGTTGAAGAAAAAGTTTAATCTCGATGTTTGGGGAATTGAACTTGATGAAGCAGCTGGCTTTGAGGCAAGAAAAAAAATTGATAAAGTTTATATTGGTGATATCGATAAATTAATAAAAGATATGCCTGATAATTTTTTTGATTGCATAGTTTTTAACGACGTATTGGAGCACCTTGTTGATCCTTTTAGTTTATTGCTAAATCTTAAAAGCAAGCTCACCGCTAATGGCGTTATTGTTAGTTCTATTCCTAATGTTAGGTATTTTTTCACACTTAAAGATTTGTTAGTGAAAAAACAATGGGAATATGAAGACGCTGGCATATTAGACAAGACCCACTTAAGATTTTTTACAGAAAAAAGTATTATAAAAATGTTTACTTCCCTGGGTTATAAAGTTGAGACAATAAGAGGAATTAATCCTATTAAATCTTGGAAGTTCACTTTGTTAAATATTTTATCCCTTGGTTATTTGTCAGACACTAAATACATGCAATTTGCTTCCGTGGTAAAATTAAAATAAACATTGATTATTACGTGAGTAATAAATTTTATTAAATACTTATGTTTGATTTAGCATTAATTATTCCTTGTTACAACGAAGAGTTAAGAATTAAATCTACCGTTGTTACTTATCTCAGTTATTTTAAAAATAATTCATTTTTTAGAAATAAAAAAATCTCTATAATTTTGGTAAATGATGGTAGCTTGGATAAGACCAAGGAAGTAATAGAATCTTTGGAAAATTTGAGCACAGAAACTATTGAGATAAAGACGCTTAGTTATCAGAAAAATCAAGGCAAGGGATATGCAGTTAAGACAGGCTGCATGGCAGTAGAGGCTAATTTTTATGGCTTTGTGGATGCTGATTTATCATTTGCGCCGGAGCTTACAGAAAAAGCCGTCTTGGCTTTAAAAGATTTTGATGCTGACTTATTAATCGGTCAAAGAAAAAGTGATTATAATAATTCAATATATTCTAGATCAAGAATTTTTATTTCAAAAATTTTGCGTCGAATAATTAATTCCGTTCTTTCTTTGCCAAACATTGATACTCAATGTGGTTTTAAGTTTTTCAAGAAGAGAGTTGTTAGAGAAATTTTTCCTCACATTAAACAAAATAGATTTTCTTTTGACATTGAACTTATTCTCCTACTAAAACAACAAAATTTAAAAATAAAAGAGTTCCCTTTAAATTTTAAAAATAGAGATGAGTCATCTGTGACCTGGAAAGACGGAATAAGATATATTTTTGATATCATAAGTATTAACGAGCAATTAAAAAACACTAATCTCAAAAAGCTCGCCTATAAGCTAATTTTGTTATCAGTTATAATTAGTTTTGCTATTTATGGATGGGTAATTTTTAAGGGATATTTGTTTTCAGATGACTTTACATGGCTTTGGCATGGACAAAAAGTTGAAAATTCTTTAATAAATATTTTTACTTTTAGAATGTCTACTTTTTACTCTCCTGTAATGAATGCTTTCTACTCTTTTATATATTCTACTTTTGGCAACAGCCCTCAACTTCTATTTTTTATTGGTATTTTAATTCACTCTTTAAATTCTTTTTTATCAGGAATTTTTTCTTGGCAATTAAGTAAGTCTAGATTAATTGCCGTTACAGTTTCTTGCGTGACAGCTTTTGCCGGCGTAGCCTATGAGCCATTGGTTTGGATTAGTGCTAATATGCATTCTTTTGTTACATTCTTTATTTTACTTTGTCTAATTTATTTTTATAATTACTTATTAACTAATAAAAATTTTTATTTAATTATTTCGCTTCTTTTTTATTTATTTGCCCTAGGAACAAAAGAGTCTGCTATCATTACCCCGGCACTGCTACTTGCCACATTGGTTTATTATAAAATTGACAATAGAAAAAAACTTACTAAAGGACATATAGTGTTTTGGTTTAGCACCACCTTGTTATCAAGTGCTTACCTGTACCAACAATATCTTTGGCAAAAAAATAGCATCTGGGTTCAGTCAGGAATTTGGGACTTTAACTTCTTAGCAATTTTTAAAGCTCCACTTGTTCTTTTAAACATGTTTTTTCCAATTACCTTTTATAGAGATGTTTTATCAAATTATACAGCAGGACTTATTTGGTTGCTTGGCGTAGGACTATTTTTGTTTATATTATTTAAATTTAGAAAATTGAAATTAATTTGGTATGGATTTTTTTGGCTTGCAGTGAGCATTAGTCCTTTCGTTTTCTTTAAAACGGAATTTTGGTGGGACACTCTCGCTTCAAGATATAATTATTTACCACGAGTAGGAGCAATTATTATTATTGCGACTATTTTGCAATATCTTATTGTTAATAACAAAGCCCGCTATATTATAAATGGGACAATTTTATTTGTAGCGGCGAGTATTTTTAGCCAGCTGTTTTTTATGGCTAAAGTGATCACAAGTGAATATGAGTACGTTTATAATACAGGCAGATCTCTATCACAAACAATGCAAGAAATAAAAAGATTAGACCCTGATAAATTAATTGTTCGTTGGGATTACCCATTTACAAACAACAATGCTCATATTGTCGGGGCCGCCTCAATCATTGCCGATATTAATGAGGCTGATATTATTTTCCTTCCCAAAAATTCTGACGAGGAAATGAGTCGAGGCGATATTTTAATGTATTGGAATGCTAGCAAAAGAAAATATGAAATTCTACAAAACAATTATTAGTATAATATATACGAAAGAAATACTTGCCTATATTGCAGTTGGATTATTGGGGGTT
>CAZDYJ010000045.1:0-3520 GCA_964509735.1 uncultured Gammaproteobacteria bacterium
AATTACGCGATTGAAAAGAACGATTCAGTTTTTGTTGAAGTTAAGGGCGATATCGGTATTACTGGTAATACCGACACAATTGAGTTAGATTTTAGAAATGCACAAACATCTAGCAGTACAAGTGATATTATTGCTGTAGGAAAGACTCACGGATTTGCATTATCTACTTCTGTTTATTCATTAGACTCAAAAGTTTCTTTAACTGCTGGAGAGTTTGTAATGAGCATGGATAAGACAGCATCTCCAGCTATAGATGTGAAACCCGGTGATAAAGGAGTTGTTTTAGCTACTTTTTCATTAAAATCTAATGGAGAGGATGCCACTGTTTTAGGTATAAGTGGAAATAATTTTTACATCACTCAAAGTCAAACAGCTACTAACACAGTAGAAAATGTTAGAATGGTTCAAGTTGGTGGTGGCGCATATGATTTTGCCACAGTTGCTGATGACGGAGGAAAATACGAACTTACTTTAGATGAAGAAATTTTCTTAACTAAAGGAGTTGCAAAAACCTTCCAAATTAGAGCTGATATTAAAAATAACATTGCTGATAATGAAACTTTACGTGTTTTCCTAGAAAAAGCAGCCTTTACAAATAAAATTGAAGGAGAGGTTTCAGGAGCTATTATTACTGATATTAAACCAGGTGACGTTTCTGGATCAATTATTACAATTAAAGAAGCTTCTTTAGATGTTAATCCAACTATTTTGACTGATGTTAATGTAGTCGCTGGATCTAATAATGTATTAATTTACAGCTCTAAGGTAAAAGCTGGTTCCGCTGATGATATTAGAATTCAGTCAATAAAAATAGCTACAACAACTGGTGGCGCTTTTATTGATGATAATATTAGCAGTATATCTGTTTATTTGGATGGAAAATTAATGCAATCTGCTACTAGAATTTCAAATGGTGCGGTTACATTTAGTTCACTTACTAACAACGTTGTGTTGGCTGGTAAAGAAGTTAATTTAGAAGTAAAAGCTAATTTTGCTTCTTCCAATTTAACTCCAGGTAACTTTGGCTTAGGAATTGAAGCTATGACAGCTAGATCTGTTAAGGGCGGGAAATCAGTTGCTCCAAAAATTACAAGCACAATTTCTAGAACAGTCACTATTGCAGACAAAGGAACCATAAAAGTTGAGTTATTAAAAAATGACTCAAAAGCAAATAAGAACTCTTTCTTATTGGCTGGTTCTGAAACCGAAGCTGGTCGTTATCTTGGTGAAATCAAATTTACCACCAAAAACGAAGATGTTAAGGTTACTAAATTAACACTTAATAACACCGGCGACGCTGATAGTCAAGACATTAAGTCAGTTAAGCTTGTTAAAGCTGATGGAACAATTGTCGCAGAACAAACTGTTAACTCAGATGGTCATGCAATTTTTGATCCATTTGACGTAACCTTCGACGCTGACAAGAGTACTTCATTATTTATTTCTGTTGTAGCTAAAGGAATTAATACCTCTGGCGACGCTACTGCCACTGCAAGACCAGGTAAAACCGTTATTTATGGGATTACAGCAAGTAGTAGTGTTGAAGCTAAAGGTTTAAGTTCTGGGGAGGATGTTGTTGTTAACGATTCTCTCGGAACTACATCAAATACAGCCACTATTGTTGGTTCTAAGTTAAATTCTATCGCTAACGCTTTATCTGACGGTAAGCTATCTAATGGAACAAATAGAACTATTGCTAAATACGCCTTTGTATTTGACAATGCTTCAAATAGAGAAGCTAATAATGATGAGATGAAAGCTGTTCTAAAACAGTTAGTAGTAAACTTTGACAAGAGCGCTTCAACAACTCTATCTAATATTAGATTAGCTGTTGAGAACTCAACTGATTATGCTAATGCCTCAACAGACGTTGCAACTTCAACTATATTAGTAGTTGATGCTACTTCTGGTGTTGCTGCATGGGATGCTTCTTCTTTAGCTAATCTACTTGATTCAGCAAAAATGGATGGTAGTGTAACTTTAGTTATTACCGCTAACGTAGCTGACGTTGAAGAGAGAGCTTGGGTTGAGACATCATTACAAATCACTACTGATAAAGTTGTTTATAGTAGCAAGGGTGTAGATCACGATGCTACTGGACACTTACCTGTAACTGAGGTAAAAGGTGCTCACTTAGCTGATTAATACTTAGGTATTTATCAAAAGATTTATCGGTAATCTATAAATAACCGAAAACTCAAAAGACTCCCTTCGGGGAGTCTTTTGTTTTTGGGGAGAGTTTTTAGCTTGCTCTTTGAGGGCCTAAAAAAGATGTAAAATGATAATATTATCATCATCAATAATAAAAATATGAAAAAGATATTTATTTCGCTTGCCTTAATAATCAGCACTTTTATTATAACAACCAGCGCTCTTGCTCATCCTGGTAATACCGACTCTTCCGGATGTCATACCTGTCGGACCAATTGTGCGTCTTGGGGGTTATATACTGGCGAATACCATTGTCATAACGCAAAGACTAGTCCTCAGCCATTAGCAGATAAAAAGCTATCAGAAAAACTTAAAGGCAGGATTTTATTGCAGGTAGAAAATAAGGGGGAAGCTTGGTATGTTAATCCTCGTGACAGTAAAAAATATTATATGGCGGGTGGACAAGAAGCTTATGAAATTATGAGAAATCTTGGAGTCGGCATAACAAATAAAGATTTAGAAAAAATAAAAACAGATAAAAAATTTGCCAAACAACACAGCGGAAAAATATTTCTCCAGGTAGAAAATAAGGGGGAAGCCTATTATATAGATAGTGAAGGGGGCAGTCATTATTTAAAAGATGGCAGAGCTGCTTACGAGGCTATGAGAAATCTTGGCCTGGGAATTACTAATAACGATCTAAGAAAAATTGAGATAAGTGAGATTAAAAAATAGTCTGTGGATAAATCGGACACAAGCTATTGACAAAATAGTTTTAATGTGCTATACTTATATCATGTTAATATGAGTTATTTAAAAGAGGTCTAGCTATATAAAATAGCAAAAACCTCAAGTTATAAACCAAAAAAAATTAAGATATGCGAGTCCGACTGTAAAGAAAGGGGATAGGCCCTACAGAAAAATTTAATTTGGTGATGCCGGTATAAGCCCTTACAGATGTTTGGGCTTTTTTCTTTTTTAAGGGTTTTTTATTTATATTAATTTTAGAGCCAATTTATGCTATTATAAGAATGTAAAGATTTTTTGTTATTTAATATAAAGAAGGGAAGAATGATTTGTATTTTTAAGATACATTTTTATTTACCCTTTAAATATATGAGTCTTTATTATGTTAACAAAAACGCCCAGGATTCCGGTGAGCACGAGGTTCACGTTGCTAACTGTGAATATTTCCCGGACCAAGAAAACGCCGAGTACCTCGGTGCTTTTGACACCTGCCATGAGGCCATAGAAGCGGCTCGTGCGAAGTATAAGGCGGTTGATGGATGTTTTTGTTGCTATCCTTGCCATCATTTCTAGGGCCTTTATTTTATAACAAATAATTTTGTTTGATATTTTTTGGGTTTTT
>CAZDYJ010000046.1:0-3380 GCA_964509735.1 uncultured Gammaproteobacteria bacterium
AAAAAAATAACCCGAAACTTTATTAAAGCTTCGGGCTTTTACTGTCAGGCTAAATGTTTTTAAATTTAAAGCATTAGGAATTGGATTTCACTGCCAAAACCTAAGTTCCAGTTACTATGGTATGCCGATGAAAAAGTCCACCAGCTTTCACCGTATTCTCCAGCGTAGAATTGAACACGGTAATTCTTACCACCACCATAAAAATCAATGGCCGGGTTTTCTTCGGGAAAGAACGTGAAACATACATATTCTTCGCTGGTGTAACGGCACTTTCTTAGCTTAAAATTTTTGGCGTTAAGAATTTGTCCGTTCGAAGTTTCAAAGAAATTATCACCACCGCAGAAAAGAAGAGCTTTCCATTCCTCAGGATTATTTGGACTCATTCCATCGCTTTCTCCCCAACCCTCAAACTGATCAAAATTGACTTGTAGATAGAGGGTGTAAGCTTTTCGCGTTTCCCAGTCCTTTGTAATGTCTTGGACATCAATCGCCTCCATTCTAAAGGCATAATTGTTTTCATGTCCATCACCAATTGTGCCCGGCAAACCTTTGTGCCTTAAAAAGAACATGAAATTTTTTCCTTTGAATTCAAAACTAATTAAATACAAACCAAAGACGCTAGGCTTAATTGAGGCCAGGTTCGAATTCGTAAAAAATTCTTTAGGGCGATTTGATAAATGGATTTTTTCTGTATCATTGTCGCAGTCCCATAAGGATATGTGCCACATGCCAGGTAAATCCTTACCGGTCTGATTTTCAGCGGAAAACACAATATTCATGCTTTTTAAATCATAAATATCAACTGTATCCCCGTTTTGAATCGGGTCATTTATCATGGCGGATTTAAACTCACCACTCTCATCACCAGGAACTGACATTTTGATGACAATTTCGCTGTCAATTTCTTGGTCCAAAATGTCATCGTACTCAGAACAGGCCGAAAAAAACAGAACAATAACCGCAAATACTAGGAAAAAAACATTTTTTTTCATTTTATAATTTTTTAAGGTTCGAAATTCAAATTTTAACTATGCCCATATTATAGCATATTTATCAAAAAAAGTCAAGCCCAAGCATTCAAAAAGCTGATTTTTTATGTTAAAATAAACTTATAAATTTAATAATATGTTTAAAAAATCCTTTAATTTTTTTGAGCAAAAAATTAATAATTACTTAGAATCAAATAAAAGCTTGGAAGAAGATTTTATCGGCTTAAGTGATTCTAAAAAATTTCAAGAATTATATAATGAATTGCTTTTAGAGTCAGGTCATCAAAATAAAGATTTTTTAAGTCTAGAAAAATCAATTGAATTAATTGAAAAATGCCAAAAAGAAAACCCGGAAAATCCCAGTTCTTATTTTAGCTCAGCCATTTTTAAAAAAGTGCAGGAAAATTTTGGTCCTGATTTTAAGTTGAAATTATTTTCAGCTGTCGGTGACAATGATTTAAATAAAAATTATTATATTGATTTTTTCTTTAAATTATATGACGCCCAAAATGACAAAGAAATCGCTCGGTCTTTAATTGATCTAAATAATGGTTTAGATGAAAAATCACAAAAAGCCGATGTCCTTATAACTATTACAGAGAAAGAAAGGGAGATTTTAAATAGCTCTAAAACAGGCGATAATTTGTCTAAAAATATCTTTAAAAGCAGAATTGAAGAGTACGAAAAATTGGTAGTTTTTTCCTTAGAAGAAAAGCTTTTAGGAGGAAGAGCTCTGTCAGCTTAATTTTTTTATAAAAAACCTTGACTTATCTTTTTAGTTTTGTTAAATTGAATTAGTACTAAAAAAACAAATAAATGAACCTGAATGATCAGGAATCTTTTTTGTGTAAAATAAAAGTTGAGTTTATAATAAATATCTTATGCCAACCGTTAATCAATTAGTAAAAAAGGGAAGAAAGAAAATAGTGGCTCGAAAAAAGTCATTAGCTCTTCACGTTAATCTTGACTCCTTGCACCGCAAAAAAACAGAAATCGCTAAAGGCGCTCCTTTTAAACAAGGCGTCTGTTTAAAGGTAACCACGACTACTCCTAAAAAACCTAACTCTGCTTTAAGAAAAATTGCTCGTGTTCGTTTGTCTAACGGAATGGAAGTGACCGCTTATATTCCTGGTATGGGACATAACCTACAGGAACACTCTATCGTTTTAATAAAAGGCGGAAAAACTAAAGATCTTCCTGGTGTTAGATATAAAATTGTTCGCGGTGTATTTGATGCAGCTGGTGTTGACGCTAGAAGACAGGGAAGAAGCTGCTACGGCGCTAAGAGACCTAAGGAAGCAAAATCATAAGATAATATAAAGAATAATAAATATGAGAGGAAAACAAGCACCAAGAAGAGATATTGAAGGCGATTCAAAATACGGCGATATTAGTATCGCTAAGTTTATTAATTATGTTATGGAGCGCGGTAAAAAAACTGTAGCTGAAAGCATAGTTTATGATGCCTTTGAAATATTAAAAGATAAAGCTAAGCAAGACCCGCGCCATATTTTCAACAAAGCGATTAAAAAAGTTTCTCCTTTAGTTGAAGTTCGTGGTAAACGTGTTGGCGGCGCTAACTACCAGGTTCCTTTTCAGGTCCGTGGTGAACGTCGTTATTTTCTAGCTTGTAATTGGTTAATTAAGGCCGCTACTGATAGAAAAGGAAAATCTATGGCTGAGAAATTAGCTTATGAAATCTTAGATGCCTCAAATGGCGAAGGAGCAGCTGCTAGAAAAAGAGAGACTGTTCATAAGATGGCTGAGGCGAATAAAGCTTTTGCTCACTTCTCAAGATAAATCGCTTTTGGGCGAATTTCTGCGTCATAAACTCCGGAGTTCACTCACCGTATTATAAATACGGCTCGTTTCACTCCTCGTTTATTTCTTGAACTTCATTTCAAAATAAACTTATTTATTTGCTAAATACTCTGTTAAGCAATTCTCAAAAAAATATAAATTAATTATAAAATATGTCCCGAGACTATTCTTTAGAAAACATTAGAAACATTGGTATCATGGCTCATATCGACGCCGGAAAAACTACTTTTACCGAACGTGTTCTTTTCTATACCGGAAAGAAGCATAAAATCGGCGAAACTCACGAAGGAATGGCTGATATGGATTGGATGGAGCAGGAAAAAGAAAGAGGTATTACTATTACTTCCGCTGCTACCACTTGTTTTTGGAAGAATAATAAAATTAATATTATCGATACCCCAGGACACGTTGACTTTACTGTTGAAGTAGAGCGTTCTTTGCGTGTTTTAGATGGTGCTGTGGCTGTTTTTGACGGTCAGGCTGGCGTTGAGCCACAGTCTGAGACTGTTTGGCGTCAAGCTGATAAATATAGAGTTCCTCGTCTTTGTTTTGTAAATAAAATGGATAAGA
>CAZDYJ010000047.1:0-3333 GCA_964509735.1 uncultured Gammaproteobacteria bacterium
GACACCAAAAAATAAGGCTTAACCTTATTTTTGACTTACTGCGGAGAGGCGGGGACGCACTGAAAATGGTTATTCTTTAAAACCTTTAACTCACCCTACTAATTCATTAGTATTTTTTGGCTGATTATTCTTAATTTTCTTATTATAATACCGAACAAATAAAATTCCTCCGACCAAAGTTATTAAGGAAAGAAAAATAAACATTGGTTCTTTCATTGATTTAATACCGCTTCCAATATAAGCAAGACTTAAACTTCCGCTAATATGACCGATAAACATTAAAGTCAAGAATACCCGTGGACGAATAGCTGAAAAACCTGCTAAATAAGAAATTTCATCATCTGGAAATAACGGTAGAAAATAAGCTAAAAATAATAATAATTTTCCTTTATCAAAAAAATAATCATACTTCTTAACTGTTTCTGGTTTTACAAGATGTTTAATTATTTTTCTTCCTAGTATTCTACCGAGGTAAAAAGCAATAGCCGTTCCGATAACTCTGCCAATAAAATTATAAAAGAAGCCAGGCCAGAGTCCAAAAATAAAGCCACCCGCAATCGAAACAGAGTAATGGCTAATCGGGGTAATTACGACTTGTAATGTTTGGAGAATAATAAAAACTAGAGGTGCAAAAATTCCAAATTGACTAACAAATTGCCTGATTGATTCTTGGTTAGAAAAAAACTGGACAGGAAAAATATAGCCTAATACCAGAACGATAATCGGAATTATACTTAATAAATACCAAAAAATTTTTACTTTTTTTATATTTTTACTATTTACTTTAATATTAGCACCACTCGTTCCAAAGTTCAATTCTCCCTACAAAAAATAGCCCATGTTTAGGGCTATTTACAATCTGCGGAGAGGCAGGGATGTAGTCGGAGCGCTAATATTTTCTAATAATTTAAAGATGTTTTTACAGAACTGATAAACTGCAATAAAAAACATAGTATTAAAAAAAATAATCCTATATAACTTAACTGCTTATATTGTTTACCACGCTTTTTTTCCTCTTCGTTTTCTTGCTCTAAAGCTAAACCTACTAATCCACTAGGATTAACATTTGGAGGCAATCCAAAAAAGAAAATTAATATTGACCCCAATAACCCCAAAAATGCTGACCATATATTAATATTAAATAACAATTCTTTAATCATAATAAATTTAATTAATTTGACTTTTTACTTGTTTACTTTGTTTTTTTAGTTTTCTTTTTTTCTTTTTTGCTTCTTCCTCTTCTTTCTTTTTTGCTTCTTCCTCTTCTTTCTTTTTTGCTTCTTCCTCTTCTTTCTTTTTCGCTTCTTCCTCTTCTTTCTTTTTTGCTTCTTCCTCTTCTTTCTTTTTAGCTTCTTCAAGATTCTGAAGATTTTGTATAACTTCTTGGCATTTATCTATTATTCTAACAACGCCTAGCCCAGGGAGTGATTCTCCTGTAGAACGACGATTTGGAATATACGCAGATATAATACCTGCGAATATAATATCACTTTCTTTAGTAATATAAAAAACTGGACCACCGCTTACCCCATTAATAACAACCCCGTCAACCAAGTAATATTTATCCACCCCGGGCTGACAACTAATATGACCAGCAAAAAAACACAAACTATTGATAGAGACTGAAGGGAAACCATACCAACCGACTTCTACTCCTTGCTTTAAAAGAGACCTCTCTTTTATTAATTTTAGGGGCATTTCTTTTATAGGCAATTCGTTTTTACTAAAGACTATTACTGCAGTATCGTTATCGTATCTAAAAATTGCTCTATCCTTTACTCTAAGTAACACTGACCTACCTGATTCATTATGAATTAATTTTATTGGCTCTTCCCAGTCATCCTCATGACTTATTACATGACCAGCTGTTGCCACTGCGCATAAATCACTGCCAACTGATAAATAAATCTGAAATCCTGTACCAGAACTACTTGGTGTTTCTATTTTAAATAAAAACGGTTTTATTTTTTCTAAAGCTGAAAACCAGTCTATCTTTGACATATTTTTTTATTAGTTTAATTATATCTACATTTTACACCCCCCCTTTTTTTTACTGGCAAATAAAAAGCGCCCTATTTATTCATGGCGGGGTGTTAGGGACGCTATTCGAACTTTTTTAAATCAAACTATTTAAAATTAGCAAAATTACTTCTGGGCGATTATCCTAGCCACTCCATGTTTATGCGGATTAGGAAAACCTGGATGCCCTGGATCCAATATAATATTTTCCAGATAATAAAATATCTTATAGCCGGAAAAAATATTCAATAATCCTTGCTCTTCAAAGTAGTTGGCAAATTTATTATCCGAGAGAAAACTAGGATCATCCTTGGTAAAAATCTCAATAATAATATAAGAGCCCTTTTGAATGTTGTCTTTTAGACTATTTAGTATTTTCAGAGCTTTTCCCTTATCTAAAAAATTTAGGACATTACGACATATTATCACCTGATACTTATTTTTTTTCAAATTAAAATCATTAATATCGCCACAAATCAATTCTAGATTATCGAGCTTAAATTCGTCTTTTTTAATTTTTATTTGATTAATGGCCACATCCGAACTATCAATAGCGGTAACCGAAAAACCATTTTTAGATAAAAACAGTGAATCAATTCCCTGGCCACAGCCTAAATCAAGGATTTTACTGCTTGGCAAAAAATTCTTCCAGATAATACTTAAAATTTGACTGGGTTTGATATCTTCGCTAACATTAGAAGATGAGTATATTTTATTATATTTTTCCATATTTTTATGATAGAAAATAATTTTTTTAAAAAAAATCCAGAAGAAGAATTAATTAATAAATTTGGATTAAGAAACACACCGTTAGAATACACCGAGAATGATGCAATTAACTATAGTTCTCAAATAAACGAGTCTGCTGATTTAAAGGAAAATCCTGATAATTTGATACGCCAAACCTTTGAAATGCTACCTGAAAATTTAGAAGATAAACAAGTTATAGACATCGGGTGTGGCGAAGGAAGGTGGGATAGATTAATGGCTGAACGCGGAGCCATGGTGACCGGAATTGACTCAAGTAAAAAAATGGTTGAGATTGCTGAAGAAAGATCTAAAAAATTTGACGACAAAATTGAACTCCTTGGAACGGATATTGGCAATCTGGCCGATAGTGACAAAAAATTTGATTTCGCCTTCTCGTGCTACACCTTTAATAATATTAGCAATTTAAACGATATTTTTCAAATATTGAACAAAATATTAAAAAATAATGGAGAATTAGTAATTGCGACAAAACTATTGGATTTTAGTGATACGGAAAATAAAATATTAAAAAAATATTATTTACCAATAAAATCAAAAAAACAT
>CAZDYJ010000048.1:0-1596 GCA_964509735.1 uncultured Gammaproteobacteria bacterium
GGCGTTTACAAAAACTTTTATCTTTTCTTCTCTTGTCATTCCAGCTAAAGAATCTGTAATGGCTTTTTGTTGAGCGGCTGTTCCGTTAGTAAAAATATCTGACACCTCGCTGAAAGAAAAATCCGCCAAAATTTTATGCTGCTCATCTTTTGAACTAGAAACCTGATCAAGATTAGTAACTCTAGCTAATTTTTTCATAGCCTCTAATTTATCGGCCTCGGCATTGGTTTTTTCTATGCCAGTTAATTTGCTTGTATCACGAGTGGCTGCTGCTTTCAAAGAGTTAATAATTTCACCTTTTTTGCCTTGATCTTTAATGCTAGAAAATTGAGCAGCAAAATCTTTTGTTTTCATTGAAGTCGCAATAATTTGTCCAATTGATTTAATTGCACCAGAATCCAGTTTGTCCAAGGTTAAAGAACCTCCTTCTATGTCTGCTCTAATTTCTTTTTCAGCTTCAGCCTTTATATTATTGTCCTTGCTGTTTAAATTTTCAAATGTTTTAGTGGCAGAAATATTAGATTTTTCAGCCACTGATTCAAAATAATTACCAACCTTTTTATCTTTAAAACTACCATCTTTATTTGATCCCCCAAGATCTCTTTTTATTTGTTCTTTCTTCATTTTAGCTTGACTTGAAGAAAGGAGGCCTCTCTCCATAGCTTCCATGGCAGCCGCGGCTCGAGACATAGCAGTGCCTTTTTGATCATCCATCCTGGTTAAAATCTCTGAATTACCACTTTTTGATAATTTTTCTTTTTCTTCTTTTAATTGATTTACCCTCCAACTTGAGCCAATTCCTTTATCTGTGTCTCCCCATTTTTCTGCTTTGCTAGCATTTAATGCGCCTGTTGCTATTCCACCAGCTACTAAAGCACCAGGAATTCCTCCAGTTAAAGCTCCGACGGTAACAGCTGCTGCTCCTAAACCAATTTTTACAGCTTTATCTATTTTTCTTTGTTTATTTTGATTTTTTTGTGCTCTCTCTTCTTTTTCACTAGCACTTACATCTAAATCTTCTGATCTCTTGCGAGTAAGTGTTTCCATTTCTTCGTGCGTTTTTATATCTTGAGGATTGCTTTTATTAACCCAGTTTTTTGCCTGTTTATCATATGTATAATTATCTGTATCATTTAATTTAATATCGCCACTTTTTCTACTCAAACTATTATTCATTTGTTCAATTTCAACTCTTTCTTGACTAGCTTCATTTAAATCTTTCTCAGCTTTTCTGCCGGCAGATTTCAAACCTACAACACTTTGTAATTTATTAACTCCTTGTCCAAGTGTTCCTGATACTTTTTCGCCAACCGCTTTTTTAACATTTCCAACCTTATCAGCCATTTTTGTAGCCGTTAGTTTATACCCCTCTTCTCTCTTAGCTTTTCGAGCAGCCATATAATTTCCAGTAATGGCTTTTGCCGCTCTATAACCAGTAACAGCTGCGACACCACCCATGCCAATTTTACCAGCCGTACTTAATGCACCCATACCTTTTCCAACTACACTACCAGCCGCACCACCAAACTCTTGAGAAATTTTCAAACCACCAACTAACATACCAATAGCAATAACGAATTTAATAAGAGAAGCGGG
>CAZDYJ010000048.1:1696-3280 GCA_964509735.1 uncultured Gammaproteobacteria bacterium
ATCTCTTACATTATCAGCCGCTAAAGCAGCAAAAGACAACCAAATAAAAAATGCCAAAACTGGTCCAATAATTAAATTATTAATAAATTCTTTCCACCAACGACTATGAAAGCTTTGTCCGCCTGGAAAGGCGTATGTTAAATAAGCTAAAGGTGATAAGACAACATAAATCCAAATCATAACCACGCGAACAACTAACATTATCATCATGGTAACAATTACAATAAGAGCGGCGATTATATAAATTATGCCCAATAAATAAGCACTAACAACTGTCCAAAAAGAAATAGTACTAGTGCTATTTTTATCAAACTGTAAAATCTGTTCAATACCTAAAATAGTAGTCATTGATCCGCCAGCCACGCCCTTAAAAGCATTAACAAAAGTAAGCATCACTACCTGAGCAACATCAATAAGTAGACCGCAGATAGTTTTGGAAAAGTTAATTAAAATGGCCATCATAATTAACTTGGGCAGCCATTTTTTATAATTATATTGTTCAATATGTAAAATTGTTCCGAAAGCAATTATCAAAAGAACAACCACAAAAAACATGTTACAAATATCACGAACTAAAACCCAACCATAACTCACGGCCCCTGAATCTAAAAAATAAGAATAAGAAGCAATATAAATTAATCCTCTAATTGCTAAAGTTAAAACAAGGCCTAGTGCACCAATAATAACTCCTAAAATATTAGCTACTACTCCAGCCGCCCAGTTAGCTTCAGCTGGCGGAGCTGCCCAAAAAATTCCAAATACAACAAAAACCAACAAAAAAAATTTAACTTTTTTTTGGGAAATATTTATTTTTAAATATTTTTTAAACAAAGCTTTCATTTTTTTTAATTTAATTTATCCTTTTATTAACTTTACAAGCATTGTAAACATAGTAGAAACTAATTCCCAGAGAACTTTTAATATATCCGGACTAAAGATGGAAGCGATTAAAGAAATAACAACTAAAATAGCGATTATTACCAACAAACAACCAAGATTGCAACAAGCAATACCCATGGGCTCAATTAGCTTTAGCATTTTTGATTTCTTTTTCACCTCTTTAGCGGAAGCTCCACCGGCTTGCATGGCCCATTCTTCACCTGGCTTACAAAACATTTTACCTAAAACACTTGAACCTAAAACATGAACATCTATCCAAAGCAGCGAAGTGCCAAGACTGGCAAGTAAATTCATCCAAGCAGAGCGAAGTAGAGATGCTGTTTGTATACTAATCGGGTTTGGTTTTTCCCCCTCATCTTCTTGTTTTTTTTCCTCAGCTAATTTTTTAGCTTTTTCCATTTGGACAGCCTCTCTTAGTGATTTTGGATCTTGTCCAGCGTTAGTTTCTTTTTCAGAAGCAGCTTTTTTAGCCAAAGCTAACTGAGAAGCTCTATCGGATGACTCTTGTTCATTAGAATTAGAATCACCGCTATCACTTTCTGATCCAGACGATTCTTTTTGGGCGGCTAAAAGCTCTTCATCTACACTCATAAATAAATTTAATCTTATTTCTTAATAAAATTATACCTTATCTTAAAAGTTTTTAACAGCCCAATTTTTAAAGAATTTTTAAAAAACTATCGG
>CAZDYJ010000049.1:0-3005 GCA_964509735.1 uncultured Gammaproteobacteria bacterium
CAAACACAATTAAAAATTTTAGAATTTTTATCTTTTTTAAAAAAACAAAAAATTGGAAATAAAATAAATTATGAAACATTCAAAACTTACGGAGTATTAGGTGGGTTGCCCATAGCACAAAATAATTTTAAAGTGTATTTGAATTATATGAATTGTCTGCGATTAATTACAATAAATCCCCTCAACAAAACCATAACAATAAACCAAGAAGATATAACTAAATTTATTAATTTTGTTAGACAAAATTATGAACTTAATCAACATACTTTGCTTTTGTTAAGCGACATAGAGGCGAGTGAATGAGTTGCACGAATCCATACAGACCAGCATTCAACACAAAAAACGAAATCGCAAAAGCATTAAAACTTTTAAAAATTCCAAAAAACGAAATTCTAAATTTAGAATTTAAAAAATTAGATGGAACCAGACAAGTAATACAATACAAACAAAAGGATTATGTGTTGCGAATAGCGAAATTAATGAATCCTGAATTATTTTGTTACGGCATAACTAACCGAACGGAAGATATGCAATATATATTTTTTGCCGATTATGATGATATATATTATGATTTATTAATCAAAAATTTAAAAAATTTATTAAAAAAATTTCCTGACAAATTTACAAACTTTTTTATTTTGCAATCGGGGGAAGAACAAGAAATAAACGGCTCAATAGTCGGAAGTTATCACGCGATTAATTTTGCAAAAACAACAAAAGAAGAAATTCAAAAATACTTAAAACTCTGCGATGTAGATAATGATTTTATAGACATCGCGACAAAAACAGAACACAAAACACAAGTTTTAAGAATTTCGCCAAAATTTTATAAATCGTCTGGATTAATCTTTAAATCAGCACCAAAATTTAAGGCAATGTTTCCAGAAAAAATAATTAATAATAAAACAAAAAATAGCAACGCACATTATTATGTTTATCATACTTTAATCGCAGATTTTCCAAAAATAACTACTTATGATTTTGACGATTTTGGTATGTGTGAGTTCCATCATTACCAAACACCATTGAAGACAAAAAATAATAAAAGCAAAAGACATAATAATAATAACAAAAAGGGATAATATGAATAATAAAGAGTCAATGGAAAAATATGCTGGATTTTATGGCAGGGCATTTTCTGAAGTTAATATAGAAAAAATTTTGTCCGAAGGCGGAGCTTACAATTATGAAAATTTTAAAAATGTTTCAAAAAAAAATGTGACTAATAAAGATTATTGGGACGCTTTATTTATCAACGGAAAAAGAACAAAAGACGCTCTCGGTAGAAAAATTTTTGAATATTTTTTTATGGCAGAAAAAAAAGTTGAATTTAACAAAATAAATAGGGCATATGTTCCTAAAGGCGAAAGAATTTTTTTTGAAAAAAAAATATATAAAGGCGGACAATTTTTGCCGAAAGCATTTTTGCTCCAACCAAAGATATAAATACTACAATATTAATATATAATTAAGGGGTATTAAGTTGTGGGGAATAATAACAATTAAGTGCATTGGTCGCCCCCCTCTGTGCGACTACACCCACAACTAAACCCCAAAAATAATAGGTTACAATATGAAAAGATGGACAAACGAAATGGAAGATTTTTTTTCAAAAAAATATAAAAAAAACAAAACAGAAACAGTTAAACTTTTAGATTCCGAAATTAAAAAACTTCAAAAAATTTATAATTGCGAAAATGTTTTTTTAAGTTTAGACAAATCTGCAAATGGAGAATTAACAATCACAATTAGCGTGGGAATTATTGAACCCCATAACGAATTATTTTAATTCAAAAAAGGCGATGATGTGGGTAGAAAATCAACAAGAAATATTATTATTAATGCGTATTCTTCTTTAATTATAAGACCGCATTCAATTACGACATTACGCAAAGAATTAGGTTGTAGTAGAGATGTTATTCATTATTTTTTTAAAGATTTAAAACAAAAAAATTTGGTTTATGTTTTACAGGACAAAAAATCTAAATTTTATTTTTTAAAAAAAATTAATGTAACAGCTAATATAGATTATTTAATTAAATTAACAGAAATATATTCTAATGATGATAATTTTTTAAAAAATTGTTTAACTGCTGATGAATTTTTAAAAAATTATGAGGATAATAAGTTTTAAATTTTAGAACTGCCTTATTATTATTGGTTATTATGAGAAAGTTTATTTTATTAGTTTTAGTATTTTTCTTATTATTTATTGGAGTAGTTTCTGCTTCTGATTGGGAATTGTCTTATGATTCAACAGAAACTTATATTTGGTCTTTAGGTGTTTTTGATAATAAATTATATGCTGGAACTGGAAATGGAGGAAAAATTTTTGTTTTTGATGGTTCTACTTGGAGTGAATCCTATGATTCTACTGAAACTAATATTTTTTCTTTAGCTGAATATAATGGTAAATTATATACTGGAACTAATCCAAATGGTAAAGTTTTGGTTTTTGATGGTTCTAATTGGAGTGAATCCTATGATTCTTCTGAATCTCATATTTATACTTTAGCTGTTTTTAATAATAAATTATATGCTGGAACTAATCCAAATGGTAAGATTTTTGTTTTTGATGGTTCTAATTGGAGTGAATCTTATGATTCTTCTGAACCTTATATTTATACTTTAGCTGTTTTTAATAATAAATTATATGCTGGTGGTTCAAGTGGCAAGATTTTTGTTTTTGATGATTCTAATTGGAGTGAATCTTATGATTCTACTGAAACTAATATTTTTTCTTTAGCTGAATATAATGGTAAATTATATACTGGAACTAATCCAAATGGTAAAGTTTTGGTTTTTGATGGTTCTAATTGGAGTGAATCCTATGATTCAACAGAAACTTATATTCGTTCTTTAGCTGTTTTTGATAATAAATTATATGCTGGAACTAATCCAAATGGTAAAGTTTTTGTTTTTGATGGTTCTACTTGGAGTGAATCTTATGATTCTTCTGAATCTTATATTTTTTCTTTTGATGTTTTTAATAATAAATTATATGC
>CAZDYJ010000050.1:0-1617 GCA_964509735.1 uncultured Gammaproteobacteria bacterium
ACAAACTGGGAAATCAGTTATTAGCTCTAAAAATGCTAAACAATTGAGGTTAAATAAGTAAGAAGCTTCATTTCAGTTTAAAAAGATGTTATTTTTATATAACTAAAACCGTTCCAGCTACGTCCCATTCTTTCCGCCAAGACAATTTAGTATCGGAGCCAACTCACTTACTTAAAGTCACTAGTAAAAAAATCTTATAAAAGCTTTAAAATTTGCTATATAAATATTTGAGTCTAGTAGTCTGCTTTTTAAAATAGCCTATACTTTAGGCTCTTTTTAATTAAATATATATCTTTTTAGAATTATTTGATACAATTTACATATATACTAATTAAAATAATTATATTCATGAAAAAGTATAAAATAATTCTTAGCATAACAGGGGATAATTTTGAAGAATGTTTGGCTAAAATAATTGAATTAGACAAATTTAAAATAGAGGAAGCAGCTTTGTTTATACAACGCCTAAAAAAGATCGAACGTGATAAGGTTTATATAGCTCTTAAAAAATCTGATATTAAAAGTATTCCATTGGTCCATTTGAGATCTGATATGAGTCGCGAGGAAATAGAAATGTTAAATAAAAGATATAATGTTAAATATTTTACTATTCACGAAGATCATTTTGAAGTTATTAATAATTGGCAAGGATTCTTTAAAAAAATGTATTTAGAGATGTCTACTGATGATTATGTAGCGAAGAATGTAAAAGTGGAAAAAATTGGTGGTTTTTGTGTAGATTTAGCGCATTACAAGAAACAATCTGTTTTAAATAATCAAGATTATAAGTATGTTTATGATAGGAGAAATGATTTAAAATTATTTAAGTGTAATCATCTTAGTGGCTATGATCCCAAAACCAATATTGATATGCATTTGGTTAAATCAAAAAAAGATTTTCTTTACTTAAAGGAGTTACCCGATTTTGTTTTTGGGAATTTAATAGCTTTTGAAATTAATAATTCTATAAAAAAACAACTCTCTATAAAGCCGTATATAGAGTCATTAATAAATTAAAATTAATTATATTAAAAAACAGGCTCAAAAAGAGAGCCTGTTTTTTTGTTTTAAATTTATATTTCAACTATTTACTTACTTTTGGTAATTTAACAATTGTAAATAAAGCGCTTAAACCAACAAGAGCATAAACAATTCGAGAAACAGTAGTCATTTCTCCAAAAATTGCTGCTACTAGGTCAAATTGAAAAAAACCAACTAAACCCCAATTTAAACCACCAATTACAATTAGAATTAGTGCTAAAGTTTTTAGAATTTTCATATTCTTTTATGTATGCTTTTTAAAAGCATTTAATAATAATATTCAAATTATAGCATTATTTTGCAATATTGACAAATAATTTTTTTAATTACTTATATCTTGCTCTTGATAAAAAATAAAAAATAGTTTATATTAATCAGTCGCTATTTTAGTGACCTTTCTGACAAGGCGTTAGAAAGTAATCGTACGTTAAACAATTTAAAAATTAAACATGGAAAATTTTGCAAATTTCTCTGTACTAGCCTATGTTGCTGGTGGTATTTTTCTTTTTTGGTTATTTTTACTGTTTATTTACCGCGTGGTGGTTCATACGAACATGGTTCACATTGTTCAGAGCA
>CAZDYJ010000050.1:1627-2914 GCA_964509735.1 uncultured Gammaproteobacteria bacterium
TGGTACCGGACAAGAAGGAAAGAACGTATATTACGCTTGGCCTTCCTGGGTTCCGTATTTCGGTGTTACCGTAATTAAACTGCCGGTTTCCAACTTTGACTTGTCTTTGAAAAACTATGAAGCTTATGACAAAGACCGAGTGCCGTTCATGGTTGATGTAACCGCCTTTTTTCGAATTAAGGACACTAGCAAGGCTGCTCAAAGAGTTGAGAGTGTTCACGAACTTGAAGATCAGCTATCTTTAATCGTTCAAGGAGCAGTCCGTAAAGTATTAGCCTCTGACAATATTGATTCAATTATGCTCGAACGTTCAAAATTTGGCAATGAATTTACCGCTGAGGTGAGAGAACAGTTGTCCGAATGGGGAGTTGAGTCGGTTAAATCAATGGAATTGATGGATATTCGAGATGGACATGATTCAAAAGTCATCTCTAACATCATGGCCAAAAAGACTTCTCATATTGAAATGGAAAGTCGAACAGAGGTTGCTAACAACAACAAAACCGCCCGTACCGCTGAAATTGAAGCAGAGCAAATTGTGGCAATCCGTGAGCAGGAATCCGAAGAGGCAATTGGCAAAAGAACCGCTGAAAAAGAAAAAGTGGTTGGTATCTGCCAAGAAAAATCCAAGCAGGAAATTTCCTTGGAAGCCAAAGAAACAAAATCGCGTGAAATGGAAGTTCAGCGTGTTGAAAAAGTGAAATTGGCTGAAATTACCAAAGATGAGCAGGTTGTTACCGCGAATCAGCAAAAAGAAACTACGGTAATTATTGCCGAGGGTAATCTGGATGCCAAAAAACGTGAAGCCGAGGGTATTAAAGTTGAAGGTATTGCCCGAGCAGAAGCAGAAAAACAAATGCAACTTGCTCCGGTTGATGCTTCAATTAAATTAGCTAAGGAAATCGGCGAAAACCTGGCCTATCAGCAGTATTTGACTGCCATTGAAGGCATCAAAGCCTATTTGGCTGTTGGTAGCTTGCAGGCCGAAGCCTTGAAATCAGCAGATTTGAAAATTATTTCAAATTCTGGTGATGTTAATTCGGGCATGAAGAATGTCATGGATGTGTTTACTGCCAAAGGTGGCACCAATATGGCCTCGATGGTTGAAGCGTTTGCTCAATCACCTCTGGGAAAATCATTATTGTCATCGATGGGAATTACTGAAGAAGTAAAAGAACCGCAAAAAAAAGTAGAAAGCGAAAAAAAAGAAGAAAAGAAGGATGACGAATTTTCCGATGTTGAAGAATAATTTTTAAATTCAAAGGAGTTCAATAGAACTCCTTTTTT
>CAZDYJ010000051.1:0-2818 GCA_964509735.1 uncultured Gammaproteobacteria bacterium
TTAATTTATCTGATGATAGCTGGGTAGATTCTTTTGAAAAAAGAGGTTTTAATAATCTATTTGGGAAAATATAAATAAATTTAAAATGGTTTTTTCACTAAAACAAAAAATTAAACAAAATAAAATTGTTTTCTTTTTTTTACAGAAAATAAGGTTTTTCGTTAATAAGGTAATAAGACCAAGAATGTTTTATTTAATTTTAAATAACAAAAAACCTCTCAGTAATGTTTACGGCTTAGATCGCGGGACTCCTATTGACCGTTATTATATTGAAAATTTTTTATCTTCCAATAAAGGCTTGATAAAGGGGAGTTGTCTAGAGCTTTTGAATAATAATTATACTAATAAATTTGGAGAAGGGGAGGTTAGCAAAAGCGATATTTTAGATATAGACCAAAAAAATCATCAGGCGACTATTTATGGTGATTTAAGAAATTTATATAACATGGCCGATAATCAATATGACTGTATTATTTTGACTCAAGTCTTTCAATTTATAGATGATGTCCCGGCAGCCATTAAAGAGTGTTATCGAATATTAAAATCAGGGGGCGCATTGCTTATTACCGTGCCTGCCTTAGGCAGGATAGATTGCGTTGGTGGAATAGATGGGGATTATTGGAGGTTTACCAGGGCCAGTCTTGCATATCTTTTAAAGCAATCGTTTCCGGAAAATAATTTAACAATTAATTCTCTGGGCAATGTTCTTGCTTCAGTTAATTTCTTAATAGGAGCATCTTTTGAAGAGAGTAAGTTAAATACCAATTTTAATGATGACAATTTTCCCTTAATTATAACCGCAATAGCAAAAAAATGAAGAAAAAATTATTAAAAAATTTATTAAGTCAATTTTGCCCAGTTAGGTACCGACAAGGTGTTTTAATTTTGAACTATCATTCAATTAATCCCAATCATAAATATTCGACAGCGCCGAAAGACTTTGATGAGCAAATGAGTTATTTATCTAATAATTTTAATGTTGTAAGACTGGGAGAAATTAATAATAAGAGTGATAAGTTGAGAGTGGTAATAACATTTGATGATGGTTTTGCCGATAATTATGATTATGCTTTCCCGATATTAAAAAAATATAATTTACCAGCCACTATTTTTCTAATTTCTGATTTTGTTTTTGATAATCTTGATATTACAAAAGATTGGATTCCTTATAATGGTCTAAGGCCCTTAACTAAAAACCAGATTAAAGAGATGAATGATAGTGGTTTAATCGATTTTGGTGTTCACGGAAAAAATCATGAGCCGGTGTCATCTTTACTTGAAAATGATTTTAGAGAAGGCTTAATTGAATCAATAAATAAGATAGAAAATTGTTGCGGCAAAACAGTCGACAGTTATGCGTTTCCGTTTGGACAAAAATCACACAGAGGCCCTTTTGATTTAAAATTTTTTAATTCAATTGGTCTATCTTATATTTGTACAACTGATTGGGGAATAAATAGAGAAAATTATTCATCAAAATTTCTAAAAAGAATTAGAATTGATAGTGAAGACACACTACAAGATTTTAAAGAAAAAATAAAAGGCTCTTGGGATTTTGTTTCGTTTTTTCAATACATCAAGAATATAAAATGGAATCTAAAAAAATACTAATAATTAATACAACTTTTGATAGGGGCGGTGCAGCCCAAGTTGCTCGTGATCTGTTTTTGAAATTTCAAGGCATAGAAGGTTCTTCTTTGTTTTTTGCCTACGGAAGAGGTGGCGTTAAGAAAGAAAAGAATACGTTTTATTTTGGCAGTAAGATAGAATTTATTATCCATGTATTTTTAGTGAGATTTTTGGGGCTGGAGGGGTTTGGTAGTTATTTTTCTACGATTAAATTAATAGAATATATAAAAAGGGAAAAATTCGATTTAATTCATCTTCATAATCTACATGGGTATTACCTGAATTTTTTTAAATTACTAGAATATTTAAACAAACAAAATATAAAAATAATTTGGACTTTGCATGACGAATGGTTATTTACTTGGCTGCCAGCGCATAGTATGGGGTGCCAACATTGCAAAACATTAAAAGGGAAGTGTGTTAATAAATATAAATACCCTAGAAATTATTTACCATTATTTTCTAGATTAATGTTGAAGAAAAAAAGAGAAATATTGGAGTATAAAAATATAAATTTTATTTGTCCGGCTCAATGGCTTTACGAGGAGGCTATAAATGAGTTTGGTTTACAAAAAGTTAGTTTAATTTCTAATGGCGTTGACGTTAACGTTTTTCAGCCACATCAAAATAAAATTGCTTTAAGAAAAAAATACAACCTACCGCTAGATAAAAAATTGGTATTATTTGTTGTTAATAATTTTAGAGATAAGAATAAGGGCGGTAAATATTTTATTGAATTGGCGGAAATATTAAAAAATGAACCATTGTGTTTTTGTGTTATTGGCTCTTCAGAGTTTTCAAATATAGAAAATGTTTTTAAATTTGGATATATTCATAAACAGGAACAGTTAGCTGAGATATATTCATTAGTTGATTTATATTGTTTTTTGTCGGCAGTTGAAACGGCTCCATTGTCTGTGTTGGAAGCTATGTCATGCACTTTACCAGTACTCGGTTTCAAGATTCAAGCTTTAAACGGATTAGTGGATAAAAACAACGGCCAGCTAGTTGATTATGGCGATATAGACGTTTTAGCTTTGGCTATAACTACTTGTTTAAAAAATGAGCAATTATTGTTAGATTATGGGCAGAATTCTAGAAAAATTGTTTTAGAGAAATTTGATCAAGAAAAGAATTTTGTGCTTTATAAAAATTTATATACTTCAAAATAAAATGAAAATCTCCCTCA
>CAZDYJ010000052.1:0-2803 GCA_964509735.1 uncultured Gammaproteobacteria bacterium
CAGACACGGAAAGAGTTGCTAGAGCCCGTTTGCTAAACTTAGAATTAATTTTTGCCGAACATGATGTAAAGTGCGCGACTTGCACTTTTCGTTTTGATTGTGAATTACTTAAATTAGCAGCTAAGTATAAGGTAAAAATAAATCGTTTTTTTCCTCGTAAAGCTAAGCGTAAAGTATATAAATTCGCCAATGCGGTTGAAATTGATGGTAGCCAGTGTATAGATTGTCGTAATTGCATAGAGGTTTGTTCTACTATTCAAAAAATCGGTTACTTAAAGTTAAGCGGTAAGGGGATTGAACAAGAGATAGAGCCGATAAAAGATAAAGCTTGTATCTATTGTGGCCAATGTTCTTTACACTGTCCGGTAGCAGCTGCTCAAGAACAATATCATGGCGATAAACTAGAAAAAGCTTTGTTAAATAAAAATAAAATCGTTGTTGCTCAGTTTGCGCCCTCAGTTAGAGTTTCCTTAGGAGAAGAATTTGGCATGCCATATGGTGAAAATTGCGAAGGGAAGATAGTGACGGCTTTAAAAAAAATGGGATGTAAAAGTGTTTTTGATATTAATTTTGGAGCTGATATTACTACCATGGTTGAAGCAGAGGAATTAATAGAAAAAATAAAAGACAAAAAAGCATTGTTCCCAATGTTCTCCTCTTGTTGTCCTTCTTGGGTTGCTTATGTTGAATTTTATCAACCAGGCCTCATCCCCTATTTAACATCAGCTCGTTCACCGCAAATGCATTTAGCCGGAGCTATTAAGTCCTATTGGGCAAAAAAGCATAAAGTAAAAGCAAAAGATATCGTTTTAGTCTCTATTGTTCCTTGCACAGCTAAAAAATATGAAGCCAGTCGAAAAGAATTTAATTCACTGGTAGACATTGTTTTAACTACTAGAGAAATTGCCTATTTATTTAAGAAAAACAAAATAGATTTTCCTAATTTAAAAGATACAAATAGTGATAATCTTTTTAACTCTGGTTCGGGAGCGGCAGCAATCTATGGCGCCTCTGGTGGAGTCATGGAGTCAGCGCTAAGAACTGCTAGCGAGCTTTTAAGGGAGAAGGGGAATAAAGAGGGGCGTTTGGAGTTTAAGGAAGTACGGGGTTTAAAAGGATTTAAAGAAGCTTCTTTTGTTTTAGGAGGAAAAAAGATAAAGGTAGGCGTAGTTAATGGAATCGGCAATATTGATAAAGTATTGCCAAAATTAAAAAAATACCATTATATAGAGGTGATGTCTTGTCCTGGTGGCTGTTTGGGTGGCGGTGGGCAACCGATGCCAAGCACTAAGGCTATTTTGAAAAAAAGATGGGAAGGATTGTATAAGATTGATAAAAATAGACCACTGCGTCGAGCGCATGAGAATAAGGAAATGCTTGGTTATTGCGACTTCGTTAGAAAGGAAAAATTAGAAGATAAACTTTTCAAAACAAAATATAAAAAAACTTCTGGATCAATTTTAAAAACTACTAAGCAAAAAAATAAAAAATAATTATGATTCCTGTTTATATAAAAAAAGTAACACAAGAGATAAAAGCAGCTGGCTTTGAAGCTTATATAGTTGGTGGTTGTGTTCGTGATCTTTTAATGGGGAAAACTCCTAATGATTGGGATATAACAACTAACGCTTGCCCTGAGGAAATAATGACTATTTTCTCTGATGCTAGATATGAAAATGATTTCGGTACTATTTTATTACCTATTAGAAAAACCGCCTCTTCAGACCAAGATAAAGGAGATGTTTTAGATGTTGTGGAAATAACTACTTATAGGAGTGAGCAAGGTTATTCAGATCGTCGTCATCCCGATGCGGTTATTTTTGAGACACAAATTGATAAAGATTTGGAAAGACGTGATTTTACCATTAATGCTTTAGCGCTTGATCCAGAAAAACCAGAAGAAATTATTGATCTTTTTGGCGGTCAGAAAGATTTAAAACTTAAAATAATTAGAGCTGTTGGCGAACCAGTTGATCGTTTTAAAGAAGATGCTCTAAGAATGTTAAGGGCTATTCGTTTTCATTCTCAACTTGGTTTTGAATTAGAACCAAAAACACAGCGTGGAATAGTTAAGTTAGCTGGCAGCTTAAAATTTGTTTCCAAAGAAAGGATACGAGATGAGTTTGTAAAGATATTAAAATCTGAGCGCGCTTATGAAGGAGTTAGTCTTCTTCATGAATGTAAACTTTTGCAGTATATTTTGCCGGAATTGGAGCAGGGCGTTTTAGTACAACAAGATAGGCACCATATTTATCCAGTTTTTAAGCATAATCTTTTAACTTTAAAGTATTGTCCTAGTGCTAAGTGGCAAGTACGTCTAGCTGCACTACTCCATGATGTTGCTAAGCCTAAAACTAGAAAAATAATAGATGGTATTGCTACTTTCTATAATCATGAGTACTTAGGAGCGAAAATAGTCGCTAAAATTATGGCTCGGCTTAAATTTTCAGCGGTTGATCAAGCGCAGGTTGTTAATCTTGTGAAAAATCACATGTTCTATTATAATGTCGGAGAGGTGAGTGCCGCTTCCGTCAGGCGGTTGATCGCTAAGGTTGGCAAGGAAAATCTACAAGATTTAATTGATCTGCGTGTCGCTGACCGTCTTGGCTCAGGAACCCCAAAAGCCATGCCTTATAAATTACGCCACTTGCAATACATGATGGAAAAAGTGCAAAATGATCCAGTTTCGGTCAAAATGCTAAAGATAAATGGCGATGATATAATGTTTTCTTTGAAAATGGAACCAAACCCGAAAATAGGAGCTCTTCTTGACGTCTTGTTAGCTGAAGTTATTGAAGACCCT
>CAZDYJ010000053.1:0-2800 GCA_964509735.1 uncultured Gammaproteobacteria bacterium
ATAGAATTCAAACAGCCGTTTATAATAAATAAAAGTTTATGATTACTTTAAATTCACAGGATGCAGTTCATAAGGCTTGGCTTTATCGAGTCTTAATTGCTATTGTTGATAACAATAATTTACATGATTTATATTTTAAAGGTGGTACTTGTGCTGCAATGGCTGGATTCTTAGATCGATTTTCAGTTGATTTAGATTTTGATTATGTTGGTAATCAAAAAGATTTGGAAAAAGTTAGATATGAGCTTGAAAAAATTTTTAAAAATTTAGATTTAGAAATAAAAGATGCTAGTGTGAAAGTGCCACAGTTTTTCTTAAAATATCCCACCAAGAACAATGCAGATCGTAACACTTTAAAAGTAGGCATTACTTTTCCATCGCCCAAAGCTAATGTTTACGAGGCAATTAAGCTAGCTGATATTAGTCGAGTAGTTATTTGTCAAAATGTCTCAACTATGTTTGCTAATAAATTAGTAGCTATTATCGATCGTTTCGAGCGAAATAGTTCAATTGCCGGTCGCGACATTTATGATATTCATCATTTTTTTCTTAACGGTTATAGTTATAATAAGGGTGTAATAATTGAAAGAACAGGGCTAGACCTAATAGATTTTTTTGAGAAATTATCAGATTTTATCAGCGAACACATTACTGAGACTATTTTAAATCAAGATTTAAATATGCTTATTCCTTATGAGAGATTTAATAAATTTAGGAAAGAATTAAAAAGGGAGGTTCTTATGTTTCTGGATGATGAAATGAAGCGCTTAAAATTAATAGATAATTAAAACTATTATAAAACACCATAAATTTTCTGTGATTTGTAAATAGCTCTAAAAATTAGTTATTTTTGATAGGGGTTTTATCACTTTAGAGTGATGTGATAAGATAATTAATTAATTCAATATTAAATATATGTTAAAAATTATTATTGCATCTGGTCCGGTAATTATATAAAATAATTATGAAATGACAGGTGTTGCACTTCGAACTTGAATGTACCCACTCCGTTGTTGACAAAATCATACCAATATGGCATACTTTTGTCTTAATTTAGTCCTTTCATAAATAAAATTAAATTTGGTTAATTGTTAAGTTTGTTTAAATTTAAGCAGCTTTAACAATTAACCAAATATTATTAATTTTTAAAGATAAAAAAAATGAAAAAAGTTGATATTGCTGTCCAAATTGTAAACTTTAATACAAAAAAGTATTTAATTAACTGTTTACAGTCGGTTTTTATTGATTTAGCTGACAGTAATTTGTCTTTTGAGGTTAATGTTTTAGACAATAACTCAAAAGATGACCTGTCAAATTTAAAAGACTTCTTTTTCCCTTTATGGCAAGACAAGCTGAAAGTATATAAGTCTAATAAAAATCTTGGTTTTGGTGGCGGGCATAATTTGTTAGCCCAAAAAACTCAAGCCAAGTACTTATTACTCCTTAATCCTGATATCGTTATCGAAGAGCCCGGGGCTATAAAACAACTTTATTGGAGGATTGTTAACAATGATTCAATAAAGGTAATTGGCCCTAAACTCTACAATGAAAAAGGTAGGGATCAATACTGGGATCATGGGGAATCCAGAGGTATCTGGGCGAAGTTTCTAAATGAAATTAGCCTTGGTTTTTACATGAAGCGCAATCTGGAGTCGGAATGTGCCTGGGTATCTGGAGCCGTTTTCCTAATTGAAAAAGAAATCTTTGACAAAGTTGGCGGTTTTGATGAAAAATTCTTTCTTTACAAGGAAGAAGAAGATCTTTGTCTAAGAATCCGTCACTTGGATGATAAATACAAAGTTATTTATTATCCAAAGGTCAAAGTATTGCACGTTGGGTCAGTGGTGGCTTCAAAAAAAGTTTATCTTGCCGCTTCTTATATGTATTTTATAAAGAAGCATCCAATTGGGAAAAGACGATAACTGGTATAAAGGAGAGCTTTTGTTAGTCCTCCTTAGTATTAATCTAAAAAACAAAAACCATGAAACCGGAAGCCCTGATCGTCTACGTTGTTCTTTTTATTTCTGTTTTAGCCTTTTTCATCTTATTGTCTAAGTACTTAAGAAAATCGGTTAAGGTAGAAATTTACCGAGAGTTTTTTTCCAAGAAGCCAGTAAAAACTTTCATTATAAACATGGAAGTAGTAAAAAGCCGGATGATAGACGATGATATCGTAACGATGTTGGAAAGCTATTTTTCCTTGGCTTTATCTAGGATTGATCTATCTGAGGTGCCAGCGCTTCTTGAACGTATCAGAGCATCAAAGCATTCCATTGTTTTAAGAAATGCTTTGATAGTTGCTGCAGCAAAAGATGCGGGTATTTTAGGGTCAGCTCTAGCTAAAAGCTTTAACAACCCTAACGACAAGAAGGAGATAGAACTTTTTCTTAGTAATCTCCCAGAAGGGGAAAGGAAGAAACAATATAGAGTTGCCCTGGATATTTTAAAGGGGAGCTTCTATGACAGTGGATTCCAATACCCTGATGAGAAGCTAGCGGCAGAAAAAGCTGCAAGAATGCTTGGTGACGATTATTTTGATATGTGAGTTATAAGAGGGGAACAGAAGTGCCCCTCTTTTTATTTTCTTTTAAAAAATGAGTGACCGGGGTATAATATGGCTATATGAATTATAAAAAAATAAAAACAAACATATTATTTTCTGTTTTCTTTGTTTTACTAGGGTCATTTGGTATTTTTTTAATAATTTTTGGCGAGCATGATGATAGTCCAGGGGCACAATTTTTAGGTTTAATTTTATTTTTTTCCAGTATTATTTTATTTTATAAAAAAAGAAAGAAAT
>CAZDYJ010000054.1:0-2521 GCA_964509735.1 uncultured Gammaproteobacteria bacterium
TAGTTTGACCGTCAAATTCTTCGTCGTTTGCTTCCGCTTCTTCTTTAGTTAATCTTACAATCTGGTCTTTGTGGTGAGCTGGTGAGTATATGGTATAAAGTCGTAAATCTTCTGACTCGGAAATATTTATTATATTATGCTCAGCTCCGGCGGGAACGATAATCGCTGAGCCGTCTTCTACTAAATATTCGTGACCATTTATAACACACTTCCCCTTTCCTTGTTCAAAGCGAAAAAATTGATCATTTTCAGCATGAACTTCGGAACCTATTTCGTCACCCGGTTTTATACTCATTAAAACTAGTTGACTGTTTCGGCCGGTATAGAGAACTTTGCGAAAATTATTGTTTTCTAAGGTTTCTTTTTCTATGTTTGTGTTAAAGCCTTTCATAGATTTTTAATTAATTTATTATTTTTATTTTATTATTATAACATATTTGAGATTATCTTGGTATTTCAGGAGAGTTTTATAGCAAGCTTTTGAAAAGAAAAAAGGCTATCATTTTACTGACAGCCTTCTGTGAGATTGATTTTTTTCGCTCAATAACATTCGATTATTCCACGCTTTCAAGAAAAATCTGTTTATCAAAGCCGCCCCTCTCTTGTTTTCTTTTCTCTTTCAAGTCAGTTACATCTTGCGGGTCAAGATTAAAAGTTTTAATTATTGAATCTATAAGCTCTAAAACGTCACCGATTTCTTTAGTTAAATCCTCTTTATTATCTTGGGCAGAAATAACCTCGTTTGCTTCCTCAATTAATTTTTTAAGTAATTCTTTTCTGTACTCGATCTCGCTTAAAATTCTTAACTTAGGAAATTTTCCCTCTTTTTCTATAATCTCGGGAATCTTATCTCGGACTAATTTGTTAAAGATCTTCATAATTATTTGTTTAAAATGATTTTTAGGTTTTTATTTTAAAGAATTATATATAGTGTTATTTTTAAAGTTATTAATAACCAACTCTGTTCCCTCAAAAAGATTTGCTGGTAAATTATCAAGACTAAACCATTTCCATTCTTCACATTTTTCAGGTTCCATATTAACAGGTTCGCCACCCTCATACAAAGCCTTAACACCAATATTTAAGTAATGCTTACCGTCACTTTCTAAATACCTCATCTCATCAGCAACTGAAATTAATTCAAATTTATTTATATCTAAATTAGTTTCTTCTTTTACTTCTCTTTTGGCGGTTTCAAATACTGTTTCACCCATCTCTAAATGTCCACCCGGAAAAGACCATTCCCCTGAGCCATGTGAACCTTTTCTTAGCCCCAAAAGAACTTCTCCTTTTCTATTTTGAATCATAACGCCGATTCCTACTTTGGGATACTTTTTATCCTCTTTTAACATATTTTATCGTTTTAATAACTGTAAAACTATTCTAACCATTTTTTCTTTATTTTTTGGATCACTTTCGGCGATAAATAAAGTCAAAGCGGTTAAAGCTGGCGGAGTGATTTTTGAACGCTCAAGTAGTCCAGCTTTTTTTAAAAACCAAACAAAAGCAAAGGCTCCACTTCTCTTATTTCCATCAACAAAAGGATGATTTTTTACTATAAAATACAATAAATGAGCAGCCTTCTCTTCCACGCTTGGATATAACGCTTTTCCGCCAAATGATTGCATCACATTGCCAACTATTCCTGCTAAAACATCTTTTCTAATTTCTACACCAAAAATATCCGTCGCTTCACCTTTTCTAATTAGCTCTTTCTTGAATTCAACTAAAAATTTACCTAGCTTTTCAGCGGTCAAAATAACTTGTTTTTTTGTCTCTCCTTTAGCTACTAAATCATCCTTATCATAAGCATCAAGCGATAACCAAGTATCCGCAAAGGCGCTCACAAGCTCTAAAACGCTAATATTATCAATATTTGAATCGCCGGGAATAAGTTTTTTAATATCATTTATTGCTTCTAAAAATTGCTGGTAATTATTTTTTATTAAAGCGGGATTTATAGTATAGCCTTTAGTAATATGTTGTTTTAATGTTTTTGTTGCCCATTGACGAAATATTACTGCTTTTTGAGAATTTGCCCTATAACCAACGGCTAGGATTACGTCTAAATTATAGATATTAACGTTATAAACTTTCCCGTCTGTGGCAGTATGTGCAATTTTTGCACATACTGAATTTTCGTCTAATTCTCCTATTTTGATAATACTATTAACATGTTTAGTAATAACCGATCTTTCAATATCAAAAATTTCAGCAATTTGTGCCTGAGTCGCCCAAACTGTTTCTTTATTAAAATCAGCCCGTAGCTCAATAGCTCCGTTTTTTGCTTGATATACAGCAATTTTATTATTTTTTACTATTTTTTCTTTTTTCATAATCATATTATACCACAATTTAAAAACAATAAAAAAGAGCTTTTCTACTTGTTTTTGTATAGGTGCTCGGGGTCGCGGACGATGTTCAAACTAAAATAACTTGCTAGATAATTTATTTATAAAATCTCTATTTTTTAAACTTAAAAGATAATTATATATTGCCTCAAAACCCTCTAAACTAGGAG